>JAODMH010000085.1 GCA_025465035.1 Microbacteriaceae bacterium | reverse complement strand
CCGGCTTGTTCGAAGTAATCAAGATATTCGATAAATTCCTGGAGCTTGCGGGTGTCGCTCTTGTCTTCCCACTCCTTGACGAATTCGGCGAGGCGCTTGACGTAATCGCGATCCTGCTCCGGTGCGCGCTGGTAGACTTCCAGCCATTCAAACAAGTCGGCCATAATGTGACGAGCGTCGCGGCGCTTCATGGTCTTGCGCTGTGGTCAGCAGGGTTCGCAGCACCTCGAACTCGAGGGGGTCGAGCAACAGGGGGTCTCCGCCCCTCCACGCGTCACCGGTGTCTAGGTCGAGGATGACGTCGCCGACGACGAGGCTGGAGGCAAGGAGTCCCGCACGGCGGAACACGTTCGTGAGCCGGCTGACCGCATCCTCGAGGCCGAACGGCTTGGTCAGGTAATCGTCTCCCCCGGCCGCGAAGGCAGCGAGCTTGTCATCGAGAGAACTGCGGCCGGTGACGAAGATGATGGGGGTGTGATCGCCGCGCTCGCGGAGTGTCGACGCGACGACGATGCCGCTCATGTCGGGAAGCATGATGTCGAGAAGGATGGCATCGGGCTGGAACGCTTCCACGGCGGCCAGGGCGTCGTTACCGCTGCCCGCGACGGCGATGTCCCATCCTTCAAGCCGCAGTGCGAGCTTCACCACTCTAGTGAGCGGCTCTTCCTCATCGACGATGAGAACCCTCACGGGCCGCGCCTCCTGGTCGAGAACGGACTGGGCGACGGATGAAGGTTCTGCGGTCACTGCTTTGCCTTTCAGTCTGACGATCGGTGAGCTTCTGAGCTGTCATTGAAAGCTAACAGCGCAAGATTGGAGGATGCGGAGCGCTGCCCGTGAAGTGTTCTTGGAGAGACAGAGAAGGCCCGGACCATTGCGGTCCGGGCCCAGATCCGTGCGTGAGAACTACGGCGTCGTCGAGGGCGAAGGGGACGGCGTCGCGGACGAGCTGCTGAAACGATCGCCCACCGCCTGAACCACTGCGGCAGCGAAGGCGCTCGCGTCGTTGACCGCACCCAGATACTTCTTGCCATTGATGACCACGGTCGGAGTGCCTTCCACCTTCTTCACGTTCGAATCCGGGATTGGACCCGTGGTCGCCCGCGTGGTTGCGGCGGTCACCCAGGATTTGAAGGTCTGGTCCTTGATGCAGCTCGTGATCGAATCCAGTTTCGCGACCTTTGCGGACTTCGCCAGACTCGCGAGTTTGGCATCCGTCAGTCCCCCCGTTCGCTCCGCCGGTTGATTGGCGAAGAGCTGGGCACTGTAGTCGAAGAAGCTGTTCGGCGAATAGTTGGCAACGCAGGCTGCGGCATTCGCGGAACGCGTCGAATACTTCGTGCCGAGGGACTGGGCGTCGAGAATGGCGATCGGGTGGATCTCGTAGGTCGCGGCGCCACTATTGACCCAGGTGGTGATCTGGGCGATGTTCGTCGACTCGAAGGTGCCACAAATAGGGCACTGGTAGTCGAGGTAGACCTTGATGTCGACGACGTCCGACGCATTGGTGGCAGACGGAACCGGGCTGGCATCCGGCTGCAGGGCAGCGGTCGGGACAGCCTTGAAGCTCTTGCCGATCTTGATGCCGTCGCTCAGCATGTTGAGCGGTCCGGGAGACGGCGGCTTCACCCCGTTGATGATGACGAGCCCGATGATGGCGACGATGGCAAGGAGCACCACTGCAAGACCACCCTGAAGGAAAAACTTGTTGCGGCGATCCTTCTTCTTCTGCTCTTCTCGGAGGATACGAGCCTTCTCGCGGGCGGCTTCACGCCTCTCGTTCTTGCTGAGGCGATCGTCGCCAGAGCCACCGTTAGTCATCGAACCTCACTATAGATCAGGTCTCAGCGGCTTCAACCGAGGCAGTCTGCTGCGCCCGGGAGCCTTTAGAACAGTAGACAGCCTGTCTGGGAATTGGCCACACGGTAGCTGGATCAGCCTAGCCAGTGACCGCTGAACGCGTTACCGATGCACCCTGAACTGGTGACATAATGGCCCTGCACTACCATCCATTCACTACGGATCGTCCGGCACGTACCTGCCGGTGAAGGAGAAGTACCCCTATGGCATCTGTCACTTTCGACAAAGCTACCCGCCTCTATCCCGGATCCACCGTCCCGGCTGTCGACGCAATCGACCTGCACGTTGAAGACGGCGAGTTCCTCGTCCTCGTCGGACCGTCAGGTTCCGGAAAATCAACGGCCCTTCGGATGCTGGCCGGCCTCGAAGAGGTCAACGATGGCAACATCCTCATCGGTGAGCGCAACGTCACCGACGTTCCGCCGAAGGATCGCGACATCGCGATGGTCTTCCAGAACTACGCGCTGTACCCGCACATGACGGTCGCCGAGAACATGGGCTTCGCGCTCAAGATCGCGGGCATCAACAAGGACGAGCGTGCCACCCGCGTGCTCGAAGCCGCCAGGCTGCTCGACCTCGAACCCTACCTCGCTCGCAAGCCGAAGGCACTCTCCGGTGGCCAGCGTCAGCGCGTCGCCATGGGCCGCGCAATCGTTCGCCAGCCTCAGGTGTTCCTCATGGACGAGCCGCTGTCGAACCTCGACGCCAAGCTGCGCGTGCAGACTCGCACCCAGATCGCGTCGCTCCAACGCCGTCTCGGCGTCACGACCGTCTATGTCACCCACGACCAGACCGAGGCGCTCACCATGGGTGACCGCATCGCCGTGCTGAAGGATGGAGTGCTGCAGCAGGTCGGAACTCCTCGCGACCTGTACGCGAACCCCAAGAACGTTTTCGTGGCCGGCTTCATCGGTTCTCCGGCGATGAACCTCTTCACTGCCGACCTGGTCGAGGGGGGACTCAAGTTCGGAACCGCGGTCGCCGCACTCGACCGCGCGACGCTCGGCGCGACGAACAACACCAAGGTCACCATCGGTGTTCGTCCGGAAGACGTGAAGGTCTCGAGCTCTGGCGATGGCCTCCAGGTCAGCGTCGACGTCATCGAAGAGCTCGGCGCCGACGGCTATCTCTACGGTCACACCGAGGTCGACGGAGGCCGCGTGGACATCGTGGCTCGCGTCGATGGGCGCGTCCACCCGAATGCCGGCGACACGGTGTTCATCATGCCGACGGCCTCGCACATTCACGCGTTCGACATCGAGTCGGGCGATCGCCTGAGCAAGGCAGTCGTCGACTAGTCGATCAGTCAACACATACGATGCGGGCGACGGTCACGTCGCCCGCATCGTCGTTAACGGGGCATTCCAGCCCGGATAGGCTCGGTTCATGAGCGGATCACTCAACATCACTTCGGCCACCGTCGATCCGGCCCTGCTCGACCTGCCGTGGAATCTGCCTCTCGATGTCTGGCCAGACAGTGTGATCGCGGCTCTTCCCAAGGGCATCTCCCGCCACCTCGTGCGCTTCGTCAATTTGAGCGGCTACGTGATCGCCATCAAGGAGACCTCTGCGGAGCTTGCCCGCCGGGAGTACGAGATGCTCCGTACGCTGCAGAAGCTCGACGTGCCCTGCGTCGATCCGCTCGCCGTGATCACCAACCGCACGGATGACGATGGCAACGACCTCGAATCGGTGCTCGTCACCCGTCACCTGAAGTTCTCACTCCCCTATCGCGCCCTGTATTCGCAGACGCTCCGCCCCGACACCGCGACTCGCCTCGTCGACGCTCTCGCCGTGCTTCTCGTGCGCCTGCACATCATCGGATTCTTCTGGGGTGATGTCTCGCTCTCCAACACGCTGTTCCGTCGCGACGCCGGTGCCTTTGCCGCCTATCTCGTCGACGCGGAAACCGGCCAGCTCTACAACGGCCTCTCGAACGGCCAGCGGGAGAACGACCTCGAGATCGCGCGGGTCAACATCGCGGGCGAACTCCTCGATCTCGCCGCCGGCGGGCGCCTCGATGAAGAGGCCGACCCGGTCGAGGTGAGCAACGGCATCGTGGCCGCCTATCGCAGTCTCTGGAAGGAGCTCACCGGATCCGAGTCCTTCTCCTCATCCGAACGGTGGCGTATCAACGAGCGCGTCGAGCGACTCAACGAACTCGGGTTCGATATCGAAGAACTCGCCATCAAAACGGATGACGCGGGCAGCCAGGTGCGCATCCAGCCCAAGGTCGTCGACGCTGGCCACCACCAGCGGAGGCTGCTGCGGCTCACCGGGCTCGACGCCCAGGAGAACCAGGCCCGCCGCCTTCTCAATGACCTCGACTCCTACACGGCGACCTTCAAGAAGAAGGATCTCGACGAGGAGATGGTGGCCCACGAGTGGCTCGCGCGCGTCTTCGAGCCCGTCATCCGCGCCATCCCCAAAGACCTCAAGGGCAGACTCGAGCCGGCCGAAGTCTTCCACCAGTTGCTCGACCACCGCTGGTACCTGTCGCAGAATGAGAATCGGGATGTGCCGCTGGCCGAGGCCGTGAGTTCCTACATCGACAACGTGCTGCGGCACCGACGGGACGAGGCCACGGTCATCGAACCCCCGACCGGAACGATCACGCTACCGATCCAGGTCGTCGCCGACGAGGACGACTGGCGTTCGAAGGTCTGACGTCTCGGCAGCTGTTTGCGGCGGACTTACTGCCGCCGACGGTGGAGAAAAACCCCCGCGGCGGAGTTGGCGCCAGGCCCGGCGGAGATAACGTCTCGCGGAGGAAGATATACCTCCGCCGTGAGGAAGTTTCTCCGCCACCCGCGGCACGCACGACACCCGCGCCACGCCACTCGGGCCAAACTACTTGCGGGCGCGCTGCTTCGCGATCTCGTAGAGGGTGACGCTGGCCGCGATGCCTGCGTTGAGCGACTCGGTCGCCGCCGAGATCGGGATGGAGACGATCGCATCGCAGGTCTCTGTCACGAGACGGGACAGGCCCTTGCCCTCGCTTCCGACCACCACGACGAGCGGCTCCGTCGCCCAGGAGAGCTCCGGCAGCGGGGTATCTCCACCGCCGTCGAGTCCGAGCACGAAGACACCGCGCTCTTTGAAGGCCTTGAGCGTCTGGGTGAGATTTCCCGCCATCGCGACGGGGGTGCGGGCGGCGGCTCCCGCCGAGGTCTTCCAGGCCGCGGCGGTGAGTCCGACCGATCGACGCTGCGGCACGATGACACCCTGGCCACCGAATGCGGCGACCGAGCGGATGATCGCACCCAGGTTTCGCGGATCGGTCACGCCATCCAGTGCAACCAGCAACGGTACGTCGCCGCGCGAGACGATCTTTTCGAGCAGATCGGTTGGATGTGCGTAGTCGTATGGCGGCACCTTGAGGGCGAGGCCCTGATGCACGGAGTCGAAGCCGGCGAGGCGGTCGAGTTCCGGACGCATGACCTCGAGGATCGGCAGGCCGCGTTTGGTGGCGATCTGCATGACCTCCTTGACCCGGTCGTCATACTCGATGCGGGTCGCGATATAGAGCGCCGTCACCGGGATCTTGGCGCGGAGCGCCTCGAGCACAGAGTTGCGTCCGGTGACGACCTCGAATTCGTCGGTCTGCTTGGGTTTGCTCGTACGCTGCTGCGGTCGCTGGGGTGCGCCGGTGCTGGACGGCCTCTTCCCACCCGCCGCAACGAATCGATCGGAGGCGGCCTTGCGCTTTCCGGCGGGGTGATACGGACGATCCTCGGCCTTCGGCGTCGGCTTCTTGCCCTCGAGCGCCTGGCGTCCCTGGCCGCCGGAACCGACCTGCGGTCCCTTGCGTGCCTTGCGAACGGCGCCGGCCCGCGGCTTGTTCGCTCCACTGCTCTTCATTAGTCAAGACTCCAATGTGACCCCGTCGGGGTGTCTTCGATCTGGATGCCCGCGGCAGACAGTTCATCGCGGATGCGATCGGCCGAGGCAAAATCACGCGCCCGGCGAGCCGTGTCCCGGTCCTCGAGGAGTTTCTCCACGAGGGTGGAGAGCGCTGCACTCGCCGGTTCGTTGACGGCAGTCTGCCACTCTACGGCCATCGGGTTGATTCCGAGAACCTCAGTCATCGCCAGCACACGGGCCTGGATCTCCGCGGCGCCCCCGAGATCCTCCGCATCGAGCGCCGCGTTACCCGCTCGAACCTGATCGTGCAGCACGCCCAGTGCCTGCGGAATCGCCAGGTCGTCATCCATCGCCTCGGCGAATTCCACCGGCACGACCTCGACCCCTGTTCCCGCGAAGCGAGTGTCGGCAAGCCGCCGTGCCACCCGATCGAGGAACACCTCGATGCGGTCCAGGGCCGCCTCCGCCTCAACGAGCGCGCCGTCGTGGTAGTCGATCGTGGAGCGATAGTGCGCGGCGCCGAGGTAGTAGCGCACGACGAGAGGACGAGCCTGGTCGAGGAACTCGGACGCGAAGATCGAGTTGCCGAGCGACTTCGACATCTTCTGGCCGTTGACGTTGACGAGCCCGTTGTGCACCCAGTGGTTGGCGAAGGCGTGACCAGCGGCGGTCGACTGCGCCAGTTCGTTCTCGTGGTGCGGAAATCGCAGGTCGAGCCCGCCGCCGTGGATGTCGAACTGCGTTCCGAGATACCGGGACGACATGGCCGAACACTCGATGTGCCAGCCGGGACGGCCGTCTCCCCACGGCGAGGGGAAGGATGCCGAGGCCGGCTCCTCTGGTTTGTGGCCCTTCCACAGGGCGAAGTCCCTGGCGTCTCGTTTGCCCCTGGCCTCGGCATCCGCGGAGGCCGCCATGTCTTCGGGTCTCTGGTTGGTCAGCTCGCCGTACGATGGCCACGAGGCGACGTCGAAGTAGACGTCGCCCGATGCGTCGTCGGCGGCATAGGCATGGCCACGTTCAATGAGGTGCCCGATGATCTCTTGCATCTGCGGGATGCTCGCCGTCGCACGAGGTTCATAGGTCGGCGGCAGGATGCCCAGCTGCGTATATCCCCGCGTGAACTCGAGCTCGTACCTGTAGGCAAGTGCCCACCACTCTTCGGCGGCACCCACGGCATTCGCCAGGATCTTGTCGTCGATATCGGTGACGTTCCGCACGAGGGTGACGTTGTATCCGCGGTACGACAGCCAGCGTCGCCACTGGTCGTAGACGAGCGCGGAGCGCAGGTGCCCGATGTGCGGCGACGACTGCACGGTGGGCCCGCAGACGTACATACCGACTTCGCCATCGACAAGCGGGACCAGGTCGATCAGGGCTGAGGTCCTGGAGTCGTAGAGGCGCACAGTCACAGGTGACAGCTTAACGACTGCGTTGCAACAGGGCCGTCGCTATTACGGCGACACCTTCGCCTGTGCCGGTGAAGCCGAGACCGTCCGATGTCGTTGCGGCGATACTCACCGGGGCACCGACCAGCGTGCCGAGGTAACTCTCGATCTCGGTGCGTCGCGTCGCAAGCTTGGGATGGTTGGCCACGATCTGCACGGCGACGTTGCCCACCGAATACCCTGCCCCCGCCACCAGCCTCACCGTCTCCGTGATGAACACGTCGCCATGAGCGCCGGCGAAGCGCCCCTCCGAGGTTCCAAAGCGTCCGCCGAGATCACCGAGACCCGCGGCAGAGAGGAGCGCGTCGCAGATGGCATGGCTCACGGCATCGCCGTCGCTGTGCCCGGCGAGACCTACCTCGTCCGGCCAATAGAGGCCGCCCAGCCAGAGCGGACTCCCGCCGTCGTAGGCATGCACGTCGATGCCAACACCGGTACGGATGCCGCTGCCTCCGCTCGCCATCGATTCCGCCCGGCGCAGGTCCCACGGTGTGGTGATCTTGAATGCCTGCGGGTCTCCGGCGACGACGGATACCGGATGCCCCGCCGCCGCGAAGAGGGCCGCATCGTCGGTGTAATCCTCGGTCGCATTCGCGTAGGCAGCATCGAGCTCACGCCGCGGGAAGCCCTGCGGGGTCTGCACCGCCACTAGCTGGGAACGGTCGATCGTCGCGACGGCGAGGCCAGCATCCGTCTTCTTGATCGTGTCGGTCACGGGCAGCCCGGGAATAACGCCACCCGCGGTCTCGATCACCGTCGCCGCCACCGACTCGAAAAGCCCGGGCGGGGCGAACGCCCTGGCCGCGTCGTGTACGAGCACCACCTCGACCGCCGGATCGAGCGCCGCGAGCCCCGCAGCCACCGACCCCTGTCGCGTCTCCGCACCACCCACGACGGTGACGCTGCCGACGGCGGCGCCAGCCACCCCTCGCGCGATCTGGCGCGCGTCATCGAGGCGATCGGGCGGTGCGACGACCACGACCTGAACGGAGAAGCTCATGGCGAAGACCGAGTCGAGCGCATGCTCGAGAATCGCCCTGCCGGACACCGATACGAAGGCCTTCGGATCCGACCTGCCCAGCCTGCTGCCGGTCCCGGCAGCAACAACGATGACCGCTACGGTCGAAACGTCGCTGCCGCCTCTAGGAGGCAAGAACCTCGTCGAGAACGGTCGAGGCCTTCTCTTCGTCGGTCTTCTCCGCCAGGGCGAGTTCTGAGATCAGGATCTGACGTGCCTTGGCGAGCATACGTTTCTCACCGGCGGAGAGGCCACGATCCTGATCGCGGCGCCACAGGTCGCGGACCACCTCCGACACCTTGATGACATCGCCGGAGGCGAGCTTCTCGAGGTTCGCCTTATAGCGACGCGACCAGTTGGTCGGCTCCTCGGTGAACGGGGCACGGAGTACGTCGAAAACCTTGTCGAGACCGTCCTGACCGATGACGTCCCGCACGCCGACGAGATCGACGTTGTCTGCTGGTACCTCGATCACCAGGTCGCCCTGAGTCACATTGAGCTTGAGGTAGAGCTTCTCTTCGCCTTTGATGATTCGCGTCTTCACCTCGACGATGGTCGCGGCACCGTGGTGAGGATAAACGACAGTTTCGCCGACCTCGAAAAGCATGGACTGACTCCGTTCCGTGGCCAACAGTTTACCACAGGGGTCTCCCAGCTACCGGGTCGCTCCGCCAGGGCGGCCGCCGTCGGTAGGCTAAACTCCAAGCAGGTTTCCGTGGGCCACAGCCGCGATTCGAAGCCATTTTCTTTGTTCTGGAGGGTTCTGTGAGAGCACGCATTGCTGCATCCGTTGTCCTTGCGGCGGTGCTTGTGCTGTCCACGACCGCCTGCACGTTCATCTCGACACAGGCGACGCTCAAGCACTACGACCCCAGCGACGGGGTCGGTGCCACCGTCGGCGTCATCCAGGTCCGCAACGCGCTGCTTCTGAGCAAGGATGGCCAGCGGGCGAGCTTCCTCGTCAACCTCATCAACGACGGCCAGAGCACCGAGAGCGTGCTGATCCAGTACGACGGCACCAAGTCCGACGGCACGCAGAGCAAGGTCAACACCAAGGTGACCCTCAATTCGGGCGAGGTGAAGACCTTCGGCTCGAGCGATACGCGCCAGCTCGTCTTCACCGGCATCGACACCAAGCCCGGCGCCCTGTTCCCCGTCTGGATCCAGTACGGCCAAGAGACCGGCAAGCAGCTGCTCGTTCCCGTGCTCGACGGCAGCCTGGCGGAGTATCACGGTCTGCTACCGACGCTCACCCCGACCCCGACCCCGACGGCCACCGTGACGCCAGTGCCGACACCGAGCGCCTCGACCGGTCAGTAAGGCGACCGGACTCGTCCCGCCAAGGCTCAGGCCTCGAAGCGATACCCCAGCCCGCGCACGGTGACCAGCATCGTCGGGTCCGACGGCGTCTTCTCGATCTTCGAGCGAATCCGTTTGATGTGCACATCGAGGGTCTTGGTGTCGCCGAAGTAATCGGCGCCCCACACCCGGTCGATCAGCTGTCCGCGCGTGAGTACTCGACCCGAGTTGCGCAGCAACACCTCGAGCAATTCGAATTCCTTGAGCGGCATGGCCGTCTCGGCACCCCGCACCGCGACCGTGTGACGTTCGACGTCCATGCGCACGTCGCCTGCCTCGAGCACCGCGAGGTCTTCGCTGTCATCTTCGACTCGGCGACGCATGACCGCGCGGATGCGGGCGAGCAGCTCCCGGGTGGAATAGGGCTTGGTCACATAGTCGTCCGCGCCCAGTTCGAGGCCGACCACGACATCCACCTCGCTGTCTTTCGCGGTGAGCATGATGATCGGCACCTGCGAGCGACTGCGGATCTCGCGACAGACCTCGGTGCCGGGGATGCCGGGGAGCATGAGATCGAGCAGGATCAGGTCGGTGCCGTTGCGATCGAACTCGGCCAGAGCCGCCGGGCCGTCGGCCGCGATGGTCGTCTCGTACCCCTCCCGCCCGAGGAGAAAGGCAAGGGGCTCGCTGAGCGATGATTCATCTTCGACGATCAAGATGCGGGTCACGGTGTGGCCTCCGTCTGGGTTTTCATGAACACCTAGGCTTCCTTCAGTGATGCCTGGGCGGCGTGGGACGCCTCCGGCAGGCGGATGGTGAATGTCGAACCGTTTCCGGGCTGGGACCAGACCCGGATGTCGCCACCGTGATTCTGCACGACGTGCTTCACGATGCTGAGGCCGAGTCCCGAGCCGCCGGTGTGGCGTGATCGGGCCGGGTCGATGCGGAAGAATCGTTCGAAGACGCGGTCGCGTTCGTCTTCAGGGATGCCGATTCCCTGGTCCGTCACGGCGATCTCCACGATGCCGTCGGCGTTGCTCACACCGACGCCGACCCGTGACCCCTTCGGCGAATACTGGATCGCGTTGGCGATGAGGTTGTGAAGGGCGACACGGAGGAGTGGCTCATCGCCGTAGACCTCCGCCCCAGCGTCACCTCCGCTCGCGATCTCGACACGATTCGAATCCGCCGCCACCCGGTTCTGGTCGATGGCCATGGCGACGACGTGATCGATGTCGACGACCTCCGGCTTGGTCAGGGCGTCGGCGGCCTGCAGTCGGGAGAGTTCGATGATCTCCTGCGTGATGCGGGCGAGGCGGTCGGCCTCCTTCGTGAGGCGCTTGGCGAACCGGCGTACCTGATCCGGTTCGTCGGATGCGGCCTGCATGGCCTCCGCGAGGAGGCCGACCGCACCGATCGGGGTCTTGAGTTCGTGGCTGATGTTGGCGACGAAGTCGCGGCGCACCTCGTCGAGCCGGTATGACTCCGTGCGGTCCTCGGCGAGAAGGAGGATGTACCGAACCCCCAGACGCGCCACCCGCACGAAGAGGTAGATGTTGGCATCACCGAAGGGACCGCGGGCGAGTTCGAGCTCCTGCGTGACAGACTCGCCGTTGCGCCGAACCTGATCCACGAGGGCAACGAGCTCCGGATGCACGAGCGCCTGGTTCCAGACGAGACCGAAGGCCAGCGCACCGGGGCTCGCCTTCACCACGTTGTTCGACGGGTCGAGCACGACCCCGGCGGATTCGAGCGCCTCGATCACCTGATCGACGCCGTCCGGAACCGCCGTGCTCACCACATCCGCCGCCCGCTTGCCGCGACGCGCAGAAACCACGAGAACGCCGACGATGCTTCCACCCGCGAGAACGCCGAAGGCCAGCGACAGCGGCACCAGCCAAGCGGAGTCCATAGCGACTAGATTAGTTACATCTCAGGGCTTGCCCCGTCTGTCTTGCCACCTCTGGCGGCACTTTGGGAGTTGTTCAGACCCCCAACACTCGCCGTTAACCTGCGCGAGGCAGTGTGGCCTCAAACTGTGCGGGCGTCACGGCCCGCCGCGAAAGGGAAGTGAACGATGCGCGAGGTATTCCAGCAGGAACTGGCCGAGGTACAGGAGCGCCTCGTCGAGATTTCCGCCCTCGTTGCGGTGGCGATCGAAAACGCCACGACGGCCTTCAATGAGTCGAACGTCTCGCTCGCCGAGACGGTGATCGACGATGACGCGAAGATCGACGAGGCGGCGATCGCCCTCGACGAGCTGGCCATCAACATCCTCGCCCGGCAGCAGCCCGTGGCCCGCGACCTGCGTATCGTCGTGAGTGCCCTCCGCATCAGCGCATCGCTCGAGCGCATGGGCGACATGGCGGAACACATCGCCCAGCTCGCCCGCTACCGCTTCCCCGACAAGGTCGTTCCGAAGTCGCTGAGGGGCACCTTCAAGGATCTCGGCCGGCTCGACGTGCAAATCGCCAAGAAGCTCACCGAGCTGCTGCGCACGGAAGACGTTCGTCTGGCCGAGGAGATCCGCAACGACGACGACCAGATCGACGCGCTGCACCTCAGCGTGTTCGATAAGGTGCTCGGCGAGACCTGGAAGGGTGCGGCCGTCGACACTGTCGACTCGACCCTCGCATCCCGGTACCACGAGCGCTTTGCGGACCACGCGGTCTCCATCGCTAAGAAGGTGCAGTATCTGGCGACGGGCGATTGGGTGGCCGTCGAGGCCTGAGCACTGAACGCCGAACCGTCGCGGCCCGACCTGCACAGGCGATCGGACCACGACGGCAGCTGAGTCGGCGGTCGGTCAGACCTCTGCGGTGAGTTCGTAGACCTCGGCCGTCGGGTGACCGGCCGCTTCGTGCACTCGCATGATCGCCTCCTTCGACGGACCGTGCGACAGGCAGAACACCTTGCCGGATTCGGCGTCGAGCCAGGCGCGCTCGAAGTGCACCCCCTCCTCGTCCTCGATCGCGAGGTCCGCCTCGTGCGCCTCCGCTAGTTGATCGGGCGTGACGCCCATGAATCCGTCGTGAACATCCATGAATTGCGCCATGGTGTGCCCCTTTCTCTTGTTGCCTCAAGGCTGCCGGATCTGGGCTGGTGCTTCATCGGTCATTCGACCGATCTCGCTCGGCGATGCCAGGCCTATACTTTCGGCATGACGCCGCCGTTTACCCCGCGGGCGGGCGGTCTCGCCATCGGCGCCTCCCCCGTTCTCGTCGGGCGCGAGGATGCACTCGCTCTCGCCCATCGGAGGTGGGAGGCGGCCCGCAGCGGCTCCGGGCACCTTCTGCTCGTCGCGGGTGAAGCGGGGATCGGCAAGTCCCGCATCGTCGACGAACTGGCCGCTCACGTCGCCGAGGATGCGCGAACGATCACGGCGTCGACGTGGCCCAGGGACGCGCAGGTCGGTGGCGCACTGTTCCTCGACCTCGCCGACCAACTTGGCAGGAGAGGGTTCGCGGGACCGGCCGCGCGGTTGCGGACCCTACTCGCCGACGGTGCGACCATCGAGGGGGACCCCATCCGCAGGCGCCGCGTGCTCGTCGGCGAGCTGACCGACATCGTCGCCACCCTGCTCGAGAGCCCCACTCTCTTGAGGCTCGAAGACCTGCACTGGGTGGACGAGTTGAGTCTCGACATCATCGAGCGACTCGCGCCGATGCTGAGTCAGCGACCGAGCATGATCGTCGCCACCTACCGCAGCGACGAGATGTTCTCCGGCACCGCGCTCGCCCGGTGGCGCAGCCGCTTGCTGCTGCATCGACTGGGCGAGGAGCTCCGGCTTCCGCGCCTCGATCACGCGGCCACGGCGCGACTGGTGGAGAGCATCACCGGCGAACCCCCCGCCGCGGATTTTCTCGCGACGCTGCACACCCAGAGTGACGGCATCCCCCTGCACATCGAGGAGCTGCTCGCGGCGGGATCTCCCAACTCTCTTCCGGAGACGGTGGCCGAGGCGGTGCGCGCCAGAGCCGCGATGCTACACCCGGCGACCCGCGAGGTGGTTGCCGCGGCATCCGTCGTCGGCTGCACTTTCGGCCTCGACATCCTCGTCGCCATGAGCGATCAACCGCCGCACGTCGTCGACGACGCACTCCACGAGCTTCTCGAGAGGCACTTCATCGTGATGGATGCCAATGGGTCGAACTTCGACTTCCGCCACGCGCTGATCCGGGATGCGCTGTACGAAGACGTGGCGCCCAATCGTCGTCGCGCCATGCACGTCGCGGTCGCGATCGCCGCCGAGCGGGCCGGGATGCGCCCGGCGTATATATCGAGTCAGTATGAGCGTGGCAATCTGCCCGATCTGGCGCACGCATACGCGCTCGCTGCCGCAGCGGAAGCGTTGAGGGTATCGGCACACGGGGAGGCCGCCGAACTGTTCCGACGCGCCCAGCGCACGGCACCGGCCGACATGGCACCCCGTTCGCGCGCGGCGCTGCACGCCGACCTCGCGCGCGAACTGGCGGCAATCGACGACAGCGAAGGCGCGGCATCCGAACTCTCGTCCGCCATCGGGTTGTACCGCGAACTGGGAGACGAGCTATCAGCCGCCGCTCTGATACCGCGCCTCATCGCCGCGCGACATCTGCTCGGCGACGACCTCGACAGCCGGGCCGCACTCGCGAGGAGTGCACTCGCCAGAGTGGGCGATGCGCCAGATCAGCTACGCGCGGAACTGCTCGGAGCGCTCGCCGCGGCCTACATGCTCGATCGCCGGCTGGACGAGTCGATCGACTTCGGCACGCAGGCACTGTCCATCGCCCACGGGCCGGATTCGCTGACCCTGCGCACCGACATCCAAATCACCCTGGGATCGGTCTTCGTCTTTGCCGGCCGCGGCGACGAAGGCTGGCCACTACTCGAGCAGGCGGTCGCGACCGCAGGTGATGCCGGACTGGAGGAAGAGGCGGCGCGGGGCTATCGGATGCTCGGCTCCTCGGCATCCGTCCTCCTCCAGTACACGCGAGCGGAGGAGTGGATCGGCGAGGGCCTCGACTACACCGCCAGGCTCGAACACTGGAACGACCATCACTATCTCGCGGCCCACCTCGCGCATGTTTTCTGGGCTGAAGGCCGGTGGCTCGAGGCCGAGTCCATCGCGAAACAGGCCCTCGCCGACGGCGGAGGAATCACCACCCGCATCACCGCACTCATCGTCCTCGGCTACCTGGCGCTAGGTCGAGGTCGATTCGCCCCGGCGCAGCTCCTCCTCGACGAGGCCCTTGGCCTCGGCGAGCGAATGCACGAGCTACAGCGCATCTCCCCCGCGCTCTGGGGTCTCGCCGAGCTTGCCCTGGCCCAGGGGGACACCGCGCTCGCCATAGATCGTTGTGAGCGGGGCCTCGCACTCTCGGCGAACGCCCGCGACGCCGCCTATCTCTTTCCCTACGTGGTGACAGGAGTGCGCGCCCACCTGGCGTCGCGCGACATCGATGCCGCAGGCGGCTGGCTGGACAGCTGCGCACGCCTGGTGCTCCTTCGCCGACTCCCCGGGACGACGTTTGCCCTCGATCATGCCGAGGGTCTGATCCGTCTCGCCGAGGGTCGCACCGGGCAGGCTCGCGAACTGCTCGAGCGGGCCAGCGCAGGGTGGACGTCCCTGCGCCGGTTCTGGGAATCGGCCGGGATACTCATCGATCTCGCCCACTGTTCGTCGCGCTCTCGCCGGCCGGGCGAAGCGATCGGCTACGCCTCGCGAGCTCGCGAGGCGGCAGCGACGGCCGGCGCAGCCGTACTCATCGCACGAGCAGACGGCTTCGACGTCGCCGGATCGAGTGCGTCCGGCCCGCTCACCGCTCGCGAGTTCGAGGTGGCCCGACTCGTCGCGTCCGGCGCAACCAACCGCGAGATAGCGAATCGCCTCGTGATCTCACCGAAGACCGTCTCTGCGCACATGGAGCACATCCTGGCCAAGCTCGGTGTCGCGCGTCGCACCGAGATCGCGGTCTGGGTCACGAGCGGTGTCTGAGAGCTACTTCTTGCCCTGTGCCGCCACGGCCGCGGCACCGGCGGCCGCGGCCTCTGGGTCGAGGTACTCGCCGGGCTTCACCGGTTCGAAGGCCTCATCGAGCGTGTAGATAAGCGGAATGCCGGTCGGGATGTTGAGTTCTGCGATGTCGGCGTCCGAGATCCCGTCGAGGTGCTTGACCAGCGCGCGCAGGGAATTACCATGAGCGGTCACGAGCACGGTCTTGCCCACCGCGAGATCGTGTTTGATGTCGGACTCCCAGTAGGGCAGCATCCTGTCGATCACCAGCTTGAGGGATTCCGTGCGCGGCAGGTCGCCGCCGAGCCCCGCATAGCGCGGGTCGTGGGCCTGGGAGAACTCGCTGTCGTCGGGCAGCGGCGGCGGCGGAACGTCGAAGGAACGACGCCAGGTCATGAACTGTTCCTGCCCGTACTGCTCGAGTGTCTGGGCCTTGTCTTTGCCCTGGAGCGCACCATAGTGACGCTCGTTGAGGCGCCAGCTGCGCTTGACGTCGATCCAGTCGCGATCAGCGACATCGAGCGCGATATCGGCGGTGTGGATCGCGCGCTTGAGCACGGAGGTGTATTGGATGTCCGGCAGGATTCCCGACTCCGCAATGAGTTCGCCCGCGCGCCGCGCCTCTGCACGTCCCTGCTCGCTCAGATCGACATCCACCCAGCCGGTGAAGAGGTTCTTGGTGTTCCAGTCGCTGTTGCCATGGCGCAGCAGAATGAGCGTGTAGGTCATGCTCCAACTCTATCGACGGCGATACTGAAGGCATGCCCATCGGCTCGATCACCCGCGGAACGACGGGCGCCAACCGCCTGCGGCGCATCGACCGCTGGATCGCTCAGCTTCCTGCGCTGCGCCACTCACCCGCTCCGCTCGTCGTCGACCTCGGCTACGGAGCCTCCGCGACGACGCCGCTGGAACTGCACCAGCGGCTCGGTCGCATCCGACCCGAGGTCGAGGTGATCGGCATCGAGATCGACCCGGCTCGGGTGGCATCGGCATCCGCATTCGCGAAGCCGGGCGTGAGCTTTCGACTGGGTGGCTTCGAGGTGCCACTGCCGTCCGGGCGCCTCGCCACGGTCATCCGGGCCCTGAACGTTCTTCGGCAGTACGACGAGTCCGCCGTGCTCGACGCCTGGAAGCGCATGGTCGCCCGGCTCGAACCGGGCGGGGTCCTCGTCGAAGGCACCTGCAACGAGGTCGGCCGCGTCGCCAGTTGGGTGGATGTCACGGCGCACGGTCCGCAGACCCTCACGATCAGCCTCCGTCTCGCCGGTCTGGAGAAACCGTCGATCGTGGCAGAACGACTGCCCAAGGTGCTGATCCACCGGAACGTGCCCGGCGAGAAGATCCACTCCTTTCTGCTCGACCTCGACCGGCACTGGCAGCTGAACTCGCCCCTCTCGGTCTACGGGCCGTCGCAGCGCTGGATCGCGACCGCGCAGGGGCTCGCCTCTGACGGCTGGCCCGTGCTCGGCACGAGGTCGCGCTGGAAACTCGGAGAGCTCACGGTGGCATGGGAGGCGATCGCGCCGAACGGGTTCGGCTGGGAAGCTAGCGCTTGACCGCACCCAGTCGCGGCAGTCGCGGCACGTTTGCTGAGGCGCCGGCATCCGGAGGCACGACGACCTCCTGCGCGGCGGGAACGAGGATTCCCTCCGCACGAACGGCGAGCTGCGCGGTCGGGTCCGTCGAGCGCTTGATCACGGCGAGCGCGATCGGTCCGAGCTCGAAGTGCAGGGCGGAGGAGGTGACCAGGCCGACAACCGTTTCCCCCAGTACGACCTCGTCGCCCGCCGCAGGGAGCACGGCATCCGAACCATCAAGGTGCAGCATCACGAGCCGACGCGGCGGATGCCCGAGGTTGTGCACTTTCGCGACCGTCTCCTGCCCGCGGTAGCAGCCCTTGCTGAGATGGACGGCGGAGCGCAGCCAGTCCAGTTCGTGTGGGATCGACTTCTCGTCGGCCTCCGTGGCGAACCGCGGACGCCAGGCCTCGATGCGCAACGCCTCGAGTGCGAGGATTCCGGCGAGCGGCAGGTCGATGCCGGCAAAGTCGGCGCGGGCGACGAGAACTTCGCTGTAGGTCCATCCCGCCGCAGGATGCTGGGCGATTACCGCGTACTGGTGGCCGCCAGGAACGACGGAAACCCACGGATCGTGCCAGATGAGCGGGATTCCGTTCGGAGAGGCGACGGGAAGCGCGGGCGAGCCGAGGGTTCCGATGGTGGCGAATTCGTCAGTACGATCGGCCAGCTCGACGCGGAGCATGAAGCGCATCCTGCCGAGCCAGGCGAAGAGTCCCGGCGCTTCGTCGCGCTCGATGAGCAGCCACAGCGCGACGCCGTCGTCGATGAGCCGCACGGCATACTCGAGCCGGCCGGTCGGATCGAGCAGCAGCGTCTCGCTCGACTCCCCGGGTGTAAGACCGGCGACGCTCTGGCTCGTGAGCGAGTCGATCCAGCTGAGTCGGTCCGGCCCGGAAATGGTCAGAACCGCGCGATGGGAGAGGTCGACGATCGCCTCACCGGCGGCGAGCGCATGCTGTTCGGCGAGCGGGTTGCCGTAGTGTGCGGCAACCCCGGCATCCCGGCCCGCGGCTTCGACGGCGCCCGGCCTCAGCAGGAAGTCATTCAAGGCGAGCCAACCGGCCGGAGGCGTGGGTTGCGAGCTCCTGGCCGAGGGCCGCAATATCCCAAGCCCAGAGAAGATGGTTGTCGACGAGACCGTAGATGCGTGTCGACGCGGTGTGCTCCTTCGAGGTGACCGAGCGCATCACGGCGTCGGTCGACAGATCGATGCGCGGCCCCTTCACCTGACCGACGTAGAGTTCACTGACGCCGCCAGGATGCAGGATCGAGACCTCGATGTCGAACCCGTCGGCGGCGTTGCGCAGGGTTTCGACCGCCTGAGCCGTTGTGAATGGCTGCGCCCCGACTCCGGGGAGCAGGCCGGGGCCCGGATCACCCTCCGTCGCCGCGCGGCTCAGCCGCCAATAGCCCGTCTCGGTCGCGAGCGGCTGCGAGTCCAACGCGGCGACCGAGCCGGTCGGAGGGAGCAGCCAGGTATATGAGGTGTAGTTGAGGTGCGGCAGCCCGTCGTGGCTGAAACTCAGTCGGTGACCGAACTCGAAATTGCGCGTCTCTTCGCCGACCTCGTAGTTGACGACGCCGGTACCCTCCCATACCCCGATGAGCCAGGAAAGGGGCACGAGCTCGGCCGGAAGGTTGGCATCGAGTTCAATCATCGCCCGTAGCAAATCAGCGCTGGCCGCGGAACAGGTTGTAGAGCACTACGACGGAGACATATCCGATCGCCAGCGTGGCCAGAACGAGCAGGCCGATGAAGAACAGTTCCAGACCGAGGTACATGGGTCGATTCTACGCCGCGGACAGCTGCAACGCGCCAAGAACGACGGTGGCGAACGCAAGGATGACGACCGAGCCCCCGAGGCTGGCCATCATCCGATTGACGAGCCCCTCCTTGCGATCCAGCGAGAGCTGCACGCAGAAGGTGACGAGCGCTGCGCCGGCGAGCACGATCGGAATCCAGGTCACGTAGTGGCTGGCGGGTGCCAGGATTCCGATCAGGACGACGCCGATCGCGACGAGAATCCAGATCGGAATGACGCTATGGAACGCCAGGCGTTGGCCGGACTGGTCGATGGTCACTCCCCCATCTTGCACCCTCGCGCCGATTAGTCGCTAAAAGAGCCTTTAGACTGTGGTCTGGCACTTGGAGGACCCCGTTGGCGCAGCTACTGATCCTGACTTCTGCCGTCAACAGCGACGTCTTACCGGCGCTGGGGCTCCTCAGCCACCGCACCCGGCAGATTCCCGCCGAGCCGGCATCGCTCATCACTGCGCCCAGTTGCGACCTCATCCTGGTGGATGCCCGCACCGATCTCGCGAGCGCCAAGTCGCTGTGCAAGATCCTCAACACCACGGGCGTGAACGTTCCGCTCATGCTCATCCTCACCGAGGGCGGCCTGACCGCAGTGAGCGCCGACTGGGGAATCGATGACGTCATTCTCGAGACGGCGGGACCGGCGGAAGTGGATGCCCGCATCCGTCTGGTCGTCGGTCGCCAGGCCCTCGACAAGACGAGCAACAAGATCCATGCCTCCGGTGTCGTGATCGACGAGGCCAGCTATTCGGCCAAGGTGCACGGTCGTCCGCTCGACCTCACCTTCAAGGAATTCGAGCTGCTGCGCTTTCTCGCGACGCATCCCTCCCGCGTCTTCACGCGCGAGCAACTGTTGAGCGAGGTCTGGGGTTACGACTACTTCGGCGGTACGCGCACCGTCGACGTGCACGTGCGACGGCTGCGCGCCAAACTCGGCGACCTCGAGTCGCTCATCGGAACGGTACGAAACGTCGGATACCGCTTCAACGTCTACGAGGATGACGCAGAACGTCTTGCCCAGTCCGTCAACTCCTGATCTGCGGCGACTGTCGGGAATCGCCGACGCGGCACGTGCGCGTGACGGCCAGCCGCCGTTCTCCGACCAGTCGCTCATCGAGTTGCGAATGGGCAAGCGTCAGGCGTTGATGTTGGGCGAGGTGGCCGCCGCGATCCTCGGAGACGGCGCAGCGGAATTCGTGGTTCTCCCTTCGGCGCGCGGACAGGGCAATGGCACGAAAATGCTCGAGACGATCATCGAGGGCACGGCGGGCGAGCTCCGCATCTGGGCACACGGGGATCACCCCGCGGCTCGTGCCCTGGCCGCGAGTCACGGCCTCGAACCGGTGCGCACGCTGTTGCAGTTGCGGGCGCCGGTGCCCGCGGTCGAGTCCGTCGAAACCCTCGCGACGGAGCACTTTCGTCCAGGACGAGACGAGGATGCCTGGCTCGCACTCAACGCGATGGCCTTCGCCTCCCATCCGGAACAGGGCTCCGTGAACCGCGCGGAACTCGACCAACTGATGTCGGAGAGTTGGTTCGACAGCGACGACTTCCTCGTGCTCCACGACGGTGACGCGATGATCGGATACTGCTGGCTCAAGGTCGACGGAGAGCTGGGCGAGTTCTACGTGGTCGGCGTCGATCCGGGGCGGCAGCGGCAGGGTCTCGGGCGGCAGCTGATGGATGCCGGCTTCGCGCGGCTGGCGGAACGCGGCATCCGCACCGCGTCCCTCTACGTCGAGGCCGACAACGCCCCGGCCGTGAGTCTCTACCGTTCCCTCGGCTTCGTCGAGCACTCGATCGACATCCAGTACCTGCTGCGGCTCTGACTGGCCGACGCGCCGACCGGCCGACTGCCGACCCCGACCCCGAGCCGTTGCGGAGGAAGGTTCACGGCGAGTCGGCGATCGAGGCATCCGACTCGCCCGCGGCCTCCTCCGCAACGGTGGGGGATTGCGGCATCGGTGGGGGATGCCGCGACGGAGGAAAGCGACGGCGATGACGCCTCCGTCCGCGTTAACCGCGCGTTCACGTCCCTCGCATTGCTCACGAAGGGCGAAGTGCGATGATAAAGCGATGGACAGCGAGACCTATCTGGGCGATGCGGGGCTCGCCACCGACAGCCTCGACGACGACTACGACTCGAGCTGGGTGGATGACGGGACGCTCCCTCCCGAGCGGTATCTCGACCGCGAGCTGAGTTGGCTCGCGTTCAATACCCGGGTGCTCGAGCTCGCCGAGGATCCGGCGCTTCCGCTGCTCGAACGCGTCAACTTCCTTGCCATCTTCGCCAGCAACCTCGACGAGTTCTTCATGGTGCGCATCGCGGGGCTCAAGCGCCGCATCCTCACGGGCCTCGCCGTGCCGACCAACGTCGGCACCGCACCGACCGAGGTGCTCGCCAGAATCCAGGACCGCGCCCACGAACTGCAGGCACGTCACGCCGATGCCTTCCACGACCTGGTCAAGCCCGATCTCGACGACGCGGGCATCCACATCGAGACATGGGCCGACCTCGGGGCCGCCGATCGCGAGTCGCTCGACGAGACCTTCGCGACCCGGATCTTCCCCGTGCTGATGCCGCTCGCCGTCGATCCGGCGCATCCGTTCCCCTATATCTCGGGCCTCTCGCTTAACCTGTCGATCCGGGTGCGCAACCCCAAGATCGGCAAGGAGGAGTTCGCGCGCCTCAAGGTTCCGCCGATGCTGCCCCGCTTCGTGCAGCTTCCGGATGACGGCAGCGGCCTGTTGCGCTTCATCCCCCTGGAAGACCTCATCTCCAATCACCTCGGGGACCTCTTCCCTGGCATGGAGGTTCTCGATCACCACGAGTTCCGCGTCACGCGCAACGAGGATGTCGAGGTCGAAGAGGACGAATCGGAGAACCTCATCCAGACCCTCGAGCGCGAGTTGCTGCGCCGCCGGTTCGGACCGCCGATCCGCCTCGAGATCACCGACGACATGGACGAGCGCACCCTGAATCTGCTGGTCCGCGAACTCGACATCACCGAGCAGGAGGTCTACCGGCTTCCGGCTCCGCTCGACCTCGGTGGCCTGTTCGAGCTGATGAAGATCGACCGTCCCCGGCTCAAGTACGCCAAGCACGTTCCCACGACGAGTGTGAGCCTCATGCCGACCGAGCCGAACGAGGCGCCGGACATCTTCGGCTCGATTGCCCGGCAGGACATCCTGCTGCACCACCCGTACGAGTCCTTCGCGACCAGCGTGCAGGCCTTCCTCGAGCAGGCCGCCGCCGACCCGAATGTGCTCGCCATCAAACAGACCCTGTACCGCACCTCCGGTGACAGCCCCATCGTCGAGGCGCTCATCCGGGCCGCGGAAGCCGGCAAACAGGTGCTGGCGCTCGTGGAGATCAAGGCACGCTTCGACGAGTCGGCGAACATCAGCTGGGCACGCAAGCTCGAGAAGGCCGGCGTGCACGTCGTCTACGGACTGGTGGGTCTCAAGACCCACTGCAAACTCGCCCTCGTGATCCGCCAAGAGGGCGGCGTGCTCCGCCACTACAGCCACATCGGGACGGGCAACTACAACCCGAAGACGAGCCGCATCTACGAAGACCTCGGGCTGCTGACGGCGAGTGGAACCGTTGGCAAGGATCTCACCCGCCTCTTCAACGAGCTCTCCGGCTACGCCATCGAGAAGAAGTTCAAGCGGCTGCTCGTGGCCCCCCTGCACCTCAGGAAGGGACTGCTCAAGCGAATCAGGACGGAAGCCGAGAACGCACTGAGCGGTGCGCCATCCGGAATCCGGATCAAGCTCAACTCGATCGTGGACGAAACGATCATCGACGCCCTCTACCGCGCGAGCGGGGCAGGCGTTCCGATCGAGTTGGTGGTACGCGGCATCTGCGTGCTCCGACCCGGGATCGAGGGCCTGAGCGATAACATCACGGTGCGCTCGGTTCTCGGACGCTACCTCGAACATTCGCGGATATTCTCCTTCCTCAACGGCGGTGATCCGCAGGTCTACATCGGTAGCGCCGACATGATGCACCGCAATCTCGACCGCCGAGTCGAAGCGCTCGTGAGGCTCACCAGTCCGGAACATCTGCGGCAGATCGACGCGCTGTTCGACCTCGCCATGTCGGAGGAGACCCCATCGTGGAAGCTCGACGGCGACGGCAATTGGACCCGCCATCACCTTGCCGATGATGGTGCACCGCTCGAGGACATGCAGAATGTTCTGATGCGGCAGATCAGCCAGAGGAAGCGCGTCGGAGTCAGTCGGTGACGGTGGTCGTGCCTTCGGTGGTCCTCGCCGCCGGCGCGGTCTGTTGGCGGATCGTGGGCGGCAAGACCCAGGTGCTGCTCGTTCACCGCAAGGAACGCGCCGACACGTCCCTGCCCAAGGGCAAACTGGACCCGGGCGAGACGCCGCCGCAGACCGCCGTGCGCGAGATCGCCGAAGAGACCGGCCTCTCGATCGCCCTCGGCGCCCCGCTGGGAACGATCGAATACACGATGCCGGGCGGCCGCGAGAAGATCGTCTACTACTGGGCGGCCGAGGTGGACGACGGCATCGTAAATGCGTCCACCTTCGTACCGAACGAGGAAATCGCCGCCGTCGAATGGCTCCCGATCAAGGCGGCGCGCGCGGCTCTCAGTTACGACCGTGACCAGGACATACTCGACCGCTTCGCCGAGCGAGTCAAAGCAGGCACCGCCCGCACATTCCCGATCATTGCGCTGCGGCACGGTAAGGCGGTTCCGCCCGGAAGCTGGGACGGACCGGATGCGACGCGTCCGCTGCTGCACCGCGGCCTCGAACAGTCGCAGAATGTGGCGCCAGCGGTCGCCGCGTGGAGCCCGAAGAAGCTCATCAGCAGCCCGGCGACTCGTTGCCTCGCCACCATCGAGCCGGTGGCCGCACTGACCGGCCTACCTGTCAAACGATCGCCAGGCATCAGCCAGGACGCCTACGAGGAGGGCACAGCGAAGGTCCGAAGCATCGTGACCAAGCGCATCAGGAAGCAGGAGTCGGTGGTGTTGTGCAGCCACGGTCCCGTTCTGCCCGAAATCATCGACGCCGTCGCGGATGCGACGAACACCCCGCTCGATGCGCCTCTGCGCCGAGCGGCCATGCTGTCGACCTCGGAGTTCACTGTTTTACACGTCTCGGTCGAACATCCGGAGAACGGCCTCGTCGCGATAGAGACCCACGGCCCCGTGCTCGACTGAGCCTGATATTTCCCCGTTGTTAACCTTCCGTTCACCCAGCGGGCCGCACCTGGACAACCTGCGTTCGTATTCTCGCTGAGGGGTCGGCACCGGCCTCATCCTGTAATCGAAGAACCACCTCCCGAAGGGAACCCCGTGAACGTCAACCGACGTATCGTTACACGCGCGAGCAGCATCGCTGCCATCGCCATCGCAGGCACTATCCTCCTGTCCTCATGTGCAGCAAACGAGACCCCAAGCGCCTCGACGTCCTCGGCTCCGGTCAGCAAGCTGACCGGCACGCTCAACGGCATCGGCTCCTCTGCGCAGGGCGCGGCCGAGACCGCCTGGATCGCCGGCTTCCAGCAGGCCAACCCAAATGTCACCGTCAACTACGACCCTCAGGGTTCTGGCGCCGGTCGCACCAACTTCATCTCGGGCGCGGCTGACTTCGCCGGCTCGGATGCCGCGATGAAGGACACCGAGCTCGCAACCGCATCGCCGCTCTGCAAGACGGGCACGAAGGCAATCGATCTTCCCGTCTACATCTCCCCGATCGCCATCGCATACAACGTGAGCGGTCTCACGACCCTCAAGCTCGATGCCGCGACCATCGCCGGCATCTTCAAGGGCGCGATCACCAAGTGGAGTGACCCCGCCATCGCATCGCAGAACTCCGGAGCGACGCTCCCGGATGCCGCGATCACCGTCGTCCACCGCTCGGACGACTCCGGAACGACCCAGAACTTCACGGACTACCTGAGCACCAACGCTCCTACCGTGTGGGACAAGCCAGCCGCCCAGACCTATCCGTACGCCGTCGGTGACGCCGCCAAGGGCACCTCGGGTGTCGCGGATGCCGTCAAGGGTGCCGCGAACAGCATCGCTTACATCGACGAGTCCGGTGCGACCGGCCTCAGCATCGCCCAGCTCAAGGTCGGCAGCGCCTACGTGAAGATCAACGCTGCCGGTGCGGCGGATGTCGTCGCCAAGTCCCCGGTCGCGACCGGCCGCGGAACCAACGACCTCGCCATCGCGATCGACCGCAAGAACACGGACAAGAACGCGTGGCCGATGGTTCTCGTCAGCTACATGATCGTCTGCAACACCTACGCCGACGCCACCAAGGGCGAGCTCGTCAAGGCGTATGCCAGCTACGTCGCGAGCTCGGAAGGGCAGTCGGCGGCAGCCACGCAGGCCGGCTCTTCGCCGCTCTCGGCCGCACTGGCCACGAAGGTTGCGGCAGCAATCGCTACCATCAAGTAGCAACCTCGTGCACTCGGCCTGGGCTGCTCGATCGGCAGCCCAGGCCTAGTTTGCGGTTTACGACCACTACAGCTTCACCGTCGGACGTCAGGAACCAATAGATGACCAGCGAGACAACAGGCGTAATCAAGCCCCGTGTACGCCTGGGCGACCGTGTTTTCTCCACCGGTACCGTCTTCGCTGGGTCGTTGATCCTCGTGGTCCTGGCCGCCGTCGCCATCTTCCTCGTTGTGCAAAGCGTTCCGGCGCTCGTGGCAAAGCCGGGTACCCTGCCCAATGCTGCGCCCAACTTCTGGACCTACGTCTGGCCACTCGTCTTCGGCACGGTCTGGGCGGCCGCCATCGCTCTCCTGATCTCGATCCCCATCTCCATCGGCGTCGCACTCTTCATCTCGCACTATGCGCCGCGGCGACTCGCCCAGGGTCTCGGCTACATCATCGATCTGCTCGCGGCGGTCCCGTCCGTGGTATTCGGGCTCTGGGGGGTGCTGGTTCTCGCGAAGACGATCCAGCCGTTCTTCGTCTGGCTCAATGCGAACCTGGGCTGGATCCCCCTCTTCGGCGGCGTCGTCTCCGGAACGGGAAAGACCGTCCTGACCGTGGCCATCGTGCTCGCGGTCATGGTGCTCCCGATCATGACCGCGGTCTGCCGGGAGGTCTTCCTCCAAACCCCCCGACTCCATGAAGAAGCGGCGCTCGCCCTCGGCGCGACCCGTTGGGAGATGATCCGCACGGCGGTGCTGCCGTTCGGCCGTCCCGGCATCATCTCCGCCTCCATGCTCGGCCTGGGTCGCGCGCTCGGTGAGACGCTCGCGGTCGCCATGGTGCTTTCGCCGGCGGTTGTCATCAACTTCTTCCTGCTCACCTCGCAGAACCCCAACACGATCGCCAGCAACATCGCGCTGCAGTTCCCCGAGGCATCCGGACTGGGCATCAACACTCTGATCGCCTCCGGTCTGGTTCTGTTCGTCATCACCTTCATCGTCAACGCGATCGCCAGGTTCGCGATCAACCGCCGCAAAGCCTTCTCTGGAGCGAACTGATGGCCGTTTCCGTTGCGCGCCCCATGACCAACTCCCTCACCACGGGCCGGTTGCCGCGGGGAAGCGTCTGGATGATCCTCCTGGGCAGCTGGGTGTTGCTCGGGATCGTCTTCCTGTTCGTGCAGATGGCGGGCGGAACGAAGCAGTACAACCTGGTCGGCGCGCTGTTCCTCGGGACCGTCCTGTTCGACATCCTGGTCTTTGCGATTGCCTATCTCGTCGAAGGCGGCCGTCAGGCCAGAGATCGCCTGGCCACCTCGCTCATCGCGACGGCATTCATCATCGCGCTGCTACCGCTCGTCTCGCTCGTCTACACGGTGTTGCTCAACGGCTTCGCCCGGATGATCCAGCCGTCCTTCTTCAGCCAATCGATGCGCAACGTGCTCGACGCCGGCGGTGGAGCCGTCCACGCGATCGTCGGCACGCTCGAGATCACCGGACTCGCCACCCTCTTCTCGGTGCCGATCGGACTGCTGACCTCGATCTACCTCGTCGAATACGGCAAGGGGCCGCTGGCGCGCACAATCACCTTCATGGTGGATGTCATGACCGGCATCCCCTCGATCGTCGCCGGCCTCTTCGCCTATGCCTTCTTCGTGCTGGTCACCGGCAATGTCGGTTACCGTTCTGGCCTCGGTGGCGCAGTGGCGCTCTCCGTGCTGATGATTCCGGTGGTAGTGCGGTCATCGGAGGAGATGCTCAAGCTCGTCCCCAACGAGCTGCGCGAAGCCTCATACGCACTCGGCGTACCGAAGTGGCTCACCATCCTCAAGATCGTGCTTCCCACCTCGATCGCCGGAATCACCACCGGCATCATGCTCGCCATCGCGCGAGTAATCGGGGAGACCGCACCGCTGCTCATCATCACCGGTTTTACGGCGAGCATGAACTACAACCTCTTCGACAGCCGGATGATGACACTCCCCTACTTCGTCTACGCCCAGTATGCGAACCAGGGCGCCCACCAGTCGGACTTCGTCAACCGTGCCTGGGCGGGAGCACTCACCCTTATCCTGATTGTGATGCTGCTCAACCTGATCGCGCGTGCCGTCGCCAAGATCTTCTCGCCCAAGCTCGGCCGCTAAGCGGCGATCAACAAAGGAAACCCGTGTCCAAGCGCATTGAAGTCAACGATCTCAACGTCTACTACGGCAAGTTCCAGGCCGTCGAAGGCGTTTCGCTGACCATCGAGCCCCGCACCGTCACCGCCTTCATCGGGCCGAGTGGGTGCGGCAAGTCGACCTTCCTCCGCACCCTCAACCGGATGCACGAGGTCATCCCCGGCGCCCGCGTCGAGGGAGAGGTGCTCATCGACGGAAACAACCTCTACGGCCCCGGCGTCGACCCCGTGCTGGTGCGCCGGCAGGTCGGAATGGTCTTCCAGCGCCCGAATCCCTTCCCCACCATGTCGATTCGCGAGAACGTGCTGGCCGGCGTGAAGCTCAACAACCGCAAGATCTCCAAGAGCGATGCTGACGCCCTCGTCGAGAAGTCGCTCACGAGCGCCAACCTCTGGAATGAGGTCAAGGACCGCCTCAACCTCCCCGGCTCCGGCCTCTCCGGTGGCCAGCAGCAGCGTCTCTGCATCGCGCGCGCCATCGCCGTGCAACCCGATGTGGTGCTGATGGACGAGCCGTGCTCGGCGCTCGACCCGATCTCGACCCTCGCCATCGAGGACCTCATCGAGGAGCTCAAGCTGGACTACACGATCGTGATCGTCACCCACAACATGCAGCAGGCCAGTCGCGTCTCCGACCGCACGGCCTTCTTCAACATCGCGGGCACGGGCAAGCCGGGCAGGCTCATCGAGTACGACGACACCAACACGATCTTCTCGAAGCCGAGCGTGCAGGCGACGGAAGACTACGTCTCCGGGAAATTCGGATAACCCACTCCATCGCCGCGCTCGTCGGCCGACCACGTACAAGTCGAGTGGGGCCGGGCCGCAGAACGCCTCTCGGCGCATGGCCGCTCGAAGCGGCTAATAGTGGAGCCCGGGGTTACTGCGGCCCGGCGGTGGCCCTTGCGAGCCAACGACGATAATACTCCGCCCTCCTGAGCGACCGATCAGTCGAGGGTTCCCGACCGCCACAGCCGGGCGCAGGAGGTGAACTCCGATGCCGTCTGCGAGAGGCGTAGCGCGCGGGTGGTGAGCTCGGACCCGCGCTCCGGTGACGTGAGGTCGACGTCATCGGCGACGCTCGTGCAGCCGAGACTCATCACGCGGCAAAAAGCGGCAGCACGGTCGAGGGCGACACCGAAATCTCCCTGGAAGAGGCCACGGAGGATCTGGTCGGCGAGCGCGGTGACCTCGTCGGGTCCCGTGGGCGTTGTCGCGCCCGCCACGACGGGGTCGATGGTGATGGCGACTTCGCTGCCGCGCTGGTAGAGAAAACTCGAGCCGGTGGCATCCTGTCTCACCATGGCCCGCATGAGATAGATCCGCCACAGCGCGCCCGGCAGGCTGCGCGGATTGGCACGCGACCACAGCTCCGCCACGGCATCGATGCCGTGCTCGTCCGTGAACGCCACGAGACGGTCCACCACACCCGCCTCGGGGCTGTTACGGACCCGGCTCAGCAGCGCCTGTGCCGTTTCGTGGGCGACGCGACTGATCTGGGCGGGGTCTTCCCCGCCCTCAAGGCTCTCGAACTTGGCCCCGGAAAATTTAGTGGGCTTATGGAACTCGTCGGACATCTGCTCCAGCCTAGGTCAACGCTGCTGGGTGCCGCATGGCCGGACGGCAATGTTCTGGACGGACTTGCCACAGAGGGCGATGAGCGTAACGTGCGGCTTGAGGTACCGATAACAGGAGGAACTTAATGAATATTCTGCTCATCGTCGTGATCATCGTCGCCATCATTCTCGCCGTCACCGGCGGCCTGGTGCAGTCGCTGCAGTTCCTGCTGTGGGTTGGCCTGGTGCTCGCAGCCATCGCCATCATCGCCTGGCTGATCCGCGTAATCGCGGGGCGCCGCGTCTAACCCCACGCACTTGGGCAGGCCCGCGGCCGACGAAATCCACGCTAGATTTGAGTCGCGGGCCTCTAGCTCAGTTGGTAGAGCATCGGACTTTTAATCCGCGGGTCGCGGGTTCGAGCCCCGCGGGGCCCACCGTAACGAATGCCGCCGCTGTTCACCGGAGAGTCGCCGCGTCGGTCGAAGTGTGACCGAGCATTCGTTGGACCGCTTTCCCGTTGGCGCCGGCGGATATTGCGAGGCTTGCGGCCGTGTGATCAGCATCAGTCGGTTGCGGTCGACTGCCGTACAACGAGCCGGCATGGCACTCGCTCGATCCCGCTGCCAATATCGACGCCGTCGATCGCAGACAGCAGCCTGGTGGCTGCAATGTGACCGAGTTCGGAGAGCTGGAGATCGACGGTGGTTAGCGGTGGCCGTGAGGCCTTGGCGATGACGTCCCAGTTATCGACGCCGACGACGCCCACCTGGCGGGGGACGTCGATACCGCTCTCGCGAAGGCCGTCGGTGACGCCGCGGGCGATCTGATCGCTGGCACCGAAGACCCCGTCGAACGGCTCGCCGGAGCGCACGAGCCGCAAAGCCGCCTCTCGACCCCACGCCTCGCTCCATTCACCGGTGAGCGGCGCCCCGCCGACCATGCTCACGCCTGCTTCGGAGAGGGCGCTCACCGTGCCCGCGAGCCGATGCTGGGTCGCGATGTGACGGAGCGGCCCGGTGATGTGGGCGATCCGCCGCCGGCCAGTCGCCAGCAGGTGGCGCACCGCTAGCTCGGCACCGTTCTCGTCGTCGTGGAGGATCGACAGGTCTCGCTCGTCATCTGACTGGACGAGGGCGTACACGACTGGGACTGGGAAGCCATGGCCCAACGATGGACGCACGTCGCTGGATCGACCGGTGACGATGATGCCATCGACGCGGCGCGCGAGGAGCACTCGGAGGTAGTGCTGTTCCCGGATCGGGTCCCCTCGGCTTTCGCACAGGAGCATCGACATCTGTCCGGCACCAAGGGCGTCCTCGGCACCTGTCAGCAGGGGGATGGTGAAGCGGCCGATGCTGTCCGTGGTGAGTACTCCAACGAGGTAGGTGCGTCCGGAGAGCAGGCCTCGCGCCAGCAGGTTCGGCTGGAAGCCGAGCTCGGCGGCCGCAGCGAGCACCTTCTCGCGGGTCGCCTGCCGCAGCTCCCCTCGACCGTTGAGGGCCTTCGACACGGTTCCCGTGGAGACACCTGCCAGTGCGGCCACGTCAGCGAC
>JAODMH010000063.1 GCA_025465035.1 Microbacteriaceae bacterium | reverse complement strand
GACGACCGCGACGCGACGGCCACCGGCTCGACCGCGGAGAACAGCGGCCGCTACCCGTTCGTCATCGCCGTAGCGCTCGCGCAGCGGAACAGGATCCTGGCTGTAGTCATGAATCCCGAGCAGGTCGCCGACTACATATTCCCAGCCGTCGTTGCCGAGCACTGGCCGTGTCGGATCGACTGCCTTGATCAGGTGGTGCACCGCGGCTACCGCCGAACGTTGCTGCGCACTGGTCTCCAGCAGAGGGACGCCCCAGCTCTCGTTGAAAGGGACCCAGGCCACCACGCCGGGATGGCTGATGTCCCGTTCGACGATGCCCATCCACTCACGCGTTGTGCGCGCGAAAGAAACCGACGAGAAGCGATAGCTCGCCGCAGCATCCACCCACACCAGCAGCCCCAATCGGTCGCACCAGTAGAGGAACCGAGGATCGGCAACGACCTGGTGCATGCGGATTCCGTTGAAGCCCAGGCTCTTGATCAACTCAACCTCCCTCCTGAGGTCGGCCTCCGACGGCGAAGCCAGGTGCGTCTTCGGCCAGTATCCCTGTTCCAGGACCAGCCGGAGAAAATAGGGCCTGCCGTTGAGGAGGAATGCGTGCTCGTCCACGCCAACGGTCCTCAACCCGAGATATGACCGGGCCTCGTCGACCAGCTCACCGCTCGAGCGCAACCGGAGCACGACGTCAATGAGCCTCGGGTGTTCCGGCGACCAGCACAGTTCCGCCGGTTCGGCATGGAGCCGCTGGTCTTCCAGGTGCACGGTGGCACGCAACACTCCCGCGGTCACCGAGTGCGACGATCGAGCCAGCGTTGCACCTCCGATGGAGAAGAGGAGTTCCAACTCCAACTCCGGTCCGGTATGGCCGGCGAGACGCACTTCGACATCGACCGCGCCCGGCGATGCCGTCGGCAACCAAACGACCGACGCAATGTGCCGTTCCGGGAGCTCCTCGAGCCAGACAGTGCGCCAGATCCCCGTGGTCCGGCGGTACCAGATCACGTGAGGATCGGGCATCCAATCCTGTTTCCCCCGCGGTTGTTCCAGATCGCGGTGATCATCATGTGCCCTCAGGACGATGACCTGCTCAGGACCGTCGATCAACGCATCGGTGATATCGAAACCGAATCCGGTCTGCCCACCCTCATGGCCGCCAACATGCTGACCGTTGATCCAGACCTCCGCCGAGTAGTCGACTGCCTCGAAATGCAGGATGAACCTGTTACCGTTCTCCCTCCCGCTCAGCCGCACGACCCTGCGATACCAGACAATGTCGAGGCCGTCTTCGACTATTCCGGAGAGCTCGGACTCTGGCGGGAAGGGAACCACGATTTCGCGGTCAAAGACCGTGGGGTCGCGATGCCAACCATCGCGTCGCCCGATGTCGCCGTCGTCGATGGCGAACTGCCACGGTCCGTTGAGGTTGGTCCAGCGCTCCCTGGTGAGTTGCGGGCGGGGATGCTCACCGGACACTGACAGCAGCTCCACTCGAACTCGCGACCCGCACCGTGGCGAATGCCCCGGCGGGAGCCCCGACGAGGGCGGCCGTCACCCGTGCCGTGCCGACCGGCACGGCACGGGTGGGTAAATGCGCGGCCCAGTCGAACTTCCTGGCGCTTTCGCCCACGAACGTGGTCTCGGACGAATCTGAGCGGTCAACCCGCAGAATCACGGACCCGGGGGCCAAGCTGCCGTCGGCGAAGACCAGCGTCGCCCGCGGTGCGGTCAGAGCGGCCAGTGATAGCTCGACTCCCGCGATCAGCACGGCGTCGTCGACGTCTGCCGTGCCGAAACGGATCGTGCCGGTCGCCTCATCGACGTCCATCCAGGACGACGCGGCGCGATCCACGAAGCTGTAGTTGACGCGTTCGGCGAGCCGCCGCGGGCTGTCGATCGCCTCGGAACCGAGTTCGATACCGACTACGGCGCCGCGCTCGAGCGTGAGCACGATCGCTCCATCCACAATCGCGACGTACTGCGGCGCCGCGGAGCTGCCGTTCGAGCCCACCGGGGTGACGCGGGCAGACCCCTCGGTGGTTCCCACCTCGACGCGGAGTTCCAGGTCGGCGCTGTGCCGGTTCCAGGCCAGTACCGCCGACCGCGCTCCGTCGCTCGAGGCAATCGCGCCAAGGCCCGCAGGGCCGGTGACGACGACGCGGCGACGCTCGACCGGCATCGACTGGTAGAGGCGATAGACGCGGTACACGGGCTTCTCCATCCCGTCGATGTCGATCATTCCGGAGAAGTTGTCGTGGCCGCTGTCGAGAAACTGCGCCCAGCTGACCCTCGTCAGCGGGGATACCCGGAGGAGACGCGGCAGGTCCGCGGCAAATGCAGCGCCCAGGAAGTGGGTGTCCTGCACTCCGGCCCTCGGATAGTCGATCACGAAAGAGTTGTACTCGTTGAGGTGGAGTTCGAGCTGCTGGAATCCAGAGAACTCCCCCACGATCTCCAACACCGTGTCGATCGAGTTCTGCACGGAAAAGGTGCCGTAATGATGGAAGGACAGGAAGTCCAACGGAAGCCCTTCGTCCTGCACCATCGCAAGGAATCGCCTGATCCATTCACCGTTGACCGATGCGGCGGCCAGGGCGGGGCCACCGATCCTGGCCTGTGGATCCGCTTCACGAATCGCGAGAGCGGTCTGCCGGTAGAGATCGAGATAGTCCTCGAGATCGCCGGCGTAGAAGATCGGCTCTGCGGTCCGCTCATCCCGGAGATCCGGCTCGTTGTATACCTCGTGGTATCCGATTCGCACACCGCGGTCGTTGGCACCGATCACGTATGCGCGAACGGTGTCGACCCAGACCGAGTTGTCGGCCGCCATACTGCGCCAGTCCTGCCCCGGCTCGCGGGCAGCGACTGGCGCGTAGCAGTATGACCAGTATGGCGTCACACCGTTACGCTCCAGGAGTCGCGCAATGGCGTCCGTTTCGTCGAAGGAGTAGCTCGCCGTGCCATCGCGCAGCTCCACGACCTCATGAGACCACGGCATCCATTCCGCGCCCCAACCCAAGTCGATCCGTAGGTGCGACGCACCGCTCTCCGCAAAGAAGCGCTCATCGCGCTCGTAGGTCGAGAAGGGCACGAGTCCGGAGTTGAAGAGGCCGATACGATCCTTCGAGAGCGGATAATCCTCGAGCGTGGAGAAATCCACGGCGAGGGTTGCTGATCTGGCAAGAGGTTTCACTGCTGGTCCTTTTGTTTCGCGGTGCTGGGTCAGTTGGCGAGCCCGCTCATGGCGATGCCACGAACGATCCAGCGCTGAAAGATGAGATAGCCGATCACGATCGGGAGCGAGACCAGGGTGACCCCGGCCATGATCTCCCCGTATTGGCTGTCGTAGCGGCCCACCATCGACTGCAGCGCCTGGGTGAGGACCCAGTTCTGCTGCGACGACAGATAGATCGAGTTGACATAGAAGCTGTTCCACAGCTGAACGAAGGTCAACAGACCCATGGCGAGGTAGGCCGGTCCGGAGAGGGGCACGATCACACTGAAGAATGAGCGCCATGGTCCCGCGCCATCGATCGATGCCGCGTCTTCGAGTTCCCTGGGGAGCGTCAGGAAGAACTGCCTGAAGAAGAAGCTCGCAAAAGCAGTGCCGAAGAGCATCGGCACGATGATCGGCAACGGGCTGTCGATCCAACCCAGGTTGCGGAAAATGACGTACTGCGGGATGAGTGTCGCCTGCACGGGCACCATCAGGGTGAGAAGCAGGGTCACGAGCAACGCCTGGCGGCCGGGGAAACGGAAACGCGCGAGCGCGTACCCGGCCAGCGAACTGGAGAACAGCGTCCCCGCGGTACCGAGGATGGCGATGACAGCGGTGTTGCCGAAATAGTGCCAGAAATCAGGAAGGACGGTGAACAGTTTTTCATAGTGGGCGAGGGTGATCGGATGCGGGATCAACTGGTCGGCCGAGAACATGTTCGCATCCGTACGTAGCGACATCGATGCCGCCCAGACGACGGGGAAAATATAGGCGGCAACGACGATGATCATGACGGCGTGATAGCCCGCAGTCGCGATGCGCTTCGCATCGCGACCGGTGAACCCGGCGCGTGGGGACACGGACCCGCTGAGCTGCGCCACGGATATCTTCGACAGATTGGGAACTGTCATGGTCTAGTCCTCCGCTTCCGGGGATTCCGTTGTCGGCCGCGGTCGGCCCCGTCGTAGTAGACCCAGCGCCGACTGACGAAGAACTGAAGCGCGGAGATGACAAACGTGAGAATGGCCAGCATCCAGGCAATCGCTGCTGCGTAGCCGAGGCCGGAGAGCTGCTCGCTGTAGTTGAACATCTGGTTGTACATGTAGAGCACGATCGACCGCGTCGAATTGGACGGTCCCCCGGCACCCGCCACTCCTGCGTTCGACGTCGTCATTGCGACAACAGGATCGAAGAGCTGGAGAGCGCCGATGAGCGAGGTCACCATCAGGAAGAACACCGTGGGCGAGATCATCGGCAGTGTGACATTGCGAAACCGCTGGAACCAGTTCGCGCCATCGATAGTCGCGGCCTCGAGCAGGGTGGTCGGCACGCCCTGGAGGGCAGCGACGTAGAGGGTCATTCCGTAGCCGACGGCCTGCCACGTCGTCACCGCCGCGATCGAGAGTATTGCGGTCGCCGGGTCAAGCAGCCAGGCCGGACTGTGGATACCGAACAGCTCGACCCCCAGAGTGATCGGACCCGTCTGACTGTTGAACATCCATCGCCAGACGATGCCGACCGCTATCTGCGAGATCACATACGGCAGGAAGAGCAGCGCACGGTAGACACCGACGAACCGCCTGGGCACATAGGTGAGGAGCGCGGCGAGTAGTGAGAAGAACAGGAAGCTGCTTGTGCCGAGCAGGATGAATTTCGCGGTGTTCCAGAGCACGGCAGGGATGCGGCCGTCCTGGAGGAGGTGCGCCCAGTTGCCCAGGCCGATGAAGGTGGGATCTGGTGCGATCAGATCCCACTTGGTGAAGGAGTAGCCGAACGATGCCACGAGCGGAACCGCGATGAACAGCAGGAGGCCGACCACCTGCGGCAGCACGAACAACATGGCTGTTCGGCTCTCGCGACGTGTCGGTCCCCAACGGCGCGCGCGCCGAGGTTCCCTGGATTGTGACGTCATTCGACTACTCCCCGTCCAGTCCGCCGCTATTTCTGAAGCTTCAGGACGCCATTGATCTTGCTGGCACAGAGGCCGGACAAGGCTTGCTCTGCCGTCTTCCGATTGCTCATGACGTCCTCGAGAGCCGGCCCGAATCCGTCCTGTCCTGACACGGCGGCCCAGACGTTGGCAGGATCCACGTTGGTGAAGCTCTTCGGCCACCCTGCGGGCGTGACCTGGGCATCGACGAGGTGGCTCGGCTCTCCCGCACCCTGCGCGAATGCCGATCCGAGAGCCACGTCCTTGTAGGCCGGAATCAGCCCCATCTGCTTGCCGGAGCCTTCGGTTGCCATGTACTTGATGAACTCCCAGGCCGCGTCCTTGTTTTTCGAGCCCTGATACATGGCCCAGTTATGGATCTGGATCAGCGTCGCGTTGCCCGCGCTTCCGGCCGGAAGTGCGGCCATGTCGTACTTCAGCGTCGGATTCTGGTCCGCCACCTGCTGAACCTGCTCATGCGAACCCTGCTGCATCGCGACCTGACCCTTGATCCAGCGCGAGTAGCCCGGTTCCTCCTGCTGAAGCTGCGGCGTAATGGTGGAGTGATCTTTCCACATGAGGTCCTGGATGTACTGGAACGCAGCAATGGTCTGCGGCTTGTCGATGATGCACTGGTCCCCGAGCTTGCCACCGAGGATTCCGCCGCCGAACGCGGCGAGAATGGGCGCATAACCAGGCTGGATGAGACCAGCGGCGAAGTTGAAATAGCCATACTGCTTGATCTTCTGCGGATTGAAGTTCGGGCTCTCCGCGTTGTTCCCGTTCTCGTCGATGGTCAACTTCTTGGACCAGGCGCGAAGATCGTCATAGGTGTAAGAACCATCCGCCGGTGGTTCGGCCAGCCCGGCCGCCGCGAACATCGCCTTGTTGTAGTACAGGGACTGCACGTTGTATCCCATCGGCAAGGCATGAACAGTGCCGTCCTTCGGGGACGTCAGCGCCTTGACCACCAGGGGCGTGAAATCCCCCAGATCGACGTTGCTCTTCGTGAGGAACGGTCCGAGGTCGGCGATCACGCCGTCGTTGACCATGTCGTAGTAGTTCCAGCTGCCCGGCACCACGACGTCTGGCATGTTCTTGCCAGCGACGAGGGTCTTGCAGGCGGCGTAGTCGACTCCGCAATCGCCGGTTTCCCAGACGATCTTGATCTCGGGGTGCGCCTTCTCGAATGCGGCGGCCGGCGCCTTGATCGACGCGATGTCGGTGCTGTTACCCCACAACATCACCCGAAGATTCTGGCGTGAATCGCCGCCGGTCGTTGTACAGCCGGCGGCCAGCAGTAGTGCGGCGGCGGCCACGATACCGATGAGGCCTCTCTTGATGTGTCCCACGTGAATCTCCTTTGGTCCTGAGGGAAGTGCTTTTGTGCCCTAGTGCTAGAGCGCTCAGTCATATTTACCACGTGGCCTGCCACGTGGCAAATTGACCGGCGCGCCGACAGGCTAGTGTCGGGCGGAGCACGGAGAGGTATTCACCCCCGATCCTGTGGAGGGACCCCGCTACCGCCCGATTGTGGACTCTCTGGCGATCAGGCGGAAAGGCACGTCGAGTTCGATGCTGTCCACCTCCGCGACGCCGTCGAGCCGGGCGGCGAGCCGGGCAACCGCCTGTCTGGCGATGAGACGCTTATCCGGGGAGATGGTCGTCAGGCTGGGGACCGAGAATTGCCCCTCCTCCAGGTCGTCGAAGCCGACGACCGCGACGTCCTCCGGTATCCGAACACCGAGATCGTATGCGGCTCTGATGGCGCCCAGGGCGAGAAGATCGGTGGCGCAGAAGACCGCATCGATACTGGGCTCGAGTGAGAGCAACTCCCGCATGGCATTCTCGCCGTCCGCGCGATGATAGGCAACGGTTTCCCTGGACAGTTCCGGACGCACCACAATCCCCGCGCGGTCGAGCGCCTGGAGATATCCGGTCTTTCGCAGATCGGCCATGATCAGGTGATTCTGTTCCTGCGCCCCAATGAAGCCGATAGTGCTGCGGCCCTGCTCGATGAGATGCTCAGTGGCCACCCGGGAGGCGGCCACATTATCGATGCCGACATGATCCAGGACGCCGTCACCCCGGCGCTCGCCGACGAGCACGATCGGCGTGCCAGACCTTCGCTCCGTGATCGTTGCGGCGTCGGTGCCGACCGGGCTGAAAATCGTTCCCTCGGCGTATTCGGCGAACTGGCCGCCGATAGCGGCTATCTCTCGTTCGAGGTGCCCGAGGGTTTGGGTGATGACGACCGACAGTCCCTGCTCCTCGGCATAGTGCACGACCCAACGGGCCAGCTCGGCGAAGTAGGAGACATCCAATTCCGGAATGACGAGCTGAATTACCCTGGTTCGACCCAGACGAAGACTCCGAGCTGCGTGGCTGGGCAGGTAGCCCAGTTGGGCGACAGCTGCCTCGACCCTCGTGAGAACGTCAGGACTGATATGGGGATAGCCGTTGATGACGTTCGACACCGTCTTGCGGGACACGCCGGCGACCAGCGCAACATCGGCCTGAGTTACGGACACAGCACCTCTCTCGTTCCCTGACAGCAGTGCAATTGTGACATGCCGTGGCCGGTTGTCGAATAACGCATGACACACCCGTGTCCGACCCTGTGCCGAAAGTCAGCGGAACCGACTCGACTACCCTCCGGACTTTTCGGAGCCCAGTCGGCGCTGTTCCTCGACATCGTCCGGAAGCGGACGGGCAACCGGAATCTTGCTCCCCAACACCTGCTCGACGACGTCGCGGGCGATCTGCTGTGGGGTGAGCCCGACCTGTTCGAGGATCTCCGCCCGGGACCCGTGCTCGAGGAACTCATCCGGCAGGCCCAGTTCGGTGAGGGCGGTATCGACACCGGCCGCCCTGAAGTCCTGGCGGATGCGCGTGCCGATGCCGCCGACGCGGATGCCGTCCTCGATGGTGACGACTAGCCGGTGCTGCGCCGCGAGGTCGATCACGCTTCTCGGTACGGGGACCACCCAGCGCGGATCCACGACAGTTGCACCGATCCCCTGCGCCGCGAGGCGTTCCGCCACCTGCAGTCCGATCTCCGCCATGGGACCGACGGTGACGATGAGTACGTCTCTGTGCGGCGCCTCACGCAGCACGTCGACCCCGTCGTCGGTGCGCCGCACGGCCTCGAACTCCGTGCCGACGTTGCCCCTGGAGAATCGCACGACCGTCGGGGCATCCGTGACGGCGACAGCCTCGGCGAGTTCCTCCCGCAGCCGGGTCGCGTCCCGCGGGGCGCTCAGCCGGATGTGCGGCACGACCTGCAGGATCGCCAGGTCCCACATCCCGTGGTGACTCGGCCCGTCCGGCCCCGTCACGCCCGCTCGATCGAGCACGAAGGTGACGCCGGCGCGATGCAGCGCGACATCCATGAGGACCTGGTCGAAGGCGCGATTGATGAAGGTCGCATACAGGGCGACGACGGGATGCAGTCCGCCGTAAGCGAGGCCGGCAGCAGACGTCACCGCATGCTGTTCTGCGATTCCGACGTCGAAGACCCGCTCGGGATATTTCGCGGCCAGCTTGTCGAGGCCGGTCGGGCGCAGCATCGCCGCTGTGATCCCGACGATTGATGGATCGGCATCCGCGAGTTTGACGATCTCCTCGGAGAAGACCGAGGTCCAGGTTGGGCGATCGGAGCCGCCGATGGGCTCGCCGGTCTCCGGATCGATGTGACCGACCGCGTGGAACTGGTCCACGGAATCCAGCACCGCCGGCCGATATCCCTTGCCCTTCTGGGTGATCGCGTGCACGATCACCGGAGCACCGTAGTTCTTCGCCTGCCGGAGCGCCTCTTCCATTGCGCGCTGGTCGTGACCGTCGACCGGACCGATGTACTTGATGTCGAGGTTGGAGTAGAGCGCCTCGTTGTCAGAGAAGCGGCTGAGGAAGCCGTGCAGGCCGCCGCGCAGGCCACGGTAGATCGCCTTTCCCGGCGCTCCAAAGCGGTCGAACAGCCGGCGGCTGGAGAAATAGAGGTCGCGGTAGGTCCGCCGGGTCCGAACGCTGTTGAGGAAGCGCGCCATGCCGCCGATGGTCGGGGCATAGGACCGCCCGTTGTCATTGACGATGATGACGAGATTGCGACTGTTGTCGTCGCTGATGTTGTTGAGCGCTTCCCAGGTCATGCCGCCGGTGAGAGCGCCATCCCCGACGATCGCGACCACGTGGCGATCCTTCTGGCCCGTCATCTTGAAGGCGCGAGAGATGCCATCCGCCCAGCTCAGGGAACTGGAAGCGTGCGAACTCTCCACGATGTCGTGGATCGACTCGGAACGTTGTGGGTAGCCGGCGAGGCCGCCCTTCTCGCGAAGGTGGCTGAAGTCCTGCCGCCCGGTGAGCAGCTTATGCACGTAGGACTGGTGGCCGACATCGAAGATGACGGCATCGTGTGGGGAGTCGAAGACCCTGTGCACCGCCATCGTCAACTCGACGACGCCGAGGTTCGGCCCCAGGTGTCCCCCGGTCTTCGACACGGCGGTGACCAGGAACTCGCGGATCTCGATAGCGAGCTGGGTCAACTGGTCTTGAGTGAGGGCATCCAGGTCACGAGGACCGCGGATACTCTCCAGAAGACTCATCGAATCAGCCTAAACCAGCGACCTCAGAACGTACTGCAGGATGCCGCCATTGCGGTAGTAATCCGCCTCTCCTGGCGTGTCGATGCGCACGACAGCGTCGAACTCGACGGCCTGTTTGCCCGCGGGAGAGTGCTCGCTCGGTGCCGCCGTGACGTGCACGGTCTTCGGTGTCGTGCCATCGTTGAGTTCCTCGAGACCCGAGATGCTCACGACCTCCGTGCCGTCGAGACCGAGCGACGCCCAGCTCTCGCCCGCCGGGAACTGCAGCGGTACGACCCCCATGCCGATGAGGTTGGAGCGGTGGATGCGCTCGAAGCTCTCGGTGATGACGGCCCTGACCCCGAGGAGGCTCGTTCCCTTGGCCGCCCAGTCGCGGGACGAGCCAGATCCGTACTCCTTGCCGCCGAAGATGACGAGCGGGGTGCCGGCGGCCTGGTAGTTCTGCGAGGCGTCGTAGATGAAGGACTGTGCGCCATCCACCGTCGTGAAGTCACGCGTGAAACCACCCTCGACCCCATCCAATAGCTGGTTCCTGAGGCGGATGTTCGCGAAGGTCCCGCGGATCATCACCTCGTGGTTGCCGCGCCGCGATCCGTAGGAGTTGTAGTCCTTGCGCTCGATGCCGTGCTCGTCGAGGTAGTGACCGGCCGGGCTGTCGGCCTTGATGTTTCCCGCGGGACTGATGTGGTCGGTGGTGACCGAGTCGCCGAGCTTCGCGAGCACCCGGGCGCCGACGATGTCGCCGACCGGGGTGGTCTCCATGGTCATGCCGTCGAAGTACGGGGGCTTGCGCACGTAGGTCGACTTCTCGTCCCATTCGAACGTCGAGCCGGTCGGAGTCGGCAGCGAGCGCCAGCGCTCATCACCGTCGAAGACACCCGCGTACTCGTGAATGAACATCTCGGTGTCGATCGACGAGTCGATCGTGGCCTGCACCTCGTCGGCATCCGGCCAGATGTCCTTGAGAAAGACGTCATTGCCCTCGGTGTCCTGCCCGAGCGCGTCGGTCTCGAAGTCGAAGTTCATCGACCCGGCAAGCGCGTAGGCGATCACCAGGGGCGGCGAGGCGAGGTAGTTCATCTTCACGTCTGGGTTGATGCGACCCTCGAAGTTGCGGTTGCCAGAGAGCACGGCGGTCACCGCGAGGTCGTTGTCCTGAACGGCCTTCGAGATCTCGTCCTCGAGCGGACCGGAGTTGCCGATGCAGGTCGTGCAGCCGTAGCCGACGAGGTAGAAGCCGAGGTCTTCGAGGTAACCGTTGAGCCCCGCCTTCTCGTAGTAGTCGGTGACGACCTTCGAGCCGGGGGCGAGGGTGGTCTTGACCCACGGCTTTGACTTGAGGCCCTTCTTGCTCGCGTTCCGGGCGAGAAGACCCGCGGCGAGCATCACCGAGGGGTTCGACGTGTTCGTGCACGAGGTGATGGCGGCGATCGCGACGGCACCGTGGTCGAGCGTGAAGTGATCGCCGTTGTGCAACGTCACCTCTGAGGGGTTGGACGCGTGCGACGGGCTCGGGCTCGTGTGCGACAGGCGGTGAGCCGTCTCCTCGTCCTGTGCGGTGAACCCGACGGGGTCGGAAGCAGGGAAGGTACCCTCGAGGGCGGCATCGATGCCTGAGCGGTCGGTGTCCGCGTAGGCTCCGAGGTCGATCTCGAACTGCGACTTGGCCGAACTCAACTCGACGCGGTCCTGTGGTCGCTTCGGACCGGCGATCGAGGGAACAACCGTCCCGAGGTCGAGTTCGAGGTACTCACTGAATACGGGCTCGACGGATGCGTCGTGCCAGAGTCTCTGCACCTTCGAGTAGCTCTCCACCAGCGCGACCTGCTCCTCGCTGCGACCGGTGAGGCGCAAGTAGTCGAGCGTGACACCGTCGATGGGGAACATGGCGGCCGTCGAACCGAACTCCGGGCTCATGTTGCCGATGGTGGCGCGGTTCGCGAGTGGCACTGCCGCGACTCCCTCGCCGTAGAACTCGACGAACTTGCCGACCACACCGTGCTTGCGCAGCATCTGGGTGATTGTGAGCACGACATCCGTCGCCGTCACGCCGGTGGGAATCGAACCGGAGAGCTTGAAGCCGACGACCTTCGGGATGAGCATCGAGACGGGCTGGCCAAGCATTGCGGCCTCGGCTTCGATGCCTCCGACACCCCAGCCGAGTACGCCGAGACCATTGACCATCGTCGTGTGCGAGTCTGTGCCGACGCAGGTGTCCGGATATGCCTGGAGTACACCGTTCACCGTTCTGGTCATGGTGACGCGAGCCAGATACTCGATGTTCACCTGGTGCACGATGCCGGTTCCCGGCGGGACGACCTTGAAGTCGTCGAAGGCTGTCTGTCCCCAGCGCAGGAACTGGTAGCGCTCGCCGTTGCGCTCATACTCGATTTCGACGTTGCGCTCGAATGCGTTCTCGGTGCCGAAGAGGTCGGCGATGACCGAGTGATCGATCACCATTTCGGCCGGAGCCAGCGGGTTGATCTTCTTCGGATCGCCGCCGAGGCTTGCGACCGCCTCGCGCATAGTCGCGAGGTCGACGATGCAGGGCACGCCCGTGAAGTCCTGCATCACGACACGCGCCGGAGTGAACTGGATCTCGGTGTCCGGCTCGGCCGTCGGGACCCAGGAACCGAGGGCCTCGATCTGCGACTTGGTCACATTCTTGCCATCCTCGGTGCGGAGCAGGTTCTCGAGCAACACCTTGAGGCTGAAGGGAAGTTTGTCGTAACCGGGAACTTTGTCCACCCGGAAGATCTCATAGTCGGTCGAACCGACCCTCAGGGTGTCCTTCGAACCGAAGCTGTTGACCTGCGACATTGCGCGTCTCCCTTACTGAGATCTGCCCGTCTGCACGAGCTGCTGTCCGCTGCCATCCTCCCCGTCGCCCGAATCGGATGCCAGCAAGGCAAGCCTAAGTTTCACGCGGCCGACAGCAAAGATCATGACAGCAAAACTATCTTGACATCAAGATAAATATAGCACTGGAAGCGCGGATCGGCATGCCGTTACGACGAGGGAGAATCGTCCGTCGCCTGTGCGGGTTTCGAGTACACCGTGCGCACCAGCAGCCAGGTCACCCAGAGCAGAATCGCGTACAGCGGCACTCCGGTGATGAGACGGGCGCCAGCCAGCCAGCCGGTCTCCTGCGCGAGGTAGAGGGGCAGTTCGACGATCAGCCGAAGCGCGAAGAGCCCGACCCAGAGCCAGGTCGCCAACACGAGCACGCGTCTCTTCGCCCTGTCCAACCGCCACGCGGTCGGTTCGTTGGTGAGAAAACCCACGATGATACCGATGACCGGCCAGCGAACGGCGATGCTGACCAGGATCGCCAGCAGGAAGGCGGCGTTGATCCACATGCCGAACACGAAATTGTTCTCGGGCTTTCCCGAGACGAGCGCCAGCACCGCCGAGACCGCGAGCACGGCGATGCCCGCGAGAGCCTGCGTCGCGGAGCTCCTCGCAATGAACCGGACCACGACGAAGACGGCCGCGAGGATTACCGGCACCAGCACGCTGAGAAGCAGATTCTTGGTGGTCGTGTAGATCACCAGGAACCCCAGACCGGGCATGATCTATTCGATCAGGCCGCGCGCTACCCCGACCGCCTCCAGCAGCCACCGAGCGGTGGGAACCTCGCCCGGGGCGACCTGGCCGAGGCCGGTCTTGCGCATGGCCTGGCCGAAGCTCTCCCTGAAGCTGAGAGACCGATCGTCCTGCTCATCGGATGCCGGCATCAGGCGGATGGGGTCGACGACGCGTCGCCGTCGAGCGCCGCGCTCTTCGGCATGTGAAGGGGAATGAGATCGCGCGGCGGCATCGGCGTCTTGCCGCGGACGACAACGACGCTGCGGAAGAGTTCCTCGATCTTGGCGGCGGCCTCCCGATCGACAGCGCCCTCTCCGGCGATCACGCCGCGGAGGAACCAGCGCGGGCCGTCGACACCGACGAACCTGGCGATCCGCTTCGTGCCGGGCTGGCCGGCGATGGTGGCGGGGATCTCGGCGAGCAACTCCGGGCCGAACGGTCCGACGGTGAGCGTGGTCGTTCCGCCCTGTCTGGCGATCTGGTCGGCGATCTGAGCCCGGATCTCGTGCCAGAGCCCGGAGGTCCTGGGAGCGGCGAACGGCTGCACCTGCAGCGTGGAGCCCGCGTAGTCGAGACCGACGGCGACGACCCGCTGGCTGCCCTCCTCTACTTCGAGGCGCAGCTGCAGACCATCACGAGGAAGGACCTTGACGCCGCCGAGGTCGACGTAGGGGCGCACGGGATTGGCCTCCGCCTCATCGAGCGGACCCTCCGTCGCACGGTCGGCCGGTGCCGACTTTGGCTGTTCTGCCTCGTCGGAAATCCCCGATGAAGTGCTGTCGCTCACGCGCCGTCTCCTTGTTCGTTGTCGCGATAACCGGTAGAGCCGAAACCGCCTTCGCCACGATGACTCCCGGGAAGCACCTCGACCGGCACAAACCGTGCCAGGGTCACCGGCATGATGACGAGTTGCGCAATCCGATCGCCGACTGCGACAGAATACGGCATCGACGCGTCAGTGTTCAGGAGTGTCACCCGGATTTCGCCGCGGTAGCCGGCATCCACTGTCCCGGGGCTGTTGACGATGGTGATGCCGTGCTTCGCCGCCAGACCGCTGCGCGGTACGACGAATGCGGCATAGCCGTTGGGCAGCGCGATGGAGACGCCGGTGCCGACTGTCGCCCGCTCTCCGGGGGCGAGCTCCACCGACTCCGCGGCCGCGAGGTCGGCACCGGCATCGCCGGGATGCGAATAGACGGGAATCGTCTCGGCGACAATGAGGACTTCAACGCTTTCGGGCACGTCACGAGGGTAGTGCAGAACTGCTGGAGACTACACGGGCGCTGAGCATCACGATTATCTGATCGAATAGGACCATGACGATTTACCGCGAGCGGTTATGGGCCTCGGCCTGGGTGTTCATCTCGACCGCGCTGGTCATCCCGGCGAGCCTGCTCGTGTTCCTCCCGATCAACTTCACGGCCGGGGTGATCGTCGCCATCGTGCTCTATGCCGGATGCGTCGGGATCCTCATCGCCACGGGACCGACGATCGAGGTGACGACAGAGCAGTTTGTGGCGGGCCGTGCCCGGCTGCCCATCGGCTTCATCGGCGCCACCGATGCCTTCCGCGGCGAGGAGGCGACACTCGAGAGGGGACGGAGGCTCGATTCACGGGCCTGGCTGCTGATCAGGGGCTGGATCGACCCCGTCGTGCGGGTCGATGTCATCGACGAGAACGATCCGACCCCCTATTGGGTCGTATCCACTCGACATCCAGAGGACGTCGTTGCCGCGATCGCCAAGGCCCGCGCAACGGCCTGAGCCGTTAGGCCGCGCACTCCTGGCAGATCGGGCCGAGCTTTTCTTCATGATCCAGCTGCGAGCGGTGCTTCACCAGGAAACAGTTCACACAGGTGAATTCGTCCGCCTGGGGCGGAAGCACGACCACGTCGAGGTCGAGGTCAGAGAGATCGGCGCCCGGGAGTTCGAAACCACCAGGATTGTCGGCGTCATCGACGTCGACCACGCCTGACATTTTGTCCGGAACGCGCTCTTTAAGAGCCTCGATCGACTCTGAGTCGTCGTCGGTCTTACGAGGTGCGTCGTAGTCGGTTGCCATGCCCATCCACTTCTTATCTGC
>JAODMH010000051.1 GCA_025465035.1 Microbacteriaceae bacterium | reverse complement strand
CACGACCGGCCCGCAGCGACTTCACCTCGGTTCCAGTGAGAACCAGTCCGGCCTCATAGGTGTCTTCGATGGTGTAGTCGTGACGGGCTTTGCGATTGGTGGCCACAACCTTCTGACCACGTTCCCTTGGCACGATTCGCTCCTGATGCTGTGTCTTCGCAGACAGCGCCCGGACAGTCCGAGCAGCCCATCAGTCTAGCCTGCGGACGAGACGACTACACCTTGAGATAGCGCCCGATCGCGAAGCTCGCGGACGACGCGGCCAGCACGACCCCGACCACCAGCAGGATCGGTACGACGATGAACGCATCCGTCAGTCCGATGAACGACGTGCCGGGTGCCTGTGCGCCGAGGTAGCCCTGAACGAAGAACTTCACGAGCGCGACGACCGCGGCGCCCGCGAGAACCGATCCGATAAGCGCGGCGACCACCCCCTCGAGGATGAATGGTGTCTGGATGAAGCGGTTCGAGGCGCCGACCAGTCGCATGATCCCCAACTCCCGCCGTCGAGAGAACGCCGACAGCCGGATGGTGGTGGCGATGAGCAGCACGGAGGCGATGAGCATGAGCGCGGCGAGACAGACCGCCGTGAAGCTCGCCGCGTTGAGGGCGGAGAAGATCGGATCCAGATACTTGCGCTGATCGACGACCTGCTCGACCCCCGCAAGACCCGAGACGCTCTCCGAGATCACCGCCGACTGGGACGGGTCTTTGAGATTCACCCAGAAGGTCTCCGAGAGGTAGTCCGGGGTGACGAAATCGGACTTGCTGGCGTCGCCCAACTGCGTCTTGTACTGCTGATAGACCTGCTGATGGTTCTGAAAGGTCACGCTCTTGATGAGGTTCGCGAGAGCCGGCGATTTCAACTGAGCACTGACGATATCCTTCTGATCCTTGGTCGCCTCGACCAGGTTGCAGTGGCTGTTGGTCGAGACGTTGGTGCACATGTAGATCGCGACCTGGGCCTTGTCATACCAATACCCCTTCATCTGCCCGATCTGCATCTGCATCAGGATCGCCGCACCGACAAAGGTGAGGGAGATGAATGTCACGAGAACAACCGAGACCACCATGGAGACGTTGCGTCGCAGGCCGTTGCCGACCTCGGACATGATCAGGCCGAATCTCATGGCGCCACCTCGGTCTGTCCGGCGATGCCGAGATCCTGACGCACGACGGGGGCCGTCCGCGGCGCGGTGGGGAAGCCCTGGAGTGGGATGGTCTGGGTCTGGTATCCGCCCTGGCGCTCATCCCGCACGATCTGCCCGCTGACGAGCTCGATCACCCGACGCTGCATCTGGTCGACGATGCCGGCGTCGTGGGTCGCCATGATCACGGTGGTGCCGCTCTGGCTGATGCGCTCGAGCAGTGTCATGATGCCGGCGCTCGTAGACGGGTCGAGGTTGCCTGTCGGCTCGTCGGCGAGGAGGATCGCTGGCTTGTTGACGATCGCACGCGCGATCGCGACACGCTGCTGCTCACCGCCGGAGAGCTCATGCGGCAGACGGTTGGTCTTGCCCGCCAGGCCGACCATCTTGAGCACGTCTGGCACGGCCTCCTGGATGAAACCCTTCGACTTGCCGATCACCTGGAGGGTGAAGGCGACGTTGTCGAACACGTTCTTCTGCGGCAGCAGCCGGAAGTCCTGGAACACCACGCCGAGATTGCGGCGGAAGAACGGCACCTTGCGGCTGCTGAGGCTGCCAAGGTTCTGCCCGAGGACGTGGATCTGTCCTCGACTCGGACTCTCCTCCTTGAGCACGAGCCTCAGAAAACTCGACTTGCCGCTTCCGGACGCGCCGACGAGAAAGACGAACTCACCGCGGAGGATCTCAAGCGTTACCGCGTTGAGCGCCGGTCGCGCATTCCCCTTATAGAGCTTGGTTACCTGATCAAACCGAATCATGACGTGTTCGAGCTTAAGCAGGCATCGCCAGGATGAGGGGAACGACTCACCCGGGCAGCCTGCGAAATGCCTATGGGTCTCGGCGCCGTCTGGCGGCGACATGCCGTCCTGACGACCTCGACCGAGCCCGTCGATCGTCTGACGCGGAGACTCCTGTTGTGCAGGACATGTCCTGCACAACAGGAGTCGCTTGGATGCCAGACGCCAGCCGCCCGCCGCCGGTGGTCGGACACACTCGTGCGTTGGACGCGACGTCTAGCTGTCGGCCGAAATGGCGCGCTTTCGCCACTTGATGCCGGCGTTGATGAAGCCGTCGAGGTCGCCGTCGAACACCGCCGTGGGGTTATTGACCTCGTAATCGGTGCGCAGGTCTTTGACCATCTGGTACGGAGCCAGCACATAGCTGCGCATCTGATCGCCCCAACTAGCGGTGATGACTCCGGCGAGTTCCTTCTTCTGGGCGGCTTCGCGTTCGCGCTCGAGCAGCAGCAGACGCGACTGAAGCACGCGCATCGCCGCGGCGCGATTCTGAATCTGGCTCTTCTCGTTCTGCATGGAGACGACGGTGCCGGTCGGGATGTGGGTGATGCGTACGGCGGAGTCCGTGGTGTTGACCGACTGGCCCCCCGGGCCGCTGGAGCGGAAGACATCGACGCGGATGTCGCTCTCGGGAACGTCGATCACATCCGTCTGCTCGATGAGCGGGATCACCTCGACGGCCGCGAAACTGGTCTGGCGCTTGCCCGCGGAGTTGAAGGGGCTCATTCGCACGAGGCGGTGAGTGCCGGCCTCGACGCTCAACGTGCCGAAGGCGTAAGGGGCGTCGATCTCGATCGTGGTCGACTTGATGCCGGCCTCCTCGGCGTAGCTCGTGTCGAGGACCGTCGCGGGGTGGCCGTGCTGCTCCGCCCAGCGCAGGTACATGCGCATGAGCATCTCGGCGAAGTCGGAGGCGTCCACTCCCCCGGCCCCGGCGCGGATGGTGACGACGGCGGCGCGCGAATCGAACTCACCGTTCAGCAGAGTCTGCACCTCGAGCTCGCCGAGGAGCTTCTGGATGCTCGCGAGCTCTGTGCGCGCTTCGGCGGCGGCCGTGGCATCCGATTCCTCGTTCGCCAGCTCCACCATGATCTCGAGGTCGTCCAGGCGGGACTGGATGCTCGTGATCTTGGCAAGCTCCGCCTGACGGTGACTCAGGGTCGAGGTGATCTTCTGGGCCTTCTCGGTGTCGTCCCAGAGGTCGGGAACCCCGGCCTGCTCGCTCAGGTCGGCGATCTCGGCGGTGAGCCTGTCCACATCGACGACAGAGCGAATGTCCGCGAAGGTCGAGCGAAGCGCGGCGATCTGTTCAGAAAAATCGAGCTCGTCCATGTCGCCGTCAAGACTACCGGACCGGTGCGGGGAGATAGCATCGAAGAGATGTCCACCACTGAGCAGAGCTTCAGCTTTCGCTATATCGCCCTACAAGCACTTCTTCCGACGCTGCTGTTCTCGATCGGCGAAGGCGCCATCATCCCGATCATCCCGGTGGTCGCCAACACCCTCGGCGCGGCGCTCGCAGTGTCGGGCCTCATC
>JAODMH010000046.1 GCA_025465035.1 Microbacteriaceae bacterium | reverse complement strand
TCTTCTGCGGATGCCCCGGCCAGCGCATCGTCCACCGCCTGGGCCGCAACCCGCTCCGACCAGCCGAGCCCGACGAGCGCCACGAGCACGCTGTTTCCGACGCTGGCCTGGGACACGGGCGCATTCTGCGCCGCGGCAGGAGTGACGTGCATCTTGCCTGCGAGCGAGAGAACGATGAGTTTGGCCGTCTTGGGACCGATGCCCGACACCTTGCGGAATGCGGCGTCGTCTTCGGTTGCGACGGCCAGGGCGATCTGGCCGGGACTCATCGCGGCGAGAACGCCCATCGCCGACTTGGGGCCGACACCGGTGACCCCACGGAGGAGATCGAAGACGGCCAGCTCATGGGAATCGACGAACCCGAAGAGGGAGAGGTCGTCCTCCCGAACGATGAGAGCGGTACGGACCGTCGCCTCCGCGCCGACTCGCAGGGAGAGAGCGTGCTGGGGCGTGACGGTGACGGAGAGTCCCACTCCCCCGACCTCGATGACCGCAGTCGTTCCGGCGATGCCGAGCACGATGCCGCGGACAGAAGAAATCATGGAGCCAGCCTACGTTTGGGGGCCGACTTCCCCGCGGAACGTTCGGCGGCGAGCCATGCTTCCTGTGCTGGCGTGAGCGTGTCGCCCGGGGTTGCGACGGCGGCGCCGCGTTTCCAGGCGTGGCAGATGGCGATCGCCAGCGCGTCAGAGGCGTCTGCAGGCTTTGGCAACTCGGCGAGACCGAGGACCCTGGCGACCATGGCCGCGACCTGTTTCTTGTCGGCCGCGCCGTATCCGGTGATCGCCGCCTTCACCTCGGATGGCGTGTGCAGGCCGACGACCAGGCCGCGCTTCGCCGCGAGGTGCAATGCCACCCCGCTGATTTGTGCGGTGCCCATCACGGTGCGCAGGTTGTGTTGCGCGAATACCCGCTCTATCGCGACGGCGCCTGGCTGGTGTTCATCGAGCAACCGCTCGATCTCGTCGCCGACCCGCATGAGCCGCTGCTCGAGCGGCATCTCGTGCGGGGTGCGGATGACGACGACCTCGACGAGAGTCGCCTTGCGCGTCGAGGTGACATCTACGATCCCCACGCCACAGCGCGTGAGGCCGGGGTCGATACCGAGCACCCGGATGCCGGTCACCGTCGCTGCGCCGGCCTATTCTTCGTCGTCGAGTGCTGCCTGCACGTCCGCCGGCACCTCGAAATTGCCGTAGACGTTCTGGACGTCGTCATCGTCGTCGAGGGCGTCGATGAGGCGGAAGACCTTGCGGGCCGTCTCGATGTCGACCTCGACAGTGAGGCCCGGAACGAACTCGACATCGGCCGAGTCGTAGTCGATGCCTGCATCCTGCAGAGCGGTGCGCGCGGCGACCAGGTCCGTCGGCTCGGTGACGATCTCGAAGCCGGCACCGCGGTCGTTGACCTCTTCCGCACCGGCGTCCAGAACCGCGCCCAGGATGTCGTCCTCGCTGATCGCATCGGTCTTGGTGACCGAGATGACGCCCTTGCGGCTGAAGTTGTAGGCGACGCTGCCCGGGTCACCCATGGTTCCGCCGTTGCGGGTCATGACCGTTCGCACGTTCGCGGCCGCACGGTTGCGGTTATCGGTGAGGCACTCGATCAGCAGGGCGACGCCGCCGGCCGCATAACCCTCGTACATGATGGTCTGGTAGTCGACCGCCTCGCCGAGCTGACCGGAACCGCGTTTGACCGCAGAATCGATGTTCGAGTTCGGGACCGAGGTCTTCTTCGCCTTTTGGATAGCGTCGACCAGCGTCGGGTTTCCGGCGAGGTCGGCACCGCCCAGCTTGGCGGCGACTTCGATGTTCTTGATGAGCTTGGCGAACGATTTGGCACGACGCGAGTCTTTGACTGCTTTTTGGTGCTTGGTGGTTGCCCATTTGGAGTGGCCTGACATGCTGAACATTCTAGCCAGCACTGCCGGTCCCGTCCCGGCCCACTCGCGGCGGAGAAACTCCGGGCGCGGCGGAGAACGCGGCGGGCGCGGCGGAGAACCGTCCAGGTGGCGGAGAAACCGCCGCAGGCGGCGGAGCGAGATACTCGCGGAGGGAGAAATAACGCACTCCGCGACGCGTTTTCTCCGCCGCGAGGAACCGGGACGGGCTCGGGCCATGGGCGGGCGGAGCGCCACGCGCGCGTCAGGCGGAACGCACCCTGCCCAGGAAGTACTCGTGGAAACGGGTGTCGCCGGTCATCTCGGGATGGAACGAGGTGCCCAGCAGGTTCCCCTGCTCCACGGCGACGATGCGCCCGTCGCCGAGACTCGCGAGGGCCCGCACACCGCCGCCGGCGTCCTCGACGATGGGTGCCCGGATGAACACCGCATGCACAGGCGGATCGCCCAGGACCGGGATGTCGAGGTCAGTCTCGAACGAATCCAGCTGAGAGCCGAAGGCGTTTCGCCGCACCGAGATATCGAGCCCGCCGAGGCTCTGCTGACCTTCGATGGCGTCGAGCACGCGGTCGGCGATCATGATGAGCCCGGCGCAGGTGCCATAGACGGGCATCCCGGATGAGATGGCCGCCTTCAGGGGTTCGGCGAGGCCGAAGGCGCGCGACAGCTTGTCCATGACCGTCGACTCGCCACCGGGGATGACGAGCCCGGCCACTTCGGCGAGTTCTTCCGGTCGGCGAATCGGACGGGCATCCGCCCCCAGGGAGTGCAGCACGGCGATGTGTTCGCGGAAATCGCCCTGGAGGGCGAGCACGCCGACGACGGGAGCGGCGCTACCAGCCACGTTCGGAGAGTCGATGTGGCGCGGCGAGGTCGGCGACGTTGATCCCGACCATCGCCTCGCCAAGCCCGCGCGATGCCTCGGCGATCACGGCCGGGTCATCGAAGAATGTCGTCGCCTTCACGATGGCCGCGGCCCGCTTGGCCGGGTCGCCCGACTTGAAGATGCCGGATCCGACGAACACGCCGTCGGCACCCAGCTGCATCATGAGCGCGGCGTCGGCGGGCGTCGCGACACCACCAGCGGTGAAGAGCACCACGGGGAGCTTGCCGGTGCGCGCGATCTCGAGCACGAGCTCGTAGGGAGCCTGCAGGTCCTTCGCCGCCACGTACAGTTCGTCGTGCGACTTCGCCGAGAGTGCAGCGATCTCGGCCTTGATCGTGCGAATGTGCTTGGTCGCCTCCGAGACGTCGCCGGTGCCGGCCTCACCCTTCGAGCGGATCATGGCCGCGCCCTCGTTGATGCGGCGCAGGGCCTCGCCGAGGTTGGTCGCGCCACAGACGAACGGCACGGTGAACGGCCACTTGTCGATGTGGTTCACATAGTCGGCCGGGCTCAGCACCTCGGACTCGTCGATGTAGTCGACCTTGAGAGCCTGCAGAACCTGGGCCTCGACGAAGTGCCCGATGCGGGCCTTCGCCATCACCGGAATGGACACCTCGGCGATGATGCTGTCGATGAGGTCGGGATCGCTCATGCGGGCGACTCCCCCCTGGGAACGGATGTCGGCCGGCACTCGCTCGAGCGCCATGACGGCGACCGCGCCTGCGTCCTCGGCGATTCGCGCCTGCTCGGCGGTCACGACGTCCATGATGACGCCGCCCTTGAGCATTTCGGCCAGGCCGCGCTTCACGCGGTTCGAGCCCAGCTCGTTCGAATTGGTCCCTGGAGTGGATTCTGTGTTGCTCACGATTGCCTCTCTGATACCCGGCGGCTTCCGCAGGGCGATAGCTATTCTATTCCGGAGCGGCGGGCGGCCATCCCGCCGCGATCGCATACCGCGTCTCGCCCAGGAGAAACGGAATCGCCTTGGTTTCGGCGATGATGGGGAAGAAATTGGAGTCCTGCGCCCAACGCGGAACGATGTGCTGGTGCAGGTGTCCCGCGATTCCCGCCCCCGCAACGCTGCCCTGATTTATCCCGATATTGAAGCCATCGCAGTGCGACGTCGCCGAGAGCACGCGCATGGCCGTCTGGGTCAGGCTCGCCATCTCCGCGACCTCCTCCGTCGTCGCCTCGTCGTACATGGCGACGTGGCGGTAGGGGCAGACCAACAGGTGGCCGGAGTTGTACGGAAACAGGTTCAGCAGTACGTAGCAGTGCGTGCCGCGAGCGACGATGAGCGCCTTCTCGTCGGACATCGTGGGCGCGAGACAGAACGGACATTCGTGCTTTTCCGGCTGCTGGCCGTTCTCGATGTAGGCGACGCGGTGTGGAGTCCACAGGCGTTGAAAGGCATCAGGAACTGCGGCGAACCCGCTCGACGGCTCCAGCTCGATTCCGTCGAATTCCCCCGGCGCGTGACTGTTCGGCATTACACCTGCGCCCGGGTCGTGATTGCGGTAGTGATCCTCGCGATCGCCTCGTCGATGGGAATGCCGTTTTCCTGGCTGCCATCGCGGAACCGGAAGCTGACCGCCCCAGCAGCACGATCCTCCTCGCCCGCGATGAGCTGAAATGGCACCTTCAACTTGGTGTGATTGCGGATCTTCTTCGGCATCCGGTCGTTCGAATTGTCCACTTCGGCGCGCACTCCAGCGGCCTTGAGCTGCGCGATGACCTCGTCGAGGTACGGCCCGTATTCCTCGGCCACCGGGATGCCGACCACCTGCACCGGGGACAGCCAGACGGGGAAGGCACCCGCATAGTGCTCGAGCAGGATGGCGAAGAAGCGCTCGATCGAGCCGAGCAGGGCCCGATGGATCATGACGGGCTGCTGGCGGGTGCCGTCCTGCGCGGTGTATTCGAGTTCGAACAGTTCCGGCTGATTGAAGTCGAGTTGCACTGTGGACAGCTGCCAGGTGCGCCCGATCGCGTCGCGCGCCTGCACCGAGATCTTCGGGCCGTAGAACGCGGCGCCGCCGGGATCGTCGACGAGGTCGAGTCCTGACTCGACGGCGACCTGTCGCAGCGTCTCCGTTGCCTCCTCCCACTGCTCGTCCGTCCCGACCGACTTCTCGGGGTCGCGGGTGGACAGTTCGAGATAGAAGTCGTCGAGGCCGTACCCGCGTAGGGTCTCGAACACGAATTCGAGCTGGCTGGCGATCTCCGCCTTCACCTGGTCTTCGGTGACGTAGATGTGCGCGTCGTCCTGGGTCAGTCCACGCACCCGGGTCAGCCCGGAGAGTGTGCCGCTCTTCTCGTAGCGGTACACGGTCCCGAACTCGGCGAGGCGCAGGGGCAGCTCGCGATAGCTGCGTCCCCTGGCTCGGAAGATGAGGTTGTGCATGGGGCAGTTCATCGGCTTGAGGTAGTAGTCCTGGCCCTGTCGGGTGATGTTGCCATCGTCGTCGACCTCCTCATCCAGGTGCATCGGAGGAAACATCCCCTCCCTGTACCAATTGAGGTGTTGGCTGGTCTCGAAGAGGTGGGCCTTGGTGATGTGCGGGGTGTTGACCAACTCATAGCCGTGGGTGCGCAGTCGCTCCCGCATGTAGTTCTCGATCTCGGCGCGGATGATGCCGCCCTTGGGGTGGAACACGGCGAGGCCGGATCCGATCTCCTCGGGGAAGGAGAACAGGTCGAGTTCGGCGCCGAGCTTGCGGTGGTCGCGCTTGGCGGCCTCCTCCTGCCTGGCCTGGTACTCGCGCAGCTCCTCCTTCGTGGCCCAGGCGGTGCCGTACACGCGCTGCAACTGCTTGTTCTTCTCCGAGCCGCGCCAGTAGGCGGCCGCGGTGCGAGTGAGGGCATAGCCGTTGCCGATCATGCGCGTGTTCGGCAGGTGCGGGCCACGGCAGAGGTCCTTCCAGACCGTCTCGCCCGTCCTCGGGTCCACGTTGTCGTAGATCGTGAGCTCTCCGCCGCCGACCTCGACCGACTCGTCGTTGGCTGAGCTTGTCGACGTTCCCTTCAGCCCGATGAGCTCGAGCTTGTACGGCTGGTCGGCGAGTTCGGCCCGCGCCTCCTCCTCGGTGACGACCCGGCGCACGAAACGCTGACCGGAGCGGATGATGCGTTCCATCGCCTTGTCGATCGCCTTGAGATCCTCGGGTGTGAGGGGGGTCTCGACGTCGAAGTCGTAGTAGAAGCCGTCGGTGATCGGCGGACCGATACCGAGCTTCGCCTCCGGATTGATCGACTGCAGCGCCTGCGCGGTCACGTGAGCCGCGGAATGCCGCAGAATCGCGAGGCCATCCGGCGAGGAGATGTGGACCGGGTCGGCGGTCTCCCCCGCCTTCACTGTCGCGGCGAGATCGCGCAGTTCGCCATTGATCCGCATCGCGACGTTGCCGCGATCGGTGAACAGTTCGAAGCCCGTCGTCGTCTCTGCCGCCGTGATCGACTCGAGAATGGACTCGTTGCCGGCTGGCGATTCAGACACGACGAAGGTGCTCCTTAAATCCGAATAGTGACGCTTACAACATTAGCGTCGGGAATGGTGGAGACTTGGCGCCCGGATGGCCGCTCAGCGTGCGAGAGCGCTGCCGCGTTCCCTCTTCCAGCGGATGAGCCTCAATCCGGCCTTAACCGCCCTATTGGCCTCGGGCACGAAGGCGCGAAGCACCGCGGCCCTGATGTCGGGCAGGGTGGCGGCGGCAAACTCCACAGGACTTTCGAGCACGCCGGCGATGTGGGCCGCGCGCTCCGCGTCGGGAATGCGCGCCGTCGCCACCAGCACGCTGCCGTTCGCCTGATCGCGCACCGGCATCCAGCCCTCATCGAGGTAGCGCTGGCCGGGCCACTGGCACACGAGATCCCGATCGACCCGCGTCCGTGCGAGATGGATCGACGGAAGGTGCCACGCACGCGCCATCACCTTCAGAAGCGCATCGGCCGCCACGACTCCCCTGACTACGAGGAACTCGTCGAGCTGCAAGCCCGTTGGCGGCAGTGCCTCTGCGGCAATCTGTAGTTGCTCTGCGGTCACCAGGCCGGATTCGAGGAGAAGTCGGACAAGCGGGGCGCCCTGGGCAGAAGGTTCGCCGGCCGCCATCGTCATCTCACCATGGTGGCGGATAGCGATCGCGCCGAACAGTCCCCCGTTAGCGCGTCACGAGAGGTGTCGTGATCCCGGAATGCGTAAAGCCCCAGAAACCAATTCCGGGGCTTTACTCGTGTGAGCGATACTGGGATCGAACCAGCGACCTCTTCCGTGTCAGGGAAGCGCGCTACCGCTGCGCCAATCGCTCAATCTGTACTGCACTTACTCTGTACTCGACTTACTCTGCACTCGTCATTTTACTCCGAGGTGGCGACGGGATTTGAACCCGTGTGGACGGCTTTGCAGGCCGCTGCCTCGCCTCTCGGCCACGCCACCATGTGTGGGTCCCCACGGTTTGATGAATCCTGTCGTGAGACTTCACTCGAGCGGATGACGAGATTCGAACTCGCGACCCTCACCTTGGCAAGGTGATGCGCTACCACTGCGCCACATCCGCACTGCCCGCATTTCTGCGTGCGTCCATGACTCTATCCGATG
>JAODMH010000205.1 GCA_025465035.1 Microbacteriaceae bacterium | reverse complement strand
ACGGCCGCGCCCAGCTCGTGCTCGGCCGGGCCTCATCGGTCGAGTCCTTCCCGCTGTTCGGCTTCGACCTCGCCGACTACGAGACCCTGTTCGAAGAGAAGCTGGACCTCTTCACCCGACTCCTCCGCGACCAGCCGGTCACCTGGGCCGGGACCTCCCGGGCACCAGTGCAGAATCAGTTCGTATACCCGGGGATCGCCCCCGGGGCGATCCCGACCTGGATCGGCGTCGGCGGCAGCCCCCAGTCCGTCGTCCGTGCAGCCCGGTATGGCCTGCCTCTGATGCTGGCGATCATCGGCGGGCATCCGACCCGGTTCGTACCCTATGTCGAGCTTTATGAGCGTGCGCTCGAGCAGTTCGGCCACCCTCGGCTTCCCATCGGCATGCACTCGCTCGGGATGGTCGCCGACACCGACGAGGAGGCACAGGCCATCCACTGGCCGACCTACGAATCGGTGATGAGGATTCGTGGTGGGGAACGTGGGTTCCTACCACCGACGCGTGGGCGCTATGAGATGGATATCACCGAAGGTGCCCTCTTCGTCGGCTCTCCCGAGACGGTCGCCACCAAGATCGCCGCAGCCGCACGTGATCTGCATCTGAGCCGCTTCGATCTCAAATACGACGCGACGGACGCCCCCCTCGCGGCGCAGAGGAGGTCCATCGAGCTGCTTGGCCACGAAGTGATCCCCCGCGTGCGCGAGCTGTTGGCCGAGCAGCCTGCGCCTCGAGCGGGGGCACGTGCATGACTGCCCACATAATCCAGTAGCACCGAAGGCTACGGCCATTTCGGGCCACATACTGAGCCAGAACAGCGTCAAGAACGACAGCCCTGACCAGCACTTTTGTAGCGAGGGCGGGACTCGAACCCGCGACACCACGATTATGAGCCGTGTGCTCTAACCACCTGAGCTACCCCGCCGGGACGCCGCCCGATGAAGGGAGGCGAGAGCCCCCTGTGGGAATCGGACCCACTACCTCTTCCTTACCAAGGAAGTGCTCTACCAATGAGCTAAGGGGGCGAAAGCGGCACGCGGGTCACCCCGAGCCGTTTTGGCACCGTTAGAGAATAGCATCCGCCGGCGGCCAGCCCGTGCCGAAGGTCGGGGCTCCCGAAAGACGGACATCACTCGAACGCGAGGATGACGCCCGGATCGAAGAAGTCAGGAAGGCGGATGCCCGGCAGGGCGAAAGCGCCGAACACCGGGCCAGAGCCGCTGAGGGTGAGCCCTTCCGACGACCAGGCCGCGTCGACCGCACCGTAGAGGGCGACCGGCTGGCCCGCCACGGCGGACGGCGGCAGTACGAGGTCGAAGTCCGCCCTGGCCGCGACCACGAGCACGCACTCCTCGGCGGATTCGCGCACGAACACGAGCACATCGGCCCCCGCGTGCAGCCAGCGGATGCCGCCGGCACTGAGCGCGGCGTGTCCGGTGCGCAGATGGATGAGTTCCGAGTACAGCCGGATGCTCTCCTCCGACTCGGCCAGGGTATCCCATGGCATGGGCGTGCGAGAGTGCTCACCGTCGGAGCCGACGAGGCCGAACTCGTCCCCGGCGAAGACGACAGGGATCCCGGGCAGCGTCACGGCCAGACCGAATGCCACCGGCACCGTCCCGTGGCGAGCGTGGGTGAGGAAGCGCGGGGTGTCGTGGGTGTCGAGCGCGTTCATGTTGTGCAGCCGCACACGCCACGGGAAGGCCGCGGTGAATTGAACGTGCGCGGCAAGGACCTGCTCGCCGGAGTACGAGGGGATCACACCGAGGGCCATGCCGATTCCGCCCGGCGCGGGGCCTCCCGGCTCCGAGAGCCAGCCCCACACCGGCCGGGTGAAGTTGGCGTAGGTCATGGCGCCGTGCCAGGCGTCCCCCGGAAAATCGCTCGCCGCATCGTTCGTGGATTCGCCGAGGAGGATGGTGTCGGGATTGGTTTCGACCATCGTCTCCCGGATGGTGCGACGCACCTCCTGGTTCAGATCCTGTTCGAGGTAGCGCCCCGTCATGTTCGACACGTCGATGCGCCAGCCGTCGAGGTGGTACGGCGCGGAAAGCCACTTCGCCACGACGGAGTCGACTCCCTCGATGAAGCGCCGGCGCAACTCGAGCGAGTTCCAGTTGAACTTGGGCAGGCTCGGCACCCCGAGCCAGGATGCATAGCGCTCCTGGTCGTCGTCGAGCCAATAGTAGAACTCGCTCTCGGGTGCGCCCGGCGTGAGATGGGATGCCCTGAACCACTCGTGCGCGTCCCCGCTGTGGTTCGACGTCAGGTCGCCGATCACACGCAGGCCACGTGCGTGCGCTGCCTCGACCAGGCCGATGAGCGCCTCATCGCCGCCGAGCAGCGGATCGACCTCCGCGAAGGAGAGTGCGTCATAGCGGTGGTTGGATTGGGCGGGGAATACCGGGGTCAGATAGACGAGGTTCACGCCGAGGCGTACGAGGTGATCCAGGTGCTCGGCGATGCCCGCGAGGTCGCCACCGTAGAACTGGCGCGGTGTGCCTGGCCCGACGTGGACCACCTCGTCTGACCACGCGGCCGGCTCTGCCCACTCCGGCAACTCGCGAGCATCGGCCGCGGCCGATCGCGCGAAACGGTCGGGGAAGATCTGGTACATCACGCTGTTCGCCGACCAGTCCGGGGTGGCCGGATAGGTCACGAGTCGGAAGTCGGCCGAGTCGAGTGTCTCGATGTGGTGGATGCCGGTGGCGTTGAGCCACACGTTGGTGTCGTCGCCGAGGGTGAGAAGGAACCGATAGCCGTGCACCGGATTCTCCACCTCGATTTCGGCTTCCCACCAGTCCCAGCCGTCGAGGCTGGCCACCTGCGATGCCACCGTGTAGCGCGGCTCGCGATCGGGATTCGACCTCGTGTGCACGGCGATCACCGGCCCGAAGGAGTCCGGGATGCGCACCCGAACACGCACCCTGTCGCCCAAGACGGGCGCGGCCACCGAGACATAGAGCGGCGACCCGTCATGGTGCGGGATCTGCGAAAGGTGGGACGACATCCGCTGTGCTCCTCGTGTGAGTAGGTGCGGACGGCCCTGTCCATGGCGCTCGGCGTTTGCGCCCTACGCAGAGCGTAGCAACGCGAGCGTCTCCATCCTCACAGCAGGCATGCCATAGGGTTTTTGCATGACAAACGGAAACGAGTGGTGGCGTTCCGCTGTCATTTACCAGATCTATCCGCGCTCGTTCTCCGATGGGATGGGTGACGACGGCCTCGGCGACCTCATCGGTATCACCGAGCGACTGCCGGCTCTCGTCGAACTGGGCGTGGACGCGATCTGGCTCTCCCCCTTCTACACGTCACCGCAGAAGGACGCCGGCTACGACGTCGCCGACTACTGCGATGTCGACCCCGTCTTCGGCACGCTCGCCGACTTCGCGGTACTCGAGAAGCGGGCGCACGAGCTGGGCCTCAAACTCATCGTCGACCTGGTACCCAACCACACCTCTGACCAGCACCGATGGTTCGTGGAGGCCATGGCTGCCG
>JAODMH010000204.1 GCA_025465035.1 Microbacteriaceae bacterium | reverse complement strand
TCCCCGTGGTGCTCGCCGCCCTGAAGACAGGCCAGCCGCTCCTCGGCGTGTGCCTCGGTCACCAGGCCATCGCTGAGGCGTTCGGCGGCGTGGTCACCAACGCCGAAGAGCTGATGCACGGCAAGACGTCGCAGGTCAGCCACGACGAGAGCCCCTTCTACGACGGGGTCGGCCAGCCATTCACTGCTACGCGGTACCACTCGCTCGCCGTCGTCGACGGAACGGTGCCCGACGATCTCGTGGTCACCGCACGCACGGCCGGCGGCGTCATCATGGGGCTTCGTCACCGGGAGGCGCCCATCTACGGCGTGCAATTCCACCCGGAGTCGGTGCTCACCGAGGGCGGCTACAGCCTGCTCGCGAACTGGCTCGCGGTCGCGGGCCTGCCAGAGGCGCGTGAGACCGCGAAGGGGCTCACTCCGCTCGTCAACCTCGGTCGGTAGCGCTCAGCCGCTGCAGTAGGTGATCGAAATGGGCGAATGCTGTGGCTGGTTGTCGCCAGTGACCGACTGACCGGTGACTTTACCACCGGTGCATCCCGCATTCGGCTGAGTGCTGGGGTTCAGCTGCAACGCCACAAGTTGGCCGATGGCCGCCGCCACATCCTGACCGATAACGGAGGGGATGTTGATGAGGCCGTCTGAGACGAAGAGGTTGACGGTATCGCCTTCTCTGGCGGCGGTATTCGCCGCTGGCTCGCTGCGGACGACCGTGCCGGCCGGTATCGTCGGCGAATGCTCCGGCGAGGATTTGCCGTAGACAAGTTTTCGATCTTTGATTGCGGCCTTCGCTGCCTCCTCGGCCAGGTTATTCAGGCTGGGAACGGTGGTCGGATTCTTACCGGCCGACACATAGATCTTCACCTCCTGGCCCTTGCTCACCTTGGTGCCGGCCGTCGGATCGGTCGAAATGATCTGCCCCTGCGGGACCGTGGTGCTCGCCTCATCGATCCGGCTGGGGACCAGCTTCGCATCGGTGAGTTTCGGTACGGCGGTGTCGTATTTTTCCCCAACCACGGCGGGAACCTTGACCGAGAGTCCCTGACTGATGCTCGCCGGAGGAAGATTCACGACCCAAAAGACGACGGCGATGAGAATGACGGCGATCGCCGTGATGCCGACCCAGATCCAGGCTACCGGCGGTCGTGTCTGCGTGCGCACGGGACGATCGCCATCCTGTGCGGCGAGTTGGCGCATCGTGGCTTCCGATCGCGCGGTTGTGTTCGGGTTGGCGCCGAAGAGCGTCGCGTTGAAATCGTTGGCCGCGAGAGACTTGCGGATCGGGACCTCGCCTGCCCCGGCCGCCTCCAGATCCTGGCGGAACTCCGCGGCGGTCTGGAAGCGGTCGAACTTGTCTTTGGCGAGGGCGTGCAGCACGACCGCGTCAAGCGCGGGGGAGACCCTCGGGTTCAGCGTGCTCGGTGCGACCGCCGCTTCGCTGATGTGCTGGTAGGCCACGGCGGCGGCGCGGTCCCCGCGGAACGGCGGACGCCCGGTGAGGAGTTCGAAGAGCACGACACCAGCGGAGTACAGGTCGGTACGGGCATCCACGGTCTCACCCCGCGCCTGCTCCGGCGAGAAGTACTGTGCGGTGCCCAGCACGGCGCTCGTGTCGGCGACGGTCGCCGAATTGTCGGACACGGCACGGGCGATGCCGAAGTCCATGACCTTCACCTGACCGTTCTGTGTGACCATGACGTTGCCGGGCTTGATGTCGCGATGCACGAGGAGTGCCCGATGGCTGTACTCGAGGGCGGTGAGTACGCCGGAGATGATGCGCACGGCCTCCTTCGGCTCCAGCGGGCCGTCGGCGATGATGTCTTTGAGCAGCCGCCCGTCGACGAACTCCATGATGATGAAGGGGACCTGGGTCTCGAGGCCGTTGGGCTCGGTGACGGTTTCCTCGCCGGCATCGAACACGCGGACGATCGTCGGATGCGCCATCCGCGCGGCCTTCTGGGCCTCCTCGCGGAAGAGCACCCGGAACTTGGGATCGGTCGCCAGCGCCGGCTTCAGCAGCTTGATGGCAACCCGACGACCGAGACGGGTATCGGTGCCGACGTGCACGTCTGACATGCCACCGCGGCCGATCAGCGCGCCCACCTGGTATCTGCCGGCGAGCAGGCGGGTACCTTCAGTCACGAATTATCTCCTGGGTGGTGCGGGGCCAAGTCCTTGACAGTGTAATGCGTCGGTTATGCGTGGACGCTGGCTAACCCGTTGGGGCGGTGCTGCTCACCGTCAGTGGATCAGCTGCTGGGGAGTCTCCGGTGGAGCAGTGTGCGACGTAGCTGATGGTGTTGCTTCCCGGCGCGAGCGGAAGTGTCCAGTTGATGGGCCCGTCCGATGTCGGATTGGACTTATCGACAGTTCCACCGCTTGGCGTGACCGTGAACCCCGTCAGCGTGGTGCCTGTCGGGCAGCCGGTGTAGGGCGGAATGGTCACTTGAACGGTGGAACCGCCCGTTGCACTCGACACCGACGAGGTCATGGTCGCCGGCTTCGACGGTGGCGCCGGGATCGGCTGGTACATGTGCAGCGTAATGAGCTGTCCACGGGGCACGTTACCGGTCGGATCGGCGGACGCAACGGTGCCCACCTGGCCAGCCGAGGGCGCGACCGGACCACCCGAAGCGACGGTCGCGGCGAGGCCGAGACCGTCGAGGAAGGAGCGCGCCTGGTCCTCGGTCTTTCCCTGCAGGTCGGAGAGCTTGAGATTGACCAGGTTGCTCGTGGGCGTCGTGGACGGCGTCGGGCTCTGAGAAATGCTGGGGGACGGCGGCGGACTCGAACTCTTGACCGGCGTGGGGGAGGGGCTCGCGAGCAGGTTGATGATCGTGATGATCACGATGATCAGGATCAGCGCGATGAGGGCGATGAGTGGCCAGGTCCACGGATTGCGGCGCTTGGTCTCCGTCGGCCCGGTCGGCGGTGCAGCAGCCATCTGGGTGGGACCGGCAGTGGTCAGAATGCGCGTGGCCTGCGTCGCGGGGTTTTCCCGTTGCAGGGCGGGGAGGGTGCCGGCGGCGGCGACGCCGGGGACGGCGGCGGCAGCTCCGGCCACGTCACCGCGGCGAAGCGCCTGAGCGGCGCGAGCCAGATGAGCCGCGGAAGCCGGTCGGTCGGCCGGATTCTTGGCGATGGATGAGTAGACGAGGTTACGCACCGGCTCGGAGACGGTGACCGGCAGGTCCGGCGGCTGTTCGTTGATCTGCGCCATCGCGATCGCGACCTGCGACTCGCCGGTGAATGGCCTGCGGCCGGCGAGCGACTCGTAGGCGACGATGCCGAGTGAGTAGATGTCCGTGGTCGGCGAGGCAGGATGCCCGCTCGCCTGCTCAGGAGAGAGGTACTGCACGGTGCCCATGACCTGGCCCGTGGCGGTGAGGGGAACCTGGTCGGCGATCCTGGCGATGCCGAAGTCGGTGATCTTGACGCGGCCATCAGGGGTGATCAGGAGGTTGCCCGGCTTGATGTCGCGGTGTACGAGTCCGGCGGAGTGGGCTGCGTGGAGAGCGGATGCCGTCTGCGCGACGATATCGAGAACCCTGTCGGTCGACAGCACGCGCTCCCGCTCGAGAATCGTGGACAGCGCTTCGCCGGGGACGAGTTCCATGACGAGGTAGGCGCTTCCCTCCTCCTCGCCGTAGTCGAAGACATTGGCGATGCCCTCGTGGTTGACGAGCGCGGCGTGACGGGCCTCCGCGCGGAAGCGCTCGAGAAATCCGGGGTCGCCGAGGTACTCGTCCTTCAGGATCTTGATGGCGACGGTACGCCCGATGACGAGGTCGGTCGCCTGCCAGACCTCGCCCATGCCGCCGATTGCGACGCGGCTGGAGAGCTGGTAGCGTCCCCCGAAAGTGAGGCCACTTGTGGGTCTCATTTGTTAAGCACCGCCTCTATAACTGTTTTCGCGATTGGCGCCGCAACCGCATTACCGAAGCTCGTGCCGTTTTCCACGACCACCGCGACAGCTACCTGTGGGTCGTTTGCAGGGGCAAACCCGGTGAACCAGAGGGTATTTGACTTACCCGCCCCGTTCTGTGCTGTTCCGGTCTTGCCAGCAACATCGACTCCTGCAATTCTTGCATTACTGGCTGCCCCGTTGCTGACGTTGCTCACCATGAGTTGAGTGAGTGTCGCACTCGTCTGGGCGGTGATCGGCTGTCCGTAGGCCTTTTCCTGGAACGGCTGGATCACGGTGAGATCCGGAGCATCGATCTCTTTGATCAGGGTTGGCGACATCAGGGTCCCTTTGTTGGCGATCGCGGCCGTGGTCATCGCGATCTGCAGCGGAGTGACCCGGTCCTCGTCCTGGCCGAACGAGGAGAGCATGAGCTTCGCGACGTCCGTGTTGATCGGGTAGGTGCTCGGCGTGACCGACATGGGCACGGAGAACTTGTCGCCGTATCCGTAGGCCTTCGCGTATTTGGAAATCGTGTCGGCACCGAGCGCTGCGCCGAGCTGGGCGAATGGGATGTTGCAGCTGAGGCGGAGGGCCGTGGCGATGGTCACGGTTGGGGTACCGCCGCAGGTGCCGCCCTCGGCGTTGGTGATGACGGTGTTGCTGAGCGGAAGCTGGTAGGTGGGTGGATTGGGGAACTGGCTGTCCGGTGTGTATCTGCCACTGTCGATGGCGGCGGATGCGACGACGAGCTTGAACACGGAACCCGGGTGGTAGAGGTCGCCCCCGATCGTGCGATTGAGCAGCGGCCGCGTCGGGTCGGCGAGAAGCTTCTTGTAGGTGGCTATCACGTCGGTGGTGTTGTGCGAGGCGAGGGGGTTCGGGTCGTAGGAAGGCTTCGAGACCATCGCGAGGATGGCGCCGGTTTTCGGATCCATCGCGACGACGGCCCCCGAGTTGTTCCCTAGCGCATCGAAGGCTGCCTGCTGGACCTTGGGATTGATCGTGAGCGACACCGAGGCGCCCTTGGGGTTCTGCCCGGTGAGGATGGAGCTGATCTTGGTGAAGAACTGGTCGTTGGCAGTCCCACTGAGGTAGCTATTGAGCGATCCCTCGACACCGGTGGTTCCCTGATTGAGGGTGAAATACCCGGTGACCGCGGAGTAGAGCAGGGGATTGCTGTAGACCCTTTGGAACTTGTACGGATCGTTGACCGCCTTCGACTCGGCGACAGCCTGTCCGTTCACCAGGATCGGCCCGCGCTCGGCGGAATAGCTGTCGTAGAGGGTGCGCACATTACGGCTGTCGGCATTGAGGTTATCGACCTGGAACACCGTGATGACTGTGCTCGACGTGAACAGCGCGACGAACATGAGCAGCACCGCGATGCTCACGCGCTTGAGCTCCTTATTCATCACTCCACCACCAATCGAGGCTGATTTCGTACCGAGTCGGAGAGGCGCAGCAGCAGTGCGGCGATGATCCAGTTGGCCACGAGGGACGACCCGCCCGCGGCCAGGAAGGGTGTCGTGAGCCCGGTCAGCGGGATGACACGGGTCACCCCGCCGAGCACGATGAAGACCTGCAGGGCGATGACGAAGGAGAGTCCGACGCCGAGAAGGCGGCCGAAGTCGTCCTGGCCGGCGAAGGCGATCCGGAATCCGCGGGAGATGAAGAGCAGGTAGAGGGCGAGAATCGCGAACAGGCCGGCCAGGCCGATCTCTTCGCCGAGGCTCGAAATGATGAAGTCGCTCTCGGCGAGCGGCGTGATGCCCGGCCGACCCAGACCCCAACCGGTGCCGATGAGTCCGCCATGCGCCAGGCCGAAGATTCCCTGAACGAGCTGATAGCTGCCGCCCTGCTCGTTGTAGATCGTGGGGCTGAAAGCGTCGAGCCAGGAGTTGAATCGGCCAGCGACGTAGCCGAGCACCCGGCCGGCGATGATGGCGCCCCCCACGAACAGTCCGAGGCCGAGGATGACCCAGCTCGCACGACCGGTCGCAACATAGATCATCACGAGGAAGAGGCCGAAATAGAGGAGAGCGGTCCCGAGGTCGCGCTGGAAGATGAGCACGGCCATCGCGGCGACCCAGATGATGAGGATGGGACCGAGGTCCCTGGCGCGCGGGAAGCGCATCCAGAGCACCTTTCTACCAACCAGGGAGAGGCTGTCGCGTGCGGTGACGAGATAGCCGGCGAAGAAGATGGCCAGGGCGATCTTTGCGAGCTCGCCCGGCTGGAAGTTGAAGCTGCCGATGTGGATCCACAGCCGTGCACCGTTCACGGTCTGGCCGATCACGGGAAGCATCGGCAGAAGAAGCAGCACGATGCCGACGAACATCGCGACGTAGCGGTAGCGCTGCAATACGCGATGGTTGCGGATGAGGAGGATCACGGCGAGCGCCATCAGCATGGCCATCGCCGTCCAGGCGATCTGCCGAACGCCCGCGGCATTCCAGCCCGTCAGGTGCCTGGAGATATCGAGGCGGTAGATTTCGGCGATGCCGAGGCCATTGAGGACGGTGATCACCGGCAGGATGAAGGGGTCGGCCTCCACAGCGACGAACCTCATCGCGACGTGCATCCCGATCGCGAGCACGCCGAGCAGGGTGCCGATGACGAGCACGCTGCCATCGAGCTTGCCGAGAGCGCCCAGCTGCACGAGCGCGATCGAGCTGCCCACGATCGCGCAGGCGAAGAGCAGTAGCACGAGTTCGAGGTTGCGGAGCTTGGCGGGAACGCGAAGTCTCAGCCTGATGGTGTCGGTGAAGGTATTTCGAGGCGCCGCTTCGATGGGCCGCCCGGCGGGACGCCCGATCTTTTCGGTGGGAGCGCTGTTACTTGGCGGCATCTGACAATCGTTCGACGATGCGTTTGGCGTCATTTAAATCGGTCGCGCTGATCGTGTCCTCGACGGTCTTTCGCGTGTAGCTCGGCAGGGCAGAAAGCCTGATGCTCTGGTTCTCGTACACACTGTGCAGGGAGAACGGACCGATGTTCTGCTGAACACCCTGGTAGATGGCGACGGTCTGGCCGTTCGCTCCCACGTAGTAGAGGGTCTGGGTCCAGCGGTATCCGAGGAACAGGGCGAGGAGGATGGCGATCGCGATGAGCGCGACACCGACCAGCCAGCCGATGCGACGGTTACGAGCCCGCCGGCGGTCCTCGAGGATGAGCTCGTCGAGGTACTCGTCGGATTCCGGCTCGAAGTGGCTGTCCTCTTGTTGCGTCGATTTGAGCGGATGCAGCAGGAGCGCGGGCAGGCGGAGCGGGCGTCGTCCAGACTCGCCCTCGAAGGTGAGCGGAAGAGCCGCTGAACCCACGATCACGGGCGGGACGGATGCCGAATCCCAGGTCTCGTCGACGTCGACGATGACGACGGTGACGTTGTCGGGAGCGCCCTGGTCGAGGCTCTCCTTGACGAGCCGATCAGCGGCATCCCTCGCTCCCGGATTGGCTTTGAGAGCTGCTTCGATCTTGTCGTCGGAGACGTAGCTCGACAGGCCGTCGGAGCAGAGAAGCCATCGGTCGCCCGGCTTGAGGTCGTAGACGGTCGTATCGATTTCGGGCGCCGCATCGACGTCACCGAGCACGCGCATGAGCACCGAGCGGCGGGGGTGCACCGCCGCCTCCTCCGGCGTGATGCGCCCACTGTCGACGAGCCGCTGCACGAAGGTGTGATCGG
>JAODMH010000166.1 GCA_025465035.1 Microbacteriaceae bacterium | reverse complement strand
GCAACGCGATGGGGGCCAGGCGCAGAACATCGAATTCCCGGTCGCCGAAAATATCTCGGACTCCTTCGCGGCAGTGACCGACTGGATGCTTGGCAACCTCGGCGAGGACCTCACGATCGATCAACTCGCCCGCAAGGCCTTGATGTCTTCGCGCACCTTCGCCAGGCGATTCAGGGCGGATATGGGCACAACGCCGGCGGCCTGGCTCAATCGCCAGCGCATCATCCGGGCCCAGCACCTGCTCGAGCGCACAGACCAGAGCCTCGAGTCGATCGCCGCAGAGACTGGCTTCGGAGCTGCGGCCGTCATGCGGCACCATTTCCTCAGGGTGCTGCAAACCACGCCTACCGCCTACCGGCGCGCCTTCGGCGAACGCGTGGCAAGCTGAGCCCGGCAGCGTATGCCGTGGCTCGCACGCTGCGTCTGTCCCCAAAACGCAGGATATTCGTCCACATAGTGGCAACCGGAAGCTCACAACCCTCGTTTGGCCGCCGATCTCCTGCGTTTTCGGCGAACACGCGGACGGTACGGATGCCGCAGCCTGCGCGCGGTTAGGGCGAGGTCATCCGCGATGGCACGTTCGATCGCGGCAAGCACCCTCGGCCAGTCGCCGTAGATCTGCCGGTACGTGTAACGCAGTACACGGTCACCCTGAATCGCCATGGTCGTGTCTCGATCGTGATCCGGCTCGTAGGTGCTCGGACCTTCGCCAGTCCACCGAGGATCGTGTTGCGCGCCGTCAATCTCGACGTAGGTGTGCGGCCCGAGCTTGAAATCGAGATGGCCGACGCCGGAGACGAACGGCTGTTGTACACAAGGCATGCCCGCATCCCCGAACCACAATCGCGCGAAAGTCTCGCCGTGCGAATCATCCAGCGCGCTAGCGAGTACGCGCCACGGCTGCACCCGCGCCGGCGCCCGACGAAAAACGGCATCCAGTCTGACGCGACTCAACCTCCGGTGGCGGAGGACCGCGCTGCAACACGCGACGGCGATATCCCGCGGCTCCTCGAGAAGCACGGCGAGAAGCGCATCATCGATCGACACCCGCCAAACGTCTCCCCCGGCACTCGAACGATCGATCCAGTGAACTCGCACTGCGTCATCCGCTGACAGGCGACGCCGACGATCATTCGGGCCGCGCAGTCGGCTCGCCGTCGCCAGCACCGCGATGTGCGTATGACGGCGGCGAGGCACCCGCAATCCGTAACTCTCGAGCGCGGAGATCGAGGTCAGTCGACCGCCAACCCGTACCGCCCGTATGGCTGCCTGCGGTGAATCCGGCACCGAATACCAACCCTGGCGCACACGAAAGATCCGATGCCCCTCAAGCGACCTACGGATGCCTGCGTCCGAATATCCGCGCTGCAGCAGATCCCGACGTCTCAGAAAGCCGTTGCGACGGATGCACGATTCGATGGATTCCATGGCAGCAGAATCGCCGACAGCGCGAAATCCCGATCGCCGCTCCGTACATCCGTGAAAAGCGCGCCCGACACGACCCCTGTGAGGGACCGCTGCCAACTCAAAACGCAGGAGATCGAGGCCGTAACGCCCGGCTGGAACGATCTAACCGCCCTCGCGCGACCGATCTCCTGCGTTTTCAGCAAACGACGATCCCGTCGTCGCGAGGAACAGTGTGCCGCCGCCGCCGAATCGCAGCGACCGCTCGGCCGGAGTCACGTACACCGAACCGCCGCGAGTGACGACCGTCGACGATTCGGCCCCTGAAATGGCCACGGCCCCCTCGATGCCAACGACGATCGTGGGACCGGAGATCTCATAGACGGCTGCTATCGAGTCGCCGGCAATCCGCACGAGCTCGAACTCCTGGTCGTCTGGCCGAAAAATCTCCACACCGGTCGACGGCGCAGACGGTCGTAAGTACGGCACGGGCACCGGCGTGAAGTCGAGCACCCCGAGTAGCTCCGGTACGTCGATGTGCTTGGGCGTGAGCCCGCCGCGCAGCACGTTGTCCGAAGCCGCCATGAGCTCGATCCCGAGGCCATGGAGGTAGGCATGGATGTTCCCTGCCGGCAGGTAGAGCGACTCTCCCGCAGCCAGCGTCACCCGGTTGAGCAGCAGTGAGATCACAATGCCGGGATCGCCCGGGTATTCCAGCGCGAGGGTGCGCACGGTATCGAGCTCGGCGGTGTAGTCGGGCAGCGATGCGGATGACGCGAGCAGCGTCACGAGCGAAACGAGGGTTGGCACCCCTGACCCGCCGGAGATGAGCCATTCGAAGGTTTCCCGGAGGCCGGAGTCGAGCCATTCGAGAAGGCCCTCGAGGGGCTGCGGCTGCGGATCTTCGAGCCGCAACGATGCGTCGATCAGCGCGTGGATGAGCGCGCGCACCTCGTCGATTGGCCGAAACCCGCAGAGTGCGTCGAAGGTCGGGCTGAGTGCGTAGATAAGCTCAGGCTTGGGAAAGGCATCCTTGTAATTGCGCTCAGGAGAGTCGAGCGGAACACCGGCCGCGTTCTCACGGTCGAACCCGAGGCGCGCCTGCGATGGGGTCGGATGCGCCTGAAGCGAGAGCGGCGACGCGGCGGCCAGGATCTTCAGCAGGAAGGGCAGCCGACCGGATGCCGCAAACGGTCCGAGGGTGGTCGCTGGATCGGCAGCGATCCAAGCGGCCAGGTCCGTGGCGCCACCGGTCTGCGAGGGATTCAGAATCACACTCGGCGAACCAGGATGCGCGCCGAGCCACAGCTCGGCCTCCGGACCGCCCGACGGCGTGCGTCCGAGCAGTTCCGCTATCGCGGTCGTGGACCCCCAGGCGTACGGGCGCGGTGCGTTGGTGATGCCTACGAACATTCGGCGTTCCTTAGCTGATCTACAAAGGGGATGATCGGGTACAAAGCCCGATTAGACCAAAGTACCAATCACCTTGGGAACGCCCCGAGGCCTGGCCTAGAGTCTTCCGCGGGTTGAGAAGCGCGAAGCGCGTATCGAAACCGCAGTCCACACAGAGCAACGGAGCACCCATATGTCGTCATTCGAGCCCATTCCGAGCGATTTCTATGGCTACGAGAACGCCCTCTCGGATCGCGAAAAGCAGCTCATCGTCGAGTTGCGCGCCTGGCTTGAGGCAGAAGTGCGACCGATCATGAACGACCTGTGGTCGAAGGCTGAATTCTTTCCCCGGTCGATCGTGAAGGGACTCGCCGACCTGGGACTGTTCGGCCAGCCATGGGAGGAGACCCGCAGGTTCGAGAACAGTGCGGTCTTCCGTGGCTGGGTGGCGCTGGAGCTCGCTCGCGTCGACGCGAGCGTCGCCACTCTGGTCGGCATGCAGAATGGGCTCGTGATGGGTTCGATCGCAGTCGCCGGTTCCCCGGAGCAGCGGGCAGAGTGGCTTCCGAAATTCGCGAGCGCCGAACTGCTCGGTGCGTTCGGCCTGACCGAGCCGCTCTCCGGCTCGGACTCCGCGCAGGGCCTCCGCACCATCGCTAAGCGCGATGGCGACAACTGGGTGCTCAACGGCGCCAAGCGCTGGATTGGCAACGGCTCGATCAGCGACGTCACGATCGTCTGGGCCAAGGACGCGGATGACAGCCAGGTCAAGGGCTTCATCGTCCCGACATCCAGTCCGGGATATTCCGCAACGCGCATCGAGAACAAGCAGGCCCTGCGCATCGTACAGAACGCCGACATCGTGCTCGAGAACGTGGTCGTTCCGGAGGCGAACCGCCTGCAGGGCTCCCTGTCGTTCCGGGAAACGGCGGCCGTGCTGCGCCTCACACGGGCGGAGGTGTCGTGGGCCGCGGTGGGCAACTCCATCGGCGCCTACGAGGCGGCCGTCAAATATGCCGGGGAACGCATCCAGTTCGGCAAGCCGATCGCCAGCCACCAGCTCATCCAGGAGCTGCTCGCGAAGAGCCTGGGCAACATCACCTCATCGATCGGCGTCGTCACCCGGGTCAGCCAGATGCTCGATGAGGGAACCCAGCGCGACGAACACTCTGCACTCGCCAAGGAATTCACCACGAGTCGAATGCGGGAGACCGTCGCCTGGTGTCGCGAACTGTTCGGCGGCAACGGCATCGTCATGGACTACGGCGTCATCAAATACTTCGCGGATGCCGAAGCGATCTACTCCTACGAGGGAACCCGGGAGATGAACACCCTCATCGTCGGCCGCGCGATCACGGGGAAAGCCGCGTTCGTCTAGCCTCGCGTCGGTATCGCAGCCACCGAAAACGCAGGACATCCCATCGAAAAGCCACGCACCGGCACAATTACCTCGATAACCGGGGGAATCTCCTGCGTTTTCGGTGCAAGCACATCCCAGTCGAGCGACAAGTCCAGCCGGTAGCCTCTCTCTATGGGAAAACTCGAAAGCCGTGGACTCCGCCTGGGGTTCGCGACCTTCGTCTTGTTCACCGGCCTCGCTGGCGACTTCTGGCGCGACGCGCTCAGCTGGTACGGCTACGGTGCCGTCGTCGCCATCGTCGTCGCGGGTTCGATCGTCCTGCTGGTGCGCAACCGCGAGCGGTTCCGGTGGAGCAGGCTGCCCTATCCACTTCTCGGCTTCTTCCTCATCTCCGTCCTGTCAATCACGTGGTCGTTTTACCCGCTGTTCACCACGCTCGGCGTGTTCGTGCAGTGGGTCACCGCCGCATCCGCCATTTCCATCGCGATCACGTTGAGCTGGGCGGAGTTGCTCACCGCCCTCGGCTGGGCCCTGCGCCTCATCCTCGGGCTCTCCTTCCTCTTCGAGTTCGTCGTGTCGGTGTTCGTCCGCCACCCGATCTACCCCGTCTGGTTCACCGAGCGCCCGGCTCATCCGGCCCAGCTGCTCTACTGGTCGCGCGATCTGCTGTTCTCCGGAGGAAAGATCCAGGGCATTGTCGGCAATTCGAGTCTGCTCGCGATGGTCGCTCTGCTCGCGGCGATCGTGTTCGCGATCCAGCTGGCGGCGCACGGCGACAACGACGGGGTAACTCGGTTCTGGGGCTGGTTCTGGATGGTCGTAGCTCTGCTGACGATCGCCATCACCCAATCCGCGACGATCCTCATCGCCCTGGTCGTCGTGGCGATCGTGGCGGCGGCCGTGCTGCTCGTGCGCCGGGCGCACAACCCTCGCAGCAGGGCGCTCGCCTACGGCGTCGTCGGCGTCGGGGTCGTCGTGATCGGGGCCGTCGCCCTCCTGTTGCGCGGTCCGATTGTGAGCGTGCTCGGCAAGAGCGCCGACTTCACCGGACGCGGCGAAATCTGGAAGGCCGTGATCGGGCTTGCGCAGCAGCGTTCGGCCTTCGGATGGGGGTGGCTGGGCTATTGGATCCCGTGGATCCCGCCCTTCAAAGGTCTGGCCAGAGCCGGCGGGGTGCAGGTCATGCACGCGCACGACGCTTGGCTCGACCTCTGGCTACAGGTCGGGATCGTGGGTCTGGTGATTTTCGCCGCCCTCGTGCTCTCGATCCTCGTCCGCTCCTGGAGTATGGCCACTGATCGCATCGTGACCACCCCTGGTTCTGCCGGACACCTTTCCTGGCTCGGGCTGCTGCCGCTTCTCATGCTGACCGCGCAACTGGTGCAGAGCATCGCCGAGAGTCGCATCCTTCTCGAGGGGGGCTGGATGCTGCTGGTCATCTGGGGTGTCAAGACCAAGCTGAGTCCGCTCGCCGTCGAATTCACGGTGAAACAGCCGAGGCGCTCATGAGCGACGCGCAGCCTCGCCACCACGCGATCAAGTTCGCGGAGGGTTTCTTCGGTTCCGCCCGCTTTTCCACCGCGCTGACTCAGGCCATCATCGGCACCGAGCTGGGAACACTCTTCATCCAGCAGATCATCGGCTGGGCTGGCCTGCTCGGCATTCTGGCGACCCTCGTCGTTCTCGCGATCTTCTCCTTCCTCGCCAGGCGGGACACTGTCGAATGGCACGGCCTGCTGCCCATCTCCCTGCTCATCTTCGTCGGCTGGGCCGCGATCTCGGTGTTCTGGAGCCAATACCAGTGGGCGACCTTGGGAAGCGTGGTCTATTTCGGTGCGGTCACCGTCCTGGGCATCTACATCGCCCTCATCCGCGACACGATCCAGATCGCGCGAGCCTTCGGGGACGTGCTGCGGGTTGCCCTCGTCCTGTCCTTCGTGCTTGAGGTCTTCTCCGGCGTGCTCATCGACGCTCCGCTCCGGTTCCTCTTCATCCAGGGCAATCTCGCCGAGCTCGGCCCCCTTCAGGGCATCTTCGGCACCCGCAACCAGCTCGGCATCATCACCCTCATCGCGATCGTCACCTTCGGTACGGAACTTCGCACCAGGTCGATCCAACGCCCGGTCGCTATCGGCTCGCTGGCGCTGGCCGGGCTTCTACTGCTGCTCAGCCGATCCCCCATCGCGTTCGGCTCGTTCGTCGTGGTCGCGGTCGCGACTCTCGCGCTGTACGGCCTTCGTCGGGTGTCTCCCGAGCGCAAGCGCGTCGGACAGTTCGTGCTACTCGGATCCACGATCACCATCGGCGCCATCGCCTGGGCTGCACGCACGCCGATCATCAACGCCCTTAGTGCGAGCAACGAGCTGAACCAGAGGCTCGCGATCTGGCGGCCGATCCGTCTGCTCATCCCGACCCACGAGCTCGAAGGGTGGGGCTGGGCTGGGCGCTGGTGGGAAGGCATCCCTCCCTTCACCTACGTTCGCGACGGGCTCCAGCCCTCCGCTCTCAACGCCTACCTCGACGTCTGGTTCCAGGTCGGGCTGATCGGCCTCTTCGCCTTCGTCTTCATGGTCGGGCTCGCCTTCATCCGATCCTGGCTGCTCGCCTCCCGCCAGCGCAGCTTCGTCTACGCGTGGCCGGCCCTCGTACTGGTGGTGCTGCTCGTGACCGGCCTGGCCGAGAGCAGCCTGCTCGTGGAATTCGGCTGGCTCACCTTCGTGGTCTGCTCGGTGAAGGCGTCGCGGGAGCTGAGCTGGCGGAAGGCGTTTGCGGCAATTCGGGTGTGACGAAAGGTGCCGCCGAAATCGTCGGGCAAGCCCTGGGGCGCCGACCCGCTATTGTCAGTCAGGTGAATTACAGCGACGAGAAGCGACTGATGATTTCCGTCATCACGCCGTGCTTCAACGAAGAGGGAAACGTCAATGCGTGCGCGGCCGAAGTGGCTCGCGTCATGCGCGAGGATCTTCCCGATTACGACTATGAACACATCTTCTGCGACAACGCGAGCGCCGACGACACCGTTTCGAAGCTGAGGGCGCTCGCAGCGACGGACCCCCATGTCAAGGTCATCGTGAATTCCCGGAACGTCGGGCCGTTCCGCAACATGGCGAATGGTCTTCTCAATGTATCCGGCGATCTGGTCATTCCCATGGTGCCGGCCGATATCCAGGACCCCCCCTCGGTCATCCCGGAAATGGTCGCCAAGATGACCCCGTCGATCGAGGTGGTGTACGGCATCCGGGCAAACCGGCGCGAGAATGTGTTGCTTCGCGCCGCTCGCGGCATCTACTACTCTGCGCTCAGGTCGAGTGGGGGAAGAACTCCCCCTGCCCACGCCGGCGAGTTCATGCTCGCTCGTCGCGAAATCATCGACTCAGTGATGCAGGTGGCCGGTGCCTACCCCTACATCCGTGGGCTTGTCGCGCAAGTCAATCCGCGGTTCGACATCGTCCACTACAACTGGTCACTGCGGACAGTGGGAAAGTCGAAGAACTCCATCGGCGACTTGATCGACCAGGCGCTCAACGGCCTGGTCACAACCGCACGCACCCCGATCCGATGGGCCCTTCTGTTCGGCGCGGTTCTCGCCGTCGGCGGCGCCGCAATCGGCATCGGGAACCTCATCTTCTTTCTCGTGAACGGCTCCGACGCGGGGCCCGGCATACCAACTCTTATCGTTGCGACCTTTATCTTTGGAGGCGCGAACCTCTTTTTCCTCGGTTTGATCGGCGAGTACGTGCTCAGCATCCATTCGCGAGTACGGCCGGAACCGCCCATGTTCGAGCGGGAACGAATTAACTTTCTACGAGAGACTAATAAATGAAGGCTGTTCTGCTCGCTGGCGGGCTGGGAACGCGAATGCGCGAAGAGACCGAATTCCGACCGAAGCCGATGGTGGAGGTCGGAGGACGCCCCATCCTCTGGCACATTATGAAAATACTCGGTCAGCAGAGCATCGAGGACTTCGTCATTTGCACCGGCTACAAAAGCGAGCAGATTAAGAACTACTTCACCAACTACGGGTCGCTCAACCAGGACTTCACGGTGACTCTCGGCACGCCGAGAACGATCAAGTACCACGGCGATCACGACGAATCGAACTGGTCGGTCACGGTCGCGGACACCGGCGCCCTCACGATGACCGGTGGACGCATCCAACGGGTCAAAAAGTACGTCGACGGCGATAGATTCCTTTGCACCTACGGCGACGGCATCGCTGACATCGATCTCAACGCGCTGCTGGCGTACCACAAGTCGCACGGGAAGATCGCGACCATGACGACTGTCCAGCCGCTCAGTCGCTTCGGTGTCCTCGATCTCGATGACGACGGTTCAGTTCGCCAGTTCAAGGAAAAGCCGCAGGTCGAAGGCTGGATCAATATCGGCTATTTCATCTTCGAACCGGAGATCTTCGACTACCTCGGCGGTGACGATTCGGTACTCGAGGAGTCGCCCCTCCATCGGCTCGCGGTCGACGGACAGATCGCGGCGTATCCCCATCGGGGTTTCTGGCAGCCGATGGATACCTACCGTGAGACTCTCATGCTCAACGAACTCTGGGACTCTGGCCAGGCTCCTTGGCGCACCTGGTAGCCCGTCCCGAGTTGGGGCACCGACGCGCGTGCCAGCCACACTTCGACCGCACTGCTAGGCTCTAGTCGCCTTCCGCAGCGCCCTTTTGGGAGCTGATGGCCCATCCCGTTCATCTGCTTAATAGCATTCGCAGCACCAATACAGACAGGAATTACGTGGAGAAATTCAACCTGATCATGATCTCGGCGATGTACGAAAACGGTGGAAACACCACACATCGTCATCTGGACGGTCACCCTGAACTCTTCGTCTACCCGTTCGAGTCCCAGGTGGGAACCGGGGTCAACAACGACTTCCTTTCAAGCTATGTACCCATCCGCTACCGGTGGCCGGAATTTCCGACCGAGTCCGATGCGGAGAGCGACTACGAGGCGTTTTGGGACGAAGAGCTCAAGACGTACCTTCGTGCCCCTGGTCGATCGAAGTTCCGTGATTGCGGACTGGAGATGGATGAAGCAGATCGCAAGGCACGTTTCGTCGAGATCGCCGGAGAGCTCGGCAGAAGTCGGCCTCACCTCGTCGAAGCCTTCTTCCGCAGCACCTTCGACACTTGGAAGAACCACAACTCGAGCGGCCGCGAGAAGTACTACGTCGGCTACAACCCGGTGCAGATTCTCGACACCGAGAAGATTCTCTCTGATTTCCCCGACGGTCACGTCATCCACGTGGTCCGCAACCCATACTCGGGATTCGCCGACCAGTTCCGTCGTCCGTTCCCGCCGCCCCTTGACCGTTATGCACACACCTGGGCTTATGCCCAGATGCTCGCCCTCACCTACCGCGAGAAGTACGCCGGCCACTTCCACATCGTTCGATTCGAAGACCTCGTCTCTGACAAGAAGAACACGGTGGCAACGCTGCTCGAGAGCCTTGGCCTCGAGAATAGCGAAAAGAGCCTCTACCCGTCTTTCAACGGCACCGAGCTCAAGACCATCGTGCCGTGGGGGACCATTCGAACCGCAACGCCCGGAGAGAATCTCGCCACCGCCAACGAGCTGAGCCTCGAGCAGAAGAAGGGCGTGCGCGAGATCACCTCCGTTACGCACCGCATCTTCGGGTATGACGACTTCCTCAGCACCGGCGAGGTTGCGCCGCTGGCCTGGTAGGTTGACTGGTCGCCCAGGACCAGTTCAGTAATACCGTCGAGGAGTCACATGCGTGCAGGGAAGGATTCGCGGGCGACATTCCGTTCGCATGAGTTCTATCCAAAGGCCGACACGGCGATCGACGACGCCGTTCTGCAAGGACTCGCGACTCTCCCCCGACAGATTTCGGTGGAGAGCGCGAGTCTCGCGTTTCAAGCCGCGATCGGTGCGGTAACCGGCATCCGCCAGCTGCACGCCGTCGGGACCTTCCACGAACTACTGGCGGCGGAAGACATCACGGGCGCCACCAGGATTCTCAAGGCCAATCGGATCGCCGGTGTACTGGACGATTGGGCGATGATGAGCGAGCGGGCAGCAAGCGCACTTCTCGTCAGGGCCAGCATTTCCCACGGTCGCATATCCGATGCCGATTGCTCGAGAACAGTCGTGCCATTCGACTTCGAGATCATGGACTTCGTCGCCGGCTCGTCGTTTCGTGAGTTCGATCACAATGAAGGGGCGGTTCTTCGTCGGCTCCCGATGCTCGCGAGTTACCTTCGCGAGGTCCACGAGATCGATGGTGACGGGTTCGGCCTCCTTTCCGAGTCGGTCAACCGCGTTCCCCATGGCGTTCAACGGAGCTGGCGAGATTACATTCGTCTCCAGCTCCCTGAGCATCTCGGCCTCCTCCAGACAGCTGGGGTGGTGAGCCCCGGGCAATCCGCTCAGATCTCGCTTGCAATCGATGTTCTCGATGTTCGATTCGACCTCGTCAAACCTCGGCTCCTCCACGGTGACTGCGGGCCCCACAACGCGCTGGTGACCCCCGCTGGGACAATTGCCATGATCGACTGGGAAGATGCGCTCTTCGGCGATCCACTCTTCGAGATCGCTATGTGGGCGACGTTCAACCCGCCACGTAGATGGCCGGTGTTCTTCGCGGCGTACTTCGACCGGCAATGGCAACCTGACGCGGTGTTCTGGGCGTATTTCCTCAGGATCTCTGTTGCGAAGGCGGTAGTGCGGCTTCGTTTCGGATACCGGGACGTACCCGGGCGTGAACCGGCCTCGCTTCGCATCACGCGTGCGCTCGGCGCACTCTCCCAACAACCGAACGATCGATGACGGAGCGACCCATGCACTACCTGATCACCGGGCACACCGGCTTCAAAGGAGCCTGGCTCTCGCTGCTCCTTTCGGCACGCGGGCACACGGTGTCTGGACTCGCTCTCGACCCGACTCCGGGGGCGCTCTTCGAAACGGCGGGGGTCGACTCGATCCTCGCCAACGACGAACGAATCGATATCAGGGATGCCGCGCAGACGGCTCGTGCGGTCCAGACGATGTCGCCAGACGTCGTAATCCATCTCGCCGCACAGGCGCTCGTCCGTGATTCGTACCGCGACCCACGTACGACCTTCGACACAAACGTCATGGGAACTCTCAATGTGCTCGAAGCTGTCGGCGCCACCCCCTCGGTCAAGGCGCACGTCGTCATCACAACTGACAAGGTCTACCGCAACGTGAATCGGGCCGCCGGGTACGTCGAGTCGGACGCCCTCGGTGGAGCCGACCCGTACAGTGCCTCTAAAGCGATGGCCGACATCCTGACGCAGAGTTGGATCACCAGCTTCGGCGGGACTCCTACCGCGATCGCTCGCGCGGGGAACGTCATCGGAGGCGGCGATGTCAGTCGCGATCGGCTGCTCCCCGATCTACTTTCCGCATTCACTTCCGGGACGCCCGCACCGATCAGGTACCCCGATTCCGTAAGGCCATGGCAGCATGTCCTCGATTGCCTTGACGGATATCTCACACTTGCCGACGCCCTGCTCGACGGTGGAGGTCTCGGCGAGTGGAACTTCGGTCCAGGAGAGGAGAGCTTCGTCACGGTCGCGAACGTGGCGGACCGTGCGGCTGCTCTGTGGGGAGCTGGGGCATCCTGGGTTCGCGACGAAGGAGATCATCCGCACGAAGCGGGACTGCTCGCACTGGACTCCACAAAGGCAGAGCGCGAACTGGGCTGGCGCAACAGGCTTCCGTTTCCGCTCAGTCTCGAATGGTCGGTCGACTGGCAGCGACAATCGGACGATGCGTCAGCTGTGACGAGATCGCAGATCGCGACGTTCGACGCCCTCTAGATGAGTGTGTCCCGATGGTCGTAGGCGGCGAGGGAGTAGCCGCCCGTGGGGTGCGGCCGCCGTGGTCTTCGAGGATGAGTAGGCCTGTGAGGGTGTCATGGGGGTTTTAACACCCTCCGCCACCGATTAACAGCCTCCGCTCAACCCAGCCCCATTGGGACTCACTTATCTAGGCGAACTGGAGTAGTTCGCGTGCTGCCGATTGGATCGCCTCGGCGCTCAGGCCGTTCTTCTGGCGAAGATACGCCTGCGACCCGACGTGCCTTCCCACCTCGGCCTCGATGGTGCCCATCGGAAAGATGGGAGTGCGGACGTGAGATCGGGCGGCAAATTCGAGTATTGCCGATCCGAGTCCGCCAAAAAGGGTGTGCTCCTCGAGGGTCATGATCGCGCGGGTCCCATCCGCCGCATCGAAAATATCGGCCGGAAGCGGCTTGATCACCGGAACGGAGACAATCCTCGCCGATATCCCCTCCTCGAGGAGAGCTTCGCGGGCCTCGAGAGCAAGTGAGATGATCGAGCCGGTGCCGTATATGGTCACGTCCGTGCCGTCGTGGAGGACCAGCACTTCGGAAAGCGGTCCCGTGACCGGCCCATTGTGAAGATTCTTCTCGCCGTTCTTGCCGAGGCGCAGGTACCCGGGGCCGCCTGATGCGGCCGCCTGCCGGGTGAGAGCGCGGGTCTCTGCCGGGTCGGCAGGGCTGAAGACCTGCATATTGGGCAACGCGCGCATCACCGAGATGTCTTCGATGGCGTGGTGGGTATATCCGAGCGAGCCATAGCTGTAGCCCGCTCCGACGGCGACCACCGTCACCGCGCGACCGTGGTAGCAGACGTCGTTCCGGATCTGCTCGATGCACCGCATGGTCGGGAAATTTCCGATCGAATAGACGAACACGGTGTAGCCCGCAGCCGCTAGGCCCGCCGAAACACCGATCATGGTCTGCTCCGCGACGCCCGCGTTGAGAAATCGATCGGGGAATTCTGCGGCGAATTCCTCGATCACGCTGAAGCCAAGGTCACCGATAACCAAGAAGATGCTCGGATCTTCGCGAGCGAGAATCGTGAGTTCCGAAATGAACGCGTCTCTCACAGTGCCGACACCTCCGCGAGTGCTAGCGCGAGGTGTTCGTCGTCGGGTGAGCGATAGTGCCACAAAACCTGGTTCTCCATGAACGAAACGCCCTTGCCCTTGGTCGTATTGCAGATCACGATTCGTGGCTTTCCGCTCGTATCAGATGGGTCGCCGCGCTTGAATGCCTCGATCAGCGCCGCATGATCGTGCCCGTCGATGTCAAGTACCTCCCAACCGAAGTCCCGCCATTTGGCGGCGAAGGGCTCGAGTCTGAGCGTGTCCTCCGTATCCATAAGCGATTGGAGCCGGTTGCGGTCAACGGCGACTGTCACGTTGTCCAAGCCGTGATGGCCCGCGACGAGAGCCGATTCCCAGGTCGTTCCTTCGTCGCACTCTCCGTCAGACATCACCACGAAGATCTTTCGCCGGCTGCCGGATCGCTTCGCAGCTAGGGCGTAACCGAGCCCGAAAGGCAGCCCGTGGCCCAGCGAACCTGTCGAGAGCTCGACGCCCGGGATGGAGAGGCTCGTGACGTGGCCGCCGAGGTGGGCGCCGTCGGCGCAGTAATCGTCGAGCCAGTCCAAGGGGATGATCCCGACGTTCGCCATCACCGAGTATGTTCCGGCAGCGGCGTGCCCCTTCGAAACGATGACGATATCGCGGTTGGGGTCGTCGAGGTTGGCTGGAGAGATGTTGGCGACCGAGCCATAGAGAACTGCCAGCAGGTCGATCATCGAAAGCGACGAACCGATATGAGACGTCTTGCCGAAATGAACAGCCTTGAGGGCGCTGATCCGCGAGCGGGTGGCCAATGCTTCAGTGGAGGTTGACGTCACCGGCTCAGCCTAACGGAGGCACCCATCAGAGCGTCGCCGCCGCACGTGCCGCACCCTAGGCACCGGCCGACTGGCGGGGTGGCAGCGCATGACCAGGGTTGGTGACGTCATCGACATCTTGGCCCGAGAGCCACCGCATCGTGGCACCGAGCCCCTTATCCATCCCCACGGTCGCCGACCAGCCGAGCCCGGCGAGCCGGGACATATCGGGCTCCAAATGCATGACCGGATTCGGCTCGAACGGTCTGGCTCCGAAAAGGAGCCGACCGGTTGACGACGTCATCGACGCAAACCTCTCGAGCGTGTCACGCAAGCGCGGTGCCGAAGGGTTGCCGACGTTGTAGATGCCACTGGCGTCCTCGTGGGTCGCTAGGGTCGCGAGAGCGGCCCCCGCATCGAGTGCGTACAGGTAGCTCCAGCGCTGCTCGCCAGTGGTGAGTTCGATATCCCGGTCTGCTCGTAGAGAGTCGGCGACGAGCGGAAGGAGCCAATGCCCGTTGTCGAGTGGTCCATAGACGGAGAAGATCCGCGCCCACACCCACTGCATCCCGCTGTCGGCGCTGAATGACCTCGAGGCCTCCATTGCCGCGAGCTTCGCTTCGCCGTAGCCAGTGACCGGATGCGCTGTCATGTCCTCGGTGATGCGTCCGGACTTCGGGCCATACTCGGCTTGGCTACCCACTCCCACGAATCGGCGGGTACCGCTCTCGGCCGCCGCCCGGAGGACCTTGAGCTGGCGATCGAGATTCTTCCATTGCGCATCGTCATTGCGGCTCGCGCCCGCGACTCCCGACCAGTCGAGCGAGACGATCACATCGGGGCGAACGGATGCGACGACGTCGGGCCATTCCGCAGGATCCGCAGCGATGATGTCCAGGGGCGGCAGCGAAGCGAGTCTCCACAGGTCGCTGGAGGGGCGCACAAGGGCACTCGTCGGCACGTTCCGCTCGACCAGGACTCGAGACAGCCATGAACCGATGAACCCCGAGCCACCGAGAACGAGAGTTGTCATCCTGCAACTCAATCACGACTGCACGATCCGGGCAGACCATTGCCGTGTAAAGTACTCACAGGCCTTCGCGTCATGCTCGGCTCATCGCCATGACATCGTGTTTGGACCCTAGTGAATCGCTCAGCAGTCCGGATGCTTTTCGCGGCGGCGAGCATCTCTCTTCTTCTCGCCGGATGCTCGGTTACCTCACCTAAATTGCCAATCGCGGCCACCACCCAAACGCATATTCTCAAGAGCACTGTATTACTGACGAACGACGATGGCTGGGACGCCCCGGGACTCGTCGCCCTCAAAAAGGCGCTGGTCGCAGACGGCCACTCCGTCGTCGTCGTCGCGCCGCTTCACAACGAGAGCGGGACGGGCGCCTCAGTCACTACAAAAGGAACCCTTACGGCTACTCACCCGTCGGGCGACAAGGACGTCTTCGCGGTCGACGGCACTCCGGCCGACAGCGTGATGCTTGCCCTCACGGGGCTTGGCCTGGCAAAGCCTTCGCTCCTCATATCGGGAATCAACCCCGGCTATAACGTCGGCGACGACCTCAACTATTCGGGGACGGTCGGCGCCGCCATCGTGGCGACGCTATACGGCATCCCATCGATCGCTGTCAGCGCGGCGACGACGGACGCCTCCGCGACGGTCGCGGACTTCGTCGTGAAGTTCGTCGACAGACTCGACACCGCAGCGTCGTCGACCTGGCCGAATGGCTCAGTTATCAATGTCAACTATCCGGCTTCGGCCGCGAAGACGCCAACCGCCGTCGAGTTCACAACCGTCGCCGACAATCGTTCGCTTCGTGCGGTTTACACGCACACGACCGGCGACTCCTACGCTCTCAGCTATGTCCCGGATGCGAAGACGGCAAAGGGCACCGATATCGCGGCGGTCGCCGATAACGATGTGTCGGTCAGCGCGTTCACCGCAAGTCGACGGTCGACGGTGGCTGAATACAAACAACTTCGATCTTTCGTCGCTGGCCTGAAGCCCTGAGCCGTCGCGGCCGCAAGGCCCACCACGCAAGTACAGTACGTTTAGATCTCATGAGCCTCCGCCCGGAAACCGTAGATGCGACCGACGGCGACGACACCGGATCCGGCGCTGCGGGCCAATCCAGGCCGAGCAGACG
>JAODMH010000154.1 GCA_025465035.1 Microbacteriaceae bacterium | reverse complement strand
TAGCCGAGGGTCGTGAGGTGTTTGCTCAGGGCGTCGTAGCTCATCGGAGCGAACCCGACGCCGAACCGCTGCGCCGCCGAAGGGTCGAATCCGCGCTCACCGAGGAACTTCCTGCCCGGTTCCGCCTCCGGCGTGGCCAGCTGGGCGACGAAGAAGTCGGCCGCCGCCTGGTTGGCACCGAGGAGGCGCGCCCGGTTGCCGTGGTCGCTGTTAGCCTGACCGCCGTCCTCGTAGTGCAGTTCGAACCCGATGCGGGCGGCCATGCGCTCCACGGCCTCGGTGAAGGTCGTGTGGTCCATCTTCTGCAGGAAACTGAAAACGTCGCCGTCTTCGCCGCATCCGAAGCAGTGATAGCGACCGACCTGCGGGCGTACGTGGAAGCTCGGGCTGCGCTCGTCGTGGAAGGGGCACAGACCCTTGAGCGAACCCACCCCGGCACCCTTGAGAGTGACATAGTCGCCCACGATATCGGCGATGTTGATCCGCGCTCGGACCTCGTCGATATCGTTTCGTCGAATGAGGCCGGGCACACTGAGATTCTAGGTTGCGTAGGCGACGCCCAGGATTCTCCGTCAGTGATCCTGTCGCCGGCATCCCGACCGCTCCCACTTCGGAAATCTTTCGGAAATTCAGGACAATGACACAACGGGAGCTTGCACAGTGCCGGTTATTGCGGCCCGGGCGTTCGCGCGGGTGACAGTTCTCCTGAATTTCCGAAAAGGGGCGGGGCATCCCCCGCGCGGGAGCGGTTAGCCGACGAGCCGCTCGTGCCAGGCCATCGCTGACTGGTCCGTGAGCGAGGCAACCTGGTCGACGATCGCGCGCTTGCGGCCGGCGTCCGTCGTCGCCTCGCGCCAGTCACCGGCGAAGCCCGGGTCCAATGAGGTCGGACCACGCTCGAGCAGCGTGTCGGCGAGCTCGGTCAGCACCTCCCGCTGCCGGGTATAGATCGGCTGACGGGTATTCTTCGACATCACGAAGGCCGCGACGATGCCTTTGAGCACCGCGATCTCGGCCTGGATCTCGCGCGGCACGATGATGTCGGCGGAAAAGCGGATGAGGCTGCCGCCGCCCTGTACGCGACGGGTCGCCTGCACTGCGGCGCCGGCGAAGCGCCCGATGAGCTGGGACGTGAGGTTCTTGAGCCGCCCTTGGGACACCCGGCTGCCGTCCCAGTCGTCGAGCCAGACGTCGAGCGAATCCAGACGGTCGAAGGCGGCGATGAGTTCGTCGTGATCGAGTTCTCCGCCGATCCACTCGAACATCGAGTCGACGAGTTCATCGTGGTTGATGCGCGCGCCGAGCGCCTTCACGTCGATGTAGCCGCTGACGACGGCATCCTCGAAGTCGTGCACCGAGTAGGCGATGTCGTCCGAGAGGTCCATGACCTGGGCCTCGATGCACAGTCGGCGAGCCGGCGCACCCTCACGCAACCAGTGGAAAGCATCGACGTCGGCTGCATAGAAACCGAACTTCGCTCTGCCGCTCGGGTCGCCGACGGATGCCGTATCCGGCCATGGATATTTGCAGCTCGCATCGAGACTCGCACGGGTGAGATTCAGCCCATAACTCTGTCCGTCCGGGCCGAAGACCTTCGGTTCGATTCGCGTGAGCAGTCGCAGCGTCTGGGCGTTGCCCTCGAAGCCGCCGACATCGCTCGCCCACGCGTTGAGCGCGCGCTCGCCATTGTGGCCGAATGGCGGATGCCCGAGGTCGTGGGCGAGGCAGGCGGTGTCCACGACATCAGGGTCCAGTCCCAGGCTGGTGGCCAGCTCTCGGCCCACCTGAGCGACCTCGAGCGAGTGGGTGAGCCGATTGCGGGCGAAGTCCAGACCGGCGGCCGGGCTCAGCACCTGGGTCTTCGCGGCCAGCCTCCGCAGCGCGCTCGAATGGAGCAGACGGGCCCGATCACGGGCGAAATCGCTGCGACGGCTCGAGTGCTCCTCGGGAAACCAGCGGGCGGTGTCGTGCTCGCCGTAGCCGGCGCTATCCACCACTGGTGCTCAGCTCGGCCTCGGCCAGTTCGGCGCGATGGGTGTCCGCCAGCTCGCGGCTGAGCAGCCAGCCATCGGGCAGCGACGGGCGCTTGGGAGTGCCAGCGCGGCCCCGCGGACCCTCAGCAGCCTCGCCGGGATATGGCTGCTCCCAGTCGAGCGTGCCAAGCAGGTCGTCCATCTGCTGCAGGCTCTCGACGGTAGCGAGGCCCGCGCGCAATTCGCCGCCGACCGGGTACCCCTTGAAGTACCACGCGATGTGCTTGCGGATGTCGCGGCAGGCGTGATCCTCGTCGCCGTCGAAGAAGTCGACGAGCAGTTCGGTGTGCCTCCGCAGCGTCGCCGCCACCGTACCGAGGGACGGCTGCGCAACGTCCTCCTCGCCGCGGAACGCCGCCGCGAGATCGCCGAACAGCCACGGTCTGCCCAGGCAGCCCCGCCCGACGACGACTCCGTCGCAGCCGGTCTCCTCCATCATGCGGATCGCGTCGGCTCCCGACCAGATGTCGCCGTTGCCGAGCACGGGAACGGCGCTGACGCTCTCCTTCAGGCGGGCGATCGCCGACCAGTCGGCGTGACCGCTGTAGAACTCGGATGCCGTCCGCGCGTGCAGCGCGATGCTCGCGACGCCGGCCCCCTCGGCGATGCGACCAGCCTCGAGATAGGTGAGGTGGTCGGAGTCGATGCCCTTGCGCATCTTGATCGTGAGCGGCAGCGCTCCCGCCGCGTGAACCGCCTGCTCGACGATGTCCCGGAAGAGGTCGAGCTTCCACGGCAGCGCCGCTCCCCCGCCCTTGCGGGTGACCTTCGGCACGGGGCATCCGAAATTCAGATCAATGTGGTCGGCGCGATCCTCCGCGACCAGCATGGTGACGGCCTCTGCAACGGTCTTGGGGTCGACGCCGTAGAGCTGGATGCTGCGCGGCGTCTCCGATTCGTGGTGCTTGATGAGGCGCATCGATCCCTCTGTGCGCTCGACCAGGGCACGGCTGGTGATCATCTCGGAGACGTAGAGGCCGGCGCCGAACTCGCGGCAGAGCCGGCGGAACGCGGTGTTCGTGATGCCAGCCATGGGCGCGAGCACGACGGGCACGTCGAGCGCGATCGGCCCGATCTGTAGGCTCTGTGCTGGGGCGGCGGTCATGGTCACCCCTCAATTCTCCCAGAAAGCTCATACAACGATGACTCAGGCCGAAGGACGCGCCCGCGTCGAAGCGGATGCGGCGGCTCGCGGCCTCGACGTCGAGTTCGTGGAGCGTCCGGCCGCCGACTCACTCGAGCAGGCGGCGGTGCTGCTCGGGCTCTCCGCACAGGACATCGTGAAGACCCTCGTCGTGCGGAGGCACACCCCCGACGGTACCCCGAACCAGTATCTCTTCGCGCTGATCCCCGGCGACAGGCAGATCTCCTGGGCAAAACTGCGTGCCGTGGTCGGCGTGAACAAGCTGTCGCTGCCCTCGCCGGAACTCGCCCTGGACGCCACGGGATACGAACGCGGCACCATCACGCCCCTGGGCAGTGCAAGCCCGTGGCCGATCTATGCTGACCAGGCGATCGTCGGAACCCGTATCGCGATGGGTGCCGGAGCGCACGGCTATAGCGCCTTCGTCGACGCCGACGCGCTCATCGCCGCCTTCGACGCGACGGTCGCCGATATCAGCAGCTGAGCACGCCGCAGGTAACGTCTGCCGGGGCCGGTGATTCCCGATTTCGTCACCGGCCCCGGCAGAACTCTGAGGGGCCTATGTACGGACGGGGTGCAGGGTGCTCCCGGTCACAGACCGGGGACACTCCTGCACCATTCTGGAAAGCCGCGATTCTGCGACGGTGTGCATGCTCGACCCGGCGCTAATTGCAGCCATGCGGGTTATCCGGCCGGTGGGCGCGGAGATAGCTGGTTTACGCGGGTGACGACCTGCAGCATTCGACCAAGGAGCGCACGGCATTCCACAACACACGAAACGAAATCGCCCTGTCTCCGCTTCGTATCCGAGCACCAGCATGTGTTTCACATCGGAGACACGGAGTTCACAGGCCTCGAACGCTTTCGCCCTTGGCGCGACGGCAGATGCCGACGATGTCTCGGGGGCTTGGGTAAGCGCGTTCGGGAACGGTGACACGGGTATCGGGTTCCTATGCTCGGCATGCGGGTAGCCAACTGAGGCGTCACCCTTTCGGGAGGGGCGCCGTCTTGCGACGACATGCCCAACCATCGAAACCTAAATCGGGGGTGGTCTCGACGTATGGCGTCAGCTGATGCCCCCAAAATAGGGGTAGTGAGCGTCGGGGTCAATACCCCTGTTTAAGAAAGCCGAACACGGACCCTATTCAGACCGCGTCGTCGTCGAGCCTACGGTTCACTACCGCCTGCTCGTGGTGGTCCGGAATCGCGCAGAAGTCGCCATCACAGGCTGCCGCGTTCGGGTCGCCGACGATCTGAAGTGGCATGGTCATGGCATCCGTCACTGGATGGCCTCTCTTTCACTGCGTACCTGTGTCAGTACGTTAGCGAAGGTCTCAGCCTCCTGTGCTCCTGACACACCGTACTTGCCGTCGATGACGAAGAACGGCACACCCTGAATGCCGTATTCGCCGGCGAGGGTGACGTCCGCCTTCACGTCGGCGAGAAACTCGTTGGTCTCGAGCGCGCGCACCACATCGTCGTGGTCGAATCCCATCTCGGCGGCGATGTCGGCCAGATCGTCGATGCGCCCGATGTGCTCACCGTTGATGAAGTAGGCCTTGAACAGGCGTTCCTTCATGTCGAGCTGGCGGCCCTTGGACTTGGCGTAGTGGATGAGTTCATGCGCCTTGACCGTGTTGGTCTGGTGGACGTGGTCATAGTCATAGGCGAGACCGACGTTCTGGGCGATGCCAGTGACGCGTGCAAGCATCTCACGCGCCTGCTCCATCGGGACACCCTTGCGCTGGCTCAGGTAGTCCATCGGGGTGCCGTCGAAGTCGACCGGCGTATCCGGTGCAAGCTCGAACGAGTGGTACTCGATCTCCACGGCACCGCCGAACTGCTCGGCACCCGCCTCGAATTTGCGTTTGCCAATGTAGCACCAGGGGCATTGCACGTCCGACCAGATGTCTACCTTAATTGCTTCAGTCACCCTTGGTCTAACGTGCCCACAACCCACCTATTCCCCTCCGCTTTCGGAAATTCAGGACTTTGCTCGGATCGCCTGCCCCTACGCAGCCTGTTTTCCAGCACTCTCGCGGCATCCGAGTGTCCATGTCCTGAATTTCCAATTGCTGGCGCGCGGACATGCATGGAGATGGCAGTTTCGATCGCGAGCAGCACGAGATCCCACTCGGAGAAGATCATTCGGGCAGACGGCCTCAGGGCATACAAATTCTCGATGGTGATGTTAAGGTCTTTGCGCCGGTCACGCTCGAATCGTGTGAGGTGAAACTCTTCGCCATCGGTTTCGATCCCCACGCAATCGTCGACGACCAGATCGATGCGCTCGAGGTCGCCGAGCCGAACTTGAGACGTCACGGCATGCCCCCGCGACCTCAGTCGGGTTCGAGTAAGACTCTCGGGCAGGCTGTCGCAGTGCTCATCCACCCAGGCGCGGATGAACCTATGGTCGCCGGGAAGCCGAAGAATGAGCGATTCGAGATCGACGAGGTCGAGCGCCCCGGTCCTCAAAGCCCAGTCGAGGGCGGCAACGGCGGTCTCGAGATCCTCGTCGAGCACGACCCGGTACAGGGCATCGCTGAGACCCACGGATGCCGCGGTCCCCCGCTCGACGACCCCGATACCGTCCCAGTGAAGGACGACGCCGGCGCGCGCCGACATATCGAACCGGACGCGGCGGTTGCGCTGCGACCGCAGGCGAGCGGCATTGTCGGGAACGGAGACGTGCAGCGGATGGTCACCGAGAATCCATCCGCCGGCCTGAACGATGGCAGAGATGCCCGTCAACCGGCCGCCTACGCGCACCGCTCGCACGCGGGCATCGGTTTTCGAAAGCGTCGTATACCAACCCTGCCTCGCCCTGCTGACCACGCCGTCGCGCACCGCACGAGTGAGGTCGACATCGCGCGCACCACGCGCGACCAGCTGTCTCTTGTGGGCGAGGCCGCCGAGTGAGTGCACGATTTTTGCGATGTCAAGCATCCGATGAGCCTGATCTTTCGCAGGACCGCGGTGGGTCACCGCCGCCGGATGGTGCACTCCCCACCACGGAGCCCGGCTGCGAAGGACTGGCCCCGCCCCGCGCCCCCTCGGAAATTCAGGACAATGACAACGACGGAGTCGGGAACCCCGTGACTTCGGGCATCGCAAACGAGTTGGGACGACGAACTCCTGAATTTCCGAAAGGAAAGGAGGCGGAGCCGGTTCCGCGGGCGCCGCTACGCCCCGATCAGTTGCTCCGCGAGGTAGCCGCGCAGCCGGTCGAGGGAGACGCGTTCCTGCGCCATAGAATCGCGCTCGCGCACCGTTACCGCACCGTCGTCGAGAGTGTCGAAGTCGACGGTGATGCAGAACGGCGTGCCGATCTCGTCCTGACGACGGTAACGACGGCCGATGGCGCCGGCGTCGTCGAAGTCGATCATCCAATACTTGCGCAGGTCCGCCGCTACCTCACGCGCCACGGGCGAGAGCTGCTCGTTGCGCGACAGCGGAAGAACGGCGACCTTGATCGGCGCGAGCCGGCGATCGAGGCGTAGGACCGTGCGCTTGTCGACGCCACCCTTCGTGTTGGGCGCCTCGTCCTCGTGGTAGGCATCAACGAGGAAGGCCATGAGCGCTCGCGTCAGACCGAACGCCGGTTCGATCACAAAGGGGATCCAGCGCTCGTTGGTCGTCTGGTCGAAATAGGACAGATCGACACCGGATGCCTCGGAGTGCGTCTTGAGATCGAAGTCCGTCCGGTTCGCCACACCCATGAGTTCCCCCCACTCGCTGCCGGCAAAACGGAAACGGTACTCGACGTCGACGGTGCGCTTTGAGTAGTGGGAGAGCTTCTCCTGGGGGTGCTCATACAGTCGTAGGTTCTCTGGGTCGATTCCCAGATCGGTGTACCAGCCAAGCGAGGCGTCGATCCAGTACTGATGCCACTGCTCGTCTGTGCCCTCTTTGACGAAGTACTCCATCTCCATCTGCTCGAACTCGCGCGTCCGGAAGATGAAGTTGCCCGGCGTGATCTCGTTGCGGAAGCTCTTGCCGATCTGGGCGATGCCGAAGGGTGGCTTCATCCGCGCCGCACCGAGCACATTGGCGAAGTTCACGAAGATGCCCTGCGCGGTCTCCGGACGGAGGTAGTGCAAACCCTCCTCGTTATCGACTGGGCCGAGGTAAGTCTTCAACAGGCCGGAGAAATTCTGCGGCTCCGTCCAGGAACCGGGCTGGCCGGTGTCCGGGTCCTTGATGTCGGCGAGGCCATTGGCCGGCGGATGACCGTGCTTCTCCTCGTACTGCTCCAGCAGGTGGTCCGCTCGGTAGCGCTTGTGTGTGTGGAGCGATTCGACCAGAGGATCGCTGAAGACCTCGACGTGACCGGAGGCCTCCCAGACCCGGCGAGGAAGGATAACTGCGGAGTCGAGGCCCACGATGTCATCGCGGCCCTGCACCATGAACTGCCACCACTGTCGCTTGATGTTCTCTTTCAACGCCGTACCGAGCGGGCCGTAGTCCCAGGCCGAACGCGAACCGCCGTAGATCTCACCCGACTGGAAGACGAAACCGCGACGCTTCGCGAGATTGATGACGGGATCGAGGGGGGAGGCGTTGGCCACAAAAACTCCAAAGGTCAGCCGTGCTGGATGCGCGGTCGATAAGTGATTTCGAGTCTATCGGGCGGTCACGGACCGCTCGGCGCGACGGCATCTCCGCTCCCCCCTTCGGAAATTCAGGAAATGTGCGCGCCGAGCAACCGCGATCACCGGGTTTACGGGACAGTTCGACGGTTAGCTCGTCCGATCTCCTGAATTTCCGAAGGGAGCGCCGCTAATTTTCCGAAGGGAGCGCCGAAGGGGCGGGCCGACTCAGCGGCGGGACTGCAGGGTCGCGACCGCTTCGGTGACACGCGCGACCACTTCCCTGGCATCCGCCTCGGTGGTCGTCACGTCGAGGGTGAAGCGTACGGCGGTCTTCGCGACTTCCGGCGCGATGCCGAGCGCGACGAGCACGTGGGATGGTTCGTCGCTGCCTGCGGCGCAGGCCGAGCCGCTCGAGCAGACGATCCCTCGACGTTCGAGCTCGAGCAGGACCGCCTCGCCGCTCGTGCCGGGGAAGCAGAACGAGGCGTGTGACGGCAGCCGCGATGCTCGCGAGCCGGTGAGAAACGCGTCGGGAACGGATGCGAGCACGCCGTCGATCACGAGGTCGCGGATGCGAGTGACGGCCGCGACCTCCTCCCGTGAGTGAGTCGAAAGCCGGAGTGCCGCCGAGAGACCGACGGCCCCCGCGACGTTCTCGGTCCCGGAACGACGGCCGCGCTCCTGGCCGCCGCCGTGCAGCAGCGGCTCCAGCGCCACCGTGCCACGAATGGCCAGCGCGCCGATTCCCTTGGGGGCGCCGAGTTTGTGGCCGGAAATGCTCAGCGCGTCGACGCCGAGGGTGCGCAGACCGAGGTCGAGCCAGCCGGCCGACTGTACGGCGTCCGTGTGGAATGGCACGCCGGCCGCAGCGGTCAGTTCGGCGATTCTCTCGATCGGCTGCACGGTGCCGACCTCATTGTTGCCGTGCATGATCGTGACGAGCGTCGTGTCGGGCCGCAGCAGTCGCGTGACGTCGTCCGGGTCGATCAGCCCGTCGGCGCGAAGGGGAAGGAAGTCGATCTCGAAGCCGTGGAATCGGCGCAAGTAATCGCAGCTCTCCAGCACCGCCTCGTGTTCGATGGCGGTCGTGATGACGTGCCGCCCGCGCGGTGACGCAAGGGCGATGCCCTTGATCGCGAGATTGTCCGCCTCCGTGCCGCCAGCGGTGAAGATGATTTCGGATGCCCGGCAGCCCAGAGAAGCCGCCACGGACGAGCGCGCCGCCGCCAGGCCGCGCGCGGCGGCCTCGCCCACCTCGTGATGACTGGACGGATTGCCGAAGTCGCCGGTGAGGTACGGCCACATCGCCTCGAGCACTTCCCGGCGCACGGGGGTGGTCGCGGCGTTGTCGAGATAGATCACGCCGTGTCCAGCTCGATGTCGAGCCCGAGGTCGAGGGAGCGCACGCTGTGGGTGAGTGCCCCGACGGAGATGACGTCCACACCCGTGCGCGCGATGTCGCCGACGGTCTCGAGATTGACCGAACCGCTCGCCTCGACGATGGCTCGGCCCGCGACGATCGCGACGCCCTCACGCAATCGCGCGAGGCTGAAGTTGTCGAGCATGATCGTGTCGATACCCGCCGCGAGCACCGACTCGATCTGGTCGATACGATCGACCTCCACCTCCAGGTGCGTGGTGTGCGAGAGCCGCTCCCGCACTTCGATGAGCGCCTCGGTGATGTTGCGACCGCCAGCCGTGAGCACGGCGAGGTGGTTGTCCTTCGCCATGACGGCGTCGGAGAGCGAGAAGCGGTGGTTGTTGCCGCCGCCTGACCGTACGGCGTGCCGTTCGAACTGCCGGAGTCCCGGTGTGGTCTTCCGGGTGTCGACGATGCGGGCTCGGGTGTCGGCCACCTCGGCGACGTACAGTGCCGTGAGCGTGGCGATTCCGGACATCCGCTGCACGAAGTTGAGGGCGACCCGCTCCGCCTGCAGCACCGCGCGGGCGGGACCGGTAACGGAGGCGAGGATGGCTCCACGCTCGAACTCCTCGCCGTCGGTCAGGAACACGGTGACGGAGATAGCTTCGCTCGTGAGAGTCATCGCGGCGGCGAAGACGTCGCCTCCGCTGAACACTCCGCGTTCGCGGGCGACCAGTCGCGCCGTGGCGACCGCTGAGGCGGGAATGAGGTTCTCCGACGTGACGTCGCCCCACGGCGCGTCCTCGGTGAGGGCAGCTCGCACGACGGGAAGGATGTGCTGGTCCGTCAGCATTAAACGGCGACCTTTCTAGCTGGTTGGGACTGTGTCCACTCGAGGTGGCGGGCGAATTGCGGACGACTGGCGGGGAAATCGGATCGGTAATGGGCGCCGCGAGACTCCTCACGAGCCAGGGCGGCGCGCACGATCACGCGGGAGAGATCGAGAAGGTTCGCGTTCTCCTGAGCGGTGACGGAACCCGAGTCATCCGGGCTCCAGCGACCGAGTTGTTCTTCCGCATGCCCGAGGTGCTCGCCGCTGCGGAACAGGCCCGCTTCGTTCCACATCAGCTCCTGCAGATCGCCGCGGGTGAAGGGCACACCGGAGTCGGCGATGGCATCGGCCGGCTCGATCGGGGCGTGATCGTCGAGGGGCCACGGAGCGTTGAGCACGCCGACCGAACGCCAGGCAAAGACGAGGGATTCGAGTAACGAGTTCGACGCCAGCCGATTGGCACCGTGAACCCCGGTGCACGCGACCTCCCCGACGGCGAAGAGGCCGGGAATCGACGTGCGGCCCCATTCGTCGGTGCGCACGCCGCCCATCCAGTAGTGGGCGGCCGGCGTGACGGGGATCGGCTCGTTCGCCCAGTCGAGTCCGTGGTCGCGGCACACCCTGGTGATACCGGGGAAACGTTCGCGGAGGAAGGTCCCACCGAGCGCTGTCGCGTCCAGCAGGACGGGTGTTCCGCCCTGCTCGGCCATCTGACGGGCGATGCCACGTGCGACGACGTCTCGCGGGGCGAGTTCGCCGTCCGGGTGCCAGCCGGTCATGAAGCGGCGGCCGTCGGCGTCGAGCAATACTGCGCCCTCGCCGCGCACTGCCTCCGAGATGAGGAAATTGCCCGGAACGGCGAGCGAGGTCGGATGGAACTGGTAGAACTCGACGTCGCTCAACACCGCTCCGGCACGGAGCGCGGCGGCGGCACCATCGCCCGTCGTCACGATCGGATTGGTCGTGTGGCGATAGAGCTGGCCTGCCCCGCCGCTCGCCAGGATGACCGAATCGGCCTCGAGGCGGCGCGCGCCGACGGCCGGAGCGATCACGTCGACGCCGACCACCCTGCCGCCGGTCACCACGAGATCTTTGACGAACGCGTATTCGATGACGCGCGCTGCCGACTCCCGCACCGCGAGAACGAGGGCGGCCTCGATGGCCGCGCCGGTGGCATCCCCGCCGGCATGCAGGATGCGGGAACGGGAATGGGCGGCCTCTCGACCCCTGGCGAGCTCCCCGTGTTCCCTGTCGAAGGCGACGCCGAGGCGGATCAGGTCTCTGACGCGGTCTGGCCCCTCGCTACACAACACCTCGACGGCACGACGCGAATTGAGTCCAGCGCCGACACGCAGAGTGTCCTCGATGTGCGATTCGACGCTGTCGTCGTCGAAGAGTGCCGCGGCGATCCCGCCCTGCGCGTACTTGGTGTTGCTCTCGGCGAGTTCCGACTTCGTCACCAGGGTGACGTCATGGATTCGACTCGCCTCGAGGGCCGCGACGAGACCGGCGATGCCGGTGCCGACCACGATGACACTCCCCACCGTCAGTCGCCGATCACCTGGGCGGCGACCACACCGGGCTTGGCGGCGAGCATGCGCTCCAGGGCGACGCGCGCGGGCACTGCCACGTCGTCCGCCACGGTGATCTGGTTGAGCACCTCGCCGCGCACCAGCGCCTCGAGCACCCAGGCGAGGTATCCGGGATGGATGCGGTACATCGTCGAGCACGGGCAGATCACCGGGTCCAGGGAGAAGATGGTGTGCTGCGGATACTGCGCCGCGAGCCGGTTCACCATGTTGATCTCCGTACCGATGGCGAAGGTGGTCGGCTCCGTCGCGGCGGCGATGGCCTTGCCGATGAAATCGGTCGAGCCGGCGGCATCCGCCGCATCCACGACGGGCATGGGGCACTCCGGATGCACGAGCACCCGCACCCCGGGGAAGTCGACCCTCGCCTTCTCGATCTGGTCGACGCTGAAACGCTTGTGCACCGAGCAGAACCCGTGCCAGAGGATCACCAAGGCCTCGTCGAGGGTGTCGGCGTCGTTGCCGCCGAGCGGCCGGTTGGGGTTCCACATCGGCATGCGCTCGAGCGGCACGCCCATGGCCTTGGCCGTGTTGCGCCCGAGGTGCTGGTCCGGGAAGAACAGCACACGCTGCCCGCGCTCGAACGCCCACTCGAGCACCGTGGCGGCATTCGACGAGGTGCAGACGATGCCACCGTGCTCGCCGCAGAAGCCCTTGAGCGCCGCCGACGAGTTCATGTAGGTCACGGGGATCACCGGAACGCGGCCATCGGCATCCGGTTCCGTGCCGTAGACGGCCTCGAGCTGCTCCCAGGCCTCCATCACCGAGTCGATGTCGGCCATGTCGGCCATCGAACAACCGGCGGCCAGGTTGGGCAGGATGACCGCCTGCTCTGGACGGGCGAGGATGTCGGCGGTCTCGGCCATGAAGTGCACGCCGCAGAAGACGATCGCCTCGGCATTCGGCTTCGACCTGGCCGCGTTCGCGAGCTGGAAGGAATCGCCGACGAAGTCCGCGTACGCCACGACCTCGTCGCGCTGATAGAAGTGACCGAGGACGACGACACGCTCGCCCAGGGTCTCCTTCGCGGCGCGGATGCGGACATCCAGCTCCTCGTTGGAGGCGGTGCGGTACTCCTCCGGAATCTGGCCCTGACGCGGAGTGCCGGTCGGGATGACGTCACCCATCGAGGAGCCGGGACCGTAACTCGGCGCCGGTTGGAGGTCGAAGACCCATGGGCCGTCGGCGAGGTCTGGGCTGCAGGTGGCGCCGTCGCGGGCTCCGGTGCGGATGAGCTGGATGGTGGTGTCGACGGACGACAAGGTGACTCCTCGTGGCTGGGTTGATCGTGGTTCAGGAACGGCCAAGCGGGCCGTTGTCGGTGAGCTCGACTGAGCTGTTGTAGCGATAGAGACGCGGAGGACGGTGGCGACCGCCGGTCAGATGCTGTTCTGTGGCGATGATCGCCCTGGAAGCCTCGATCTGGCGCCGGAAGTTCGCGGGATCGAGCGGCCGCCGCAGCACTGCTTCGTGTACCTGACGCAGCTCCGCGAGCGTGAAGGTCTCGCCGAGGAACGCGTGCGCGATCCTGCTGTACTCCATCTTGGTTCGCAGCCGCCAGAGCGCATATTCCACGATCAGATTGTGGTCGAAGGCGAGCTCTGGCAGTTCGTCGGCGGCGAACCAGCGCACATTCTCCCCCTCGGTCGCCAGGTCGGCCTCTTCCGAGCGCACGAGCGCCCAGTACACGACGGACACCACTCGCTCCCCCGCCGACCGGTCGACATCGCCGAAGGCGTAGAGCTGCTCGAGGTAGTTGGGCTCGAGCGCCGTCGTCTCACGCAGGTTGCGCGCGGCCGCGGCCGCGAGACTCTCCCGCGCCTCGATCGGGCCACCGGGAAGCGCCCAGCTGCCATCGAACGGACCACGGATGCGGCGCACCAGCGGTAGCCGCAGCGAGGCGGCCCTGCCATCGCCATCGGAGCGCAGCGCGAAGATCACGGTGGACACCGCGATCGTCACGCCATCTGCCGCATCCGTTTGCATCGCGTTCGCCTGTCTGCCGAGTAAAGGTATCTATGACCTTAAGACATTCTAGTACTCAACCGCGGGCGACCCAAACCCGTGTCGGCGGGCGTCAGCGCAGAGCGGACACCACCGTGGCGACATCCGACTCGTCATTCCAGAGGTGGAAGGCGGCACGGAGCCGTCCCGCACGGCCGGATGCCTTGACGCCCGCAGCGACGAGCCGCCCGAGGTCGAGGCCATCGGGGTCGGCCCAGGTGACGATCGCCTGGTGCTGGCGTTCGATGCCGAGGCCGTCGCAGAGCGCGTCGCCGAGGCCGCTCGTGCGTCGCCACACCTCCGCGATATCGAGCTCGGAGAACATGCGGATGGCCGGCTCCGCCCCCACCCAGGCCGGCCACGCGGGCGAGACGTCGAATCGACGCGCGTCCTGGGCGAGATGCATGTTCGGTCCGTAGCAGGACCGCCAGACGTCGTCGCCGGCGTACCAGCCGGCCTGGATCGGCACGAGCTTCCGCCCGAAGTCTTCCCGCAGGGTCATGAACGCGACACCGCGCGGTGCACAGAGCCACTTGTAGGCGTGGCAGACGGTCACGTCGAACAGTGATGCGTCGACCGGGTGCACCCCGGCAGACTGCGTCGTGTCGCAGAAGGTGAATGTGCCGTGAACGCGGGCGGCCTCGACAATCGCCTCGACATTCGCGACCACGCCGGTGGCCGACTGCACGTGCGAGAACACGACGAGCCACGTCTCGGCCGAGATGGACGCCGCAAGTTCGGCGATGGGCACGCTGCGCACCCGGATACCGGGCCGCTGCAGGAAGGGGAACACGATCGAACTGAAGTCACCGTCGACACACAGGACCTCGGCGCCATCGGGAACCGCGGCCGCCACGACGCTCGTCAGCACCGACGTCTGAGAGCCGGTAGCGACGCGCTCCGCGCCAACGCCGACCAGTTTCGCGTAGTGACCACGAGTGCGTTCAATGATGGCGTCGTAGTCCATCGGGTCGCGGCGCGCGGCAGACCAGAGGTCGAGATCCGCCTTCTGGGCGGCGACAGTCTCTCGGGTGGGGAGCCCGATGGATGCCACGGCGAGGAAGCCGCGCGGAGTCTCGAAGCTGTCGATGGCCCTCTGTAGGACCGGTGAAATGGTGTGGCTTGTGGCCACCGGTGAACTCGTCATGCATCCAGCATGAGCGCGGGACAATCATGCGACAAGAGCATCATTCGGATAGAACCCATAACATCAGGCTATGACCATCGACCTCGACCCGCAGCTCGATCTCCAATCGATCCGAATCGTGCGCGCGATAGCGGAATCCGGTTCGATCACCGGCGCTGCCCGACTTCTCGGCTACAGCCAGCCCGCTGTGAGCCAGCACCTCCAGCGCACCGAGTCGCGACTCAGCCTTCCGCTGGTGACGCGGGTGGGCCGATCGGTGAAACTGACCGAGGCCGGGCAGGTGCTCGCGCGGCATGCCATCGCCATCACGTCCGCGCTCGACGCGGCGACGGGAGATCTCGCCGACCTTGCCGGGCTGCGCACCGGAACCGTGCGGCTGGCGGCTTTTCCGACCGCGTCATCCACGATCGTGCCGCGCCTGCTGGCCTCGATGGCGGAGGCGCATCCCGGCATCCAGCTCAGCTATGTCGAGGCGCAGCCGCCGGAGGCCGTCGCTCTCCTCCGCGAGGGCGGGATAGACCTCGCGGTGACCTTCAGCTACCCCGGCGATCGCACCGACCCGCATCGTGACAGCGCGAACGGCCTGAACACAGAGACACTGTTCACCGAGGAGATGGTGGTGGTGCTCCCCGCGACGCATCCGCTCGCGAACGAGGAGGTCGTCGACGTGGCCGGGCTCGCCGGCGAACGCTGGATTGCCGGATGTCCGCGCTGCAGGGGACACCTTCTGGCGGTCTGCGAGGTGGCCGGCTTCGATCCAACTATCACCTTCGAGACGGACAACGCGAGCGCCGTGCTCAACATGGTGGCGAGCAACCTCGGGGTCGCGATGCTCCCCCGGCTCGCGCTCGCGACCGCGACGCTGCCCGTCGGGGCGGTGATCCGCCCGCACACCCCGCAGAGCATCCGGAGCATCCATCTGCTTGCCGGCGCCGGCACTCGGCGGGTACCGAGCGTGGCCGCCACGGTGTCGCTGCTGCACAAACTCGACGGCGGCGACTGGGGGCTCGTTGCGCCTTAGCGTCCGGCGAGGTCGTGCACTCGCTCGATAATGCGGAGCGTCTCTAAGGCGTCACGCGGGTCGACCGGGAGGGGTGCGCCGTCGCTAATCGCTGCCGCCACCCCGGCATAGAAAGCCGGGTAGTCGCCGCGCTCGGTTCGCACCCGCGTTGGCGGGGCATCCGTCGATCCGGTGATACCGAGAGTCCCCCACTTCTCTTCTGGTTCGACGCCGTAGTCGGGGTCGCTCGGTGAGGCGCCCGCGCCGAGAGCCGTCTCCTGGCCGTCCAGCCCGTAAACGGTGTACGCCGATTTCGAGCCGAGTACCCGGAAGCGCGGCGCGTTCTGCCCGGCGAACCGGCTGAGCGTGAGGTGCGAACGCACACCGCTCCCGTGCAGCAGCGATATGAAGGCCTCGTCGTCGCTCACGCCGCCCTCGCGCAACACGGCCAGTTCTGCACCCGTGACCGTCGCGGCACCGAAAAGCTGTAGGGCCTGATCGATGAGATGACTGCCGAGATCGAAGGTGATGCCGGCCCCCTCCGCTGCGGTCGTGGTGTCCTGCCAACGGTCACGCAACCCCGGTGACCAGCGCTCGAAGGTCGACTCGAACCGGTGCACCCGACCGAGAGCTCCAGCGCTGAGCAGCTTGCTCACGGTGAGGAAGTCCCCGTCCCAACGGCGGTTCTGGAAGACGATGAGCGGGCGGCCGACATTCTCCGCCGCGGCGATCAGCTGTTCCGCCTCTGACACGGATGCCGCAAAGGGCTTGTCGACCACCACAGCCGCCCCAGCGGCGATGGCCGCCAGACCCTGCTCGAGATGCACCATGGCTGGGGATGCGAGCACCACGAGATCGAGTTCACGGCGGAGGAGTTCCTCTGGAGTCCCGACGACCTCAGCGCCAGGATGTTGCGCCCGCGCCTGTGCCGTTCGGCCCGCGTCGCTCGTCGAGATCGCGTCGAGCGAGAATCGCGGGTTAGTGGAGATGAACGGGGAGTGGAAGATCCTGCCGGAGAGTCCGTAGCCGATGATTCCGGTGCGAATGGGGGTGTTGTCAGCCATCAGGCCAGACTACCCAGGCCCGTGCGCGTGCCCGTCGCACCGGATCGGGCTACCCTCCCCGCGGCGGACGGGCTACCCCTCCCGGCGGCGGAGAAAACACCTCGCGGATGGCGTTATTACTCCGTCCGCGAGCCGCTTCCCCCGCCGCCGCCGGAGTTGACTCCGCCACGGCGAGGTTTGTCCGCCGCGGAGGTGGGTTTCTCCGCGGCGAGAATGCGGCTCACCGGGCATCATGCGCGAAATCCACACCTCACGTCGACGTGTCATCCTGCAGCTCCCACCGGAGGTCGTCGCCGAGTATCATCCGCTCGGCCGGCGGCAGCTCGGAGCGACCCGATTCGGGTGAATGCCCGAGCATGAGCATTCCGCCGACGTTACCTATGGCCGAACTGGCGATGCCGGACACCAAACCGCCCATCCGGACTCACGCAACCGTGAAACAAACGAACTCGGTCCGTGTGCTGTTGAGCCAGGCTAGCCAGTCCGCGCCCGTCGTCCCTTCGGAAATTCAGGAGAACGGCAACCCGACGCAACGCGGACGCCAGCCACGGCGGGCCAGCGGGAACAGACCTCGTGCCCATCTCCTGAATTTCCGAAGGGACGACGAGGAGAGGACTGCGAAAGGGCGACAGACGGCACTACGGCGACGGCGCGTCGACCGCCCCGCCGAAGCGGCGCGTGCGTTGCGCGTACAGCACGACGGCCTGCCACAGCTGTTCGCGGGTGAAGTCCGGCCACAGCGTGTCGAGGAACACCATCTCCGCGTAAGCGCTCTGCCAGAGCATGAAAGTGCTCGTGCGCTGCTCGCCCGAGCTGCGCACGAACAGGTCCACATCCGGCAGGTCCGGAACGTAGAGATGACGCTGCAGCGTCTTCTCCGTGATGCCGGACGGCTTCAGCCTCCCGGCCGCCACCTCCTCGGCGATCCCGCGCACGGCATCCTGGAGTTCGGTCCGGCCGCCGTAATTGACGCACATGGTGAGTGTGAGCACCGAGTTGTGCGCGGTGAGACGTTCGGCGAACTGCAGCTCGTCGACGACGGAACGCCAGAGACGAGGTCGCCGGCCAGCCCAGCGGATGCGGACGCCCCAGTCGTTGAGCTGGTCGCGTCGGCGGTGCAGAACCTCGCGATTGAAGCCCATGAGGAAGCGGACCTCCTCCGGTGAGCGCTTCCAGTTCTCCGTCGAGAAGGCGTACACGCTCAGGTGCTTGACACCGATCTGGATGGCGCCGGCCACGACATCCAGAAGCGAAGCCTCGCCGGCCTTGTGACCCTCGATTCGGGTGAGCCCCTTGCCGTTGGCCCAACGGCCATTGCCGTCCATGACGATCGCGACGTGCTCGGGAACGGCGTTCTTCGGCATCGAAGGCGGGTAGATGCCTGTCCAGTCGACAGGCCTGAAGTCGACGGCATCCTTGTGGGTCTTGGGGGCGGGCACGGAATCAGCCTAACTCTGAGCCCGATATCGCAGCCGATGGCCCTACTCACGGATGCTGAGAATAAGCGCTATAAAACCTGTGTATTTATGCAAGAATTCGGATAATCACATCCCTACTCAACAAGGACTCACATTGACCCGAACACAGCCGGCCTCCTCTACCCAGACCAACGATCACGGACACCGATCACGCGCTTTCCCGGAAGGCAAGCACACACGGCTGGTGTTCGCGGCGGCCGCCTCCGTGATACTCATGGTCTCGCTCGCCGCGTGCTCGAGCGGAGCGAGCACCGGAGGCGGTTCAACGAACAGTTCGAGTGCCGCCAGCCCGTCTGCGTCCGCAGCCCCAGCAGGACCGACCCTAGGCGCGGCCTTCGAAGT
>JAODMH010000144.1 GCA_025465035.1 Microbacteriaceae bacterium | reverse complement strand
TTGCCCGCGATGAGCGGGGTGCGCTTGCCGGTCACGCTTGCCATCCGAGGACCTCCAGGCCGGGCAGGCTCTTACCCTCGAGGAATTCGAGGCTGGCACCCCCACCCGTGGAAATGTGGCCAAATTGATCGTCACGGAAACCGAGCGCCCGAACGGCAGCGGCGGAGTCCCCGCCGCCGACGACGGACAGCCCGGTCACCGCGGTCAGAGCAGTCGCGACGGTCTTGGTCCCTGCGGCGAACGGGGCGAGTTCGAACACGCCCATCGGCCCGTTCCAGAACACCGTCTCCGATGCCCGAATCACCTCGGCGAAGCGCGCCGCGGTCTCGGGTCCGATGTCGAGACCGAGTCCGGACGCCCCCCACGGAGAGCCCTCGATATCGTTCGACGAACGCACCTCATGCTCCGCGTCCGCCCCGAACTTCGAGGCGACGACGACGTCTGTCGGGAGCACGATCTCGACGCCCAGCTCATCCGCCTTGGCGAGGTAGCCGCGCACGGTGTCGAGCTGGTCCCCCTCGAGCAGGCTGCCGCCGACAGCGTGGCCCTGGGCCGCGAGGAAGGTGAAGAGCATCCCGCCGCCGATGAGGAGCGAATCGACCCGTGGCAGCAGGTGTGCGATCACGCCGAGCTTGTCGGAGACCTTCGAGCCACCCAGTACCACCGTGTACGGCTTCTTCGGCGACTCCGTGAGCCGGTCGAGCACGTCGAGCTCGGTCACGATCAGGGTGCCTGCAGCGCTCGGCAGCAGTTCGGCCAACTCGTAAACGCTGGCTTGCTTGCGGTGGACGACGCCGAAGCCGTCGGAGACGAAGGCATCGCCGAAGGCCGCGAGACGTTCGGCGAAGGCCCGACGCTCTCCGGCATCCTTCGCCGTCTCCCCCGCGTTGAACCGGAGGTTCTCCAGGAGCGCGACGTCTCCGTCGGCCAACTCGTCGACGGCCTCCCTCGCCGCGGAGCCGACGGTGTCCGCCGCGAAGGTCACACCCTTGCCGAGCAGTTCGCAGAGCCGCTGGGCGACCGGGGCGAGGCTGTACTTGGCATCGGGTGCACCATCGGGGCGCCCGAGGTGAGAGATGACGACGACACGCGCACCGGCATAGATGAGCGCGTTCAGCGTGGGCAAGGAGGCACGAATGCGACCGTCGTCAGTGATCTGACCGTCCTTGAGCGGAACGTTCAGATCACAGCGAACGATGACCTTCTTGCCCGCGAGTGGACCGAGACTCTCGATCGTGCGAAGCGGCATCGACTGGCCTGTTAGAGGCGCTCGGCGACGTACTCGGTGAAGTCGACGAGTCGGTTGGAGTAACCCCACTCGTTGTCGTACCAGCCGGCCACCTTCACCTGATCACCGATCACCTTGGTGAGCCCGGCGTCGAAGATGCAGGAGTGCGGGTCGCCCTGGATGTCGCTCGAGACGATCGGATCTTCGGTGTAGCTGAGCAGGCCCTTGAGCGCGCCGCTTTCCGAGGCGGCCTTGTATGCCGCGTTGACCTCCGCGACCGTGACCGGACGACTGGCCTGGACCGTGAGGTCGGTGATCGAACCGGTCGGCACCGGGACCCGGAGCGCATAGCCGTCGAGCTTGCCGAGGACCTCTGGAACGACCAGCCCGAGAGCCTTGGCTGCGCCGGTCGAGGTCGGGATGATGTTGATGGCGGCCGCGCGGGCACGACGGAGATCGCTGTGCGGGCCGTCCTGCAGGTTCTGGTCGGCCGTGTAGGCGTGCACAGTGGTCATGAGTCCGCGCTCGATGCCGAAGGCCTCGAGGAAGACCTTGACGAGAGGGGCGAGGCAGTTCGTGGTGCATGAGGCGTTCGAGAGGATGTGCTGGGTGGCCGGATCGTAGGTCGACTCGTTGACGCCCATCACGAAGGTGCCGTCCTCGCCGGTTGCCGGTGCAGAGATGACGACCTTCTTCGCCCCGGCATCGATGTGCTTCTGCGCATCCTTGGCATTCGTGAAGCGGCCGGTCGACTCGATGACGATGTCGACGCCCAGGTCGCCCCACCCAAGGTCCGCCGGGTCGTGCTCGGCGAGAACCTTGATGCGCTTGCCTCCGACGACGATGAAATCGCCGTCGACCGAGACGTCTTCCGAGAGGCGTCCGGCGACGGAGTCGTACTTCAGGAGGTGAGCGAGCGACTTGGGATCGGTCAGGTCGTTGACGGCGACGACTTCGAGGTCAGCGTCCTGCGCGAGCACCGCGCGAAGGTAGTTGCGGCCAATGCGGCCGAAGCCATTGATACCGATCTTGACGGTCAAGAGAACTCCTGTTGCTGAGGCGCCGAAGCGCTGTCGGGATGGTCGTGAGTGGATCAATCGGGGCTGTGGCCGGGGTCTGCCCGGCCACAGGTCGCCGTTAGTGAACTGGCGCTATGACAGTATCAGCAGGCCGTTGGTCTTTTCGCGGGCGACCTCGAAACGCTGCTGGACATTCGCCCAGTTGGCGATGTTCCAGAACGCCTTCACGTAGTCGGCACGCACGTTCTTGTAGTCGAGATAGTAGGCATGCTCCCAGACGTCGAGGAGCAGGACGGGAATGGTGCCGGCGGCGAAGTTGCTCTGCTGGTCGAAGAACTGCTGCACGATCAACTTCTGTCCGATCGAGTCCCAGACCAGCGCGGCCCAGCCCGATCCCTGCACACCGAGGGCGGCGGCCGTGAAATGGGCCGTGAACTTGTCGAAGGAACCGAAGTTGTCGTCGAGCGCGGCCGCGAGTTCCCCGGTCGGCTTGTCGCCGCCGTCCGGAGACAGGTTGGTCCAGAAGATGGAGTGATTGACGTGACCGCCGAGGTTGAAGGCGAGGTCTTTCTCGAACTTGTTGACGTAGGTCAGGTCGCCTTTGTCACGTGCCTCGGCGAGTTGGGCGAGGGCGGTGTTGGCTCCGGTGACGTAGGCCTGGTGATGCTTGGAATGGTGAAGCTCCATGATGGCGCCGCTGATGCTTGGTGCGAGGGCTCCGTAGTCGTAGCCCAATTCGGGCAGCGTGTAATCAGCCATGATTTGATCTCCTTTGTCGTTGACCGGGCGCACCAATCGGCGCTGAGTCCCGGTGACTTTTCCAGTCTAGTAGCGTCAACTCGGGCATCTGTCAGATGCTTCCCAGGTGACGAAGAGGGACTCAGCCCTCTTCGTAATCCGGTGGCAGATTGGCGTCAGTGCCCGGGATTCCGAGGTCGGCGGCCCGTTTGTCTGCCATCGCCAGTAGTCGGCGGATGCGGCCGGCCACTGCATCCTTCGTCATCGGGGGATCGGCGTGGTGGCCGAGCTCGTCGAGACTGGAATCGCGGAAGCGGAGTCGCAGGTCGCCGGCATAGCGGAGGTGTTCCGGCACGTTGCCGTCGAGGATCTCCAGCGCCCGCTCGACGCGGGCACAGGCCGCGACGGCCGCCTGCGCCGAGCGGCGAAGATTGGCGTCGTCGAAGTTGACCAGCCGGTTCGCGGTGGCCCGCACCTCGCGGCGTTGCCTGAGCTCCTCCCAGTTGAGCACGGTGGCGTGCGCACCCATGTGCACGAGCATTGCGCTGATGGCTTCGCCGTCACGGATCACGACCCGGTGCACACCGCGGACCTCGCGCGCCTTCGCGGCGATCTTCAGACGCCCGGCGGCGCCGACCAGAGCCATGGCCGATTCGTTCCCAGGGCAGGTGATCTCGAGCGCGGCGGAACGGCCCGGATCGGTGAGCGAGCCGTGGGCGAGGAACGCGCCCCGCCAGATGGCTGCCAGCTCTTCGCGGCTCCCGGTGGTGAGTTTGTTAGGGAGGCCGCGAATGGGACGACGACGGGCATCCAGAAGGCCGGTCTGGCGCGCAAGGGTCTCCCCACCATCGAGCACGCGTACCAGATAGTGGCTCGTGCGCCGAAGCCCGGACGCAGAGATCACCGAGATCTCGCTCTTCACGCCGTAGAGCTCTGCCAGGTCTTTGCGCACGCGCCTGGCGAGCTGGGCGGTGTCGAGTTCCGACTCGACAGCGATACGTCCTGAGATGAGATGCAGACCGCCGGAGAACCGGAGGATGGTGGCCAGCTCTGCCGCTCGCACGGTTGTCTTGCTCACATCGATGCGAGCGAGTTCGTCCTTGACGTCGGCGGTGAGAGCCAATCCGGGTTCCTTACTGTGCTGTTGTAGTGACTGTGCTGTTATGGCGATGGCGGTCGGCGGCAATCCGGTGATTCGGGACGCTATTCGCGGCCGAGGTCACGATGTTTCACGCTGACGACGACTCCGGGCTGGCTACGCAACATGCCGGCCAACTTCTCGGCCACCGCAACTGATCGATGCTTCCCCCCGGTGCATCCAATGGCGATCGTAGCGTGTCTCTTGTTTTCGCGCTGGTAGCCGGCGAGAACCGGAGCGAGCGCGACGGCATAGCTCTGTACGAACTCCTCGGCACCCTCCTGCGCGAGGACGTACTCGCTGACCGCGGGATCGAGCCCGCTCAGGGCGCGTAGCTCAGGCACCCAGAACGGGTTCGGCAGAAAGCGCATGTCGGCGACCAGGTCGGCGTCTGCTGGCAGCCCGTACTTGAAACCGAAGCTCAGGACGGTGACCTGTACGCCAGGGGTGTTCTCGGTGGCGAAGGTGTCCGAGATCGTGGTGGCGAGCTGATGGATGTTGAAATCCGAGGTGTCGATGATGATGTCACTCGACTCGCGCATCGGCAGCATCCGTTGCCGTTCCGCGCTGATGCCGTCGAGGAGTGTGCCATCGCCCTGCAGCGGATGCGGACGACGCACCTGTTCGAAGCGTCTGACCAGCACCGCATCCGTCGCCTCGAGGAAGAGGACACGAACGGGCGTGCCGATACGCAGGGAGTCGACGGTCTGCTGCAGGTCGGCGAACAGGCTGCCACCGCGGACGTCGACGACCGCGGCGATCTTGGGCAGATTGTTGCCCGCCTTACCGGCCAACTCGATGAGGGGGCGCAGCATCTGCGGCGGCAGGTTGTCGACGACGTACCAGCCGAGGTCCTCCAGCGCATTGCCGACGGTCGATCGGCCAGCGCCGGACATCCCGGTGACGATGAGCACTTCTTGGCCGTGCACTGTCTGGCTGTCCTCGGTCATCGTGGCCTGTCGTCAGTCATGATGGTGCACCTTCACTCGTTCCAGAGGTTGCCTGGAGTCAAGCCTAGCGATAGGTCAGTCGCGCAACCGCTCGAAGATCGACTGGGCCAGCGTGGGTCCGATACCCTTGACCTCGGCGATCCCCCCGGCATCGGCCGCCCTGAGCTGGGTGACCGAGCCGAAGTGGCGCAGGAGTTCCTTCACGCGAGCCGGCCCGAGGCCCGGGATCTCGGCCAGTACGGAGGTGACGTCCTTCTTGCGGCGCTGGCGCTGATAGGTGATCGCGAAGCGGTGTGCCTCGTCGCGGATGCGCTGGATGAGGAACAGCGCGTCGCTGTTGCGGGGCAGGATGACCGGGTAATCCGAGTCGGGAAGCCAGATCTCCTCGAGCCGCTTGGCGATGCCGCACAGTGCGATGCCCATCACCCCGGCGTCGGCGAGCGCCTTCGCCGCGGCCGCGACCTGCGGCTGCCCACCGTCGACGATGAGCAGGTTGGGTCGGTAGGCGAACCTCTTCACATCGCTGTCCGCCTCGGCGCGGGTCGTTTCGTCATCGAGGTGGGCGACCCGGCGGCCGATGGTCTGGTAGATCGACTCTGTGTCGTCGGTCGAGTTCGGGATGCTGAAGCGGCGGTATTGGTCCTTGCGCGGGAGACCGTCTTCGAAGACGACCATCGAGGCGACGATGTTGGTGCCGCTCAGGTGCGAGACGTCGTAGCACTCCATGCGCAGCGGGGCATCGTCCATGCCCAGCGCCTCCTGGATGTCCGCGAGGGCCTGCGAGCGGGCGACGAAATCGCCGCTGCGCCGCGTCTTGTAGAGCACGAGAGCGTTCTTGGCGTTGGTTCCGACGGTCTGGGCGAGGGCCGCGAGATCCCCGCGCTGAGCGACCCTCAGCGCGACCCTGCCGGTGGCCTGGCGTTCCGCGCGCTGGCCGGTAAGCCAGAGCTCGAGTTCTGCCGAGTCATCCGGTAGCTCGGGAACCACGATCTGCCGAGGCGGTGTGCTCTCGTCGTCGTAGGCGTTGTGCACGACGCTTTCGACAAGTTCGGCAAGCTCGAGATCGAGCTCCTTGTCGACCACCCAGCTGCGCACGCCGCGGATGCGGCCGCCTCGTACGGTGAACTGCTGGACCGCGGCCGCGAGCTCGTCATGGGCGATGCCGAACACATCGGCATCGACGTCTTCCGCAAGCACGATCGTGCTCTTCGAGAGGGCGGTCTCCAGGGCGGCGAGCTGGTCGCGGAACTTCGCGGCTGCCTCGTAGTCCATCGCGGCCGCGGCCTCCTTCATCTTGCGCGCGACGTCCGCCGTGTACTTCGAGTCGTTGCCCGCCATGAAGGAGGCGAAGTCGAGGGCGATCGACTTGTGCTCCTCCTTCGTCACCCTGCCGACGCACGGGGCCGCGCACTTTCCTATATCCCCGAGCAGGCATGGACGGCCGGTCTGCTCGGCGCGCTTATAGGTCGCGTCGGAGCAGCTGCGCATCGGGAACGCCTTGAGCATGAGATCGACAGTCTCGCGGATCGCCCAGACCTTCGTGTACGGCCCGAAATAGCGCGCTCCCCCGAGGTTGCGGTTGCGGGTGACGAGCACACGCGGCACCGCGTCCCCCAGGGTGATTGCGAGATACGGGTAGGACTTGTCATCGCGGAACTGCACATTGAACGGCGGATCGAATTCCTTGATCCAGGTGAACTCCAGCTGGAGCGCCTCGAATTCCGTGCCGACGACGGTCCATTCCACCGACGCCGCGCTCAGCACCATGCGTCTGGTGCGATCGTGCAGGCCGGCGAGCGGCGCGAAGTAGTTGCTGAGGCGCGCGCGGAGGTTCTTCGCCTTGCCGACGTAGAGCACGCGCTGTCCAGTATCCCTGAACCGATAGACGCCCGGTTGGGTGGGAATCTCGCCCGCCTTCGGGCGCCAGCTTACCGTGTCGACCATCGCTATCCGGCTGCGAGAGCCTTGGCGCCCCTGGCCTTGGACCGAGGGCGCGCCGGACTGATGGCCTTGACGCTGGCCCGGCTCCCGGCGAGCACCTCACGCAGGAAGAGGCCGGTGTGGCTCTCGTCGACCGTCGCGAGATGCTCCGGTGTCCCGACGGCGAGCACTCTACCGCCGCCAGCGCCGCCCTCGGGGCCGAGATCGATCAACCAGTCGGCCGACTTGATGACATCGAGGTTGTGCTCGATCACGATGACGGTATTGCCCTTGTCTACGAGGCCGTTCAGCACCAGCAGGAGCTTGCGCACGTCTTCGAAGTGCAGACCTGTCGTCGGTTCGTCGAGCACGTAGATGCTGCGGCCCATCGAACGCTTCTGCAGCTCCGTGGCGAGTTTGACGCGCTGCGCCTCTCCCCCGGACAGTGTCGTCGCGCTCTGGCCGAGCCTCACGTAGCCGAGCCCGACATCCACCAGCGTATTGAGGAATCGGCTGATCGAGCTGATCGCCTCGAAGAATTCGGCGGCCTCGCTGATCGGCATGTCGAGCACCTCGGCGATGTTCTTACCCTTGTAGTGCACCCCGAGGGTCTCGCGGTTGTACCTGGCGCCGTTGCAGACCTCACAGACGACGTAGACGTCCGGCAGGAAGTTCATCTCGATCTTGATCGTTCCGTCACCGGAGCAGTTCTCGCAGCGACCGCCCTTGACGTTGAAGCTGAAACGACCGGGCAGATAACCGCGCGACTTCGCCTCGATGGTCTCGGCGAAGAGATTGCGGATCTTGTCGAACACCCCGGTATAGGTGGCCGGGTTGGAGCGCGGGGTGCGGCCGATCGGAGCCTGATCGACGTGTACGACCTTGTCGAGGTTGTCGAGACCGGACACACGAGTGTGCTTGCCGGGGATCTGACGAGCGCCGTTGAGCTCGTTCGCGAGCACCTTGTACAGGATGTCGTTGATGAGCGAGGACTTGCCCGATCCGCTCACGCCGGTGACGGCGGTGAAGGTGCCGAGCGGGAACTCGACGGTGACGTTCTGAAGGTTGTTCGCCCGCGCACCCTCGACGACCAGCTTGCGCTTCTGATCGATCGGTCGCCGGGAGGTCGGTGTCGCGATCGACCGGCGGCCGGAGAGGTAGTCCCCGGTGATCGATGCGGTGTTCGCCAGCAGCTCCGCGTACGACCCGGAGTGTACGACCTCGCCGCCGTGCTCCCCCGCGCCCGGCCCGATGTCGACGATCCAGTCCGCCGTACGGATGGTGTCTTCGTCATGCTCGACGACGATAAGGGTGTTACCAAGGCTCTTGAGCTTGACGAGCGTCTCGATCAGTCGGCGGTTGTCGCGCTGATGCAGACCGATGCTCGGTTCGTCGAGCACGTACAGCACGCCGGTCAGCCCCGATCCGATCTGGGTGGCCAAACGGATGCGCTGTGCCTCGCCGCCGGAGAGAGAGCCGGCCGAGCGCGCGAGGTTGAGATAGCTGAGCCCGACCTCGATGAGGAACTCCAGCCGGAGGCGGATCTCACGGAGCACCTGGGCGGCGATCCTCGCCTCCCGCTCGGACAGTTCGAGCAGGTGCATGAACTCGTAGGCGTCGACGAGGCTGAGCTGGGAGACATCCGCGATGTTGTGATCGTGGACGGTGACCGCGAGCACCTCCGGCTTGAGACGTTTGCCGTCGCAGACCGGACAGTTGATCTCGCGCAGGTAGGCCGCATAGCGCTGGCGTGCGGAATCTGACTCGGCCTCGACGAACTTGCGCTCGATGTAGGGCATGACCCCCTCGAAGCCGGTGGAGTACTTCATCTCGCGACCGAATCGGTTCTTCCACTTCACGGTGACCTGGAAGTCGTTGCCCCGGAGAATCGCCTGCTGCACCTCGTCCGAGAGGGCGCGCCATGGGGTGTCGAGCGAGAAGTCGAGGTCGTGGGCGAGGCCCTCGAGCAGTCGCTGAAAGTAGTTGAAGAGCCCCTTGCCCGACTGCGTCCACGGGAGGATCACACCCTCCGCGAGGCTCAGCTCTGGATCGCCGAGCAGCAGCTCGGAGTCGACAGACATCTTGGTACCGAGTCCAGAGCACTCAGGGCAGGCGCCGAAGGGCGCGTTGAAGGAGAAGGTGCGCGGCTCGATCTCGGTGAGCTGGACCGGGTGACCGTTCGGGCAGGAGAGCTTCTCGGAGAAGTTGCGCCAGGCCCTGTCGCCGGTCTCGTCGACGTAGTTGATGCTCACGAGCCCGTCGGTCAGCCTGAGGGCCGTCTCGAGCGAATCGGTGAGACGGGTCAGGATGTCGTCGGCGGCGACGAGTCGGTCGACGACGACAGAGATGTCGTGCTTGACCTGCTTTTTGAGGAGCGGCGGGTCACTCAGCGAGATCTGTTCGCCGTCCACGATCGCGCGAGAGTACCCGCTGGCCGCGAGCTCTCTGAAGAGGTCGACGAACTCGCCCTTCTTCTGCGAGATGACAGGGCTGACCACCTGGTAACGCGTGCCCGTCTCGAGGGTCATGAGCTGGTCCGCGATCTGCTGCACTGTCTGGCGTTCGATCCGCTCGCCGCAGATGGCACAGTGCGGGACGCCGATCCGCGCCCAGAGCAGGCGCATGTAGTCGTAGATCTCGGTGATGGTGCCGACTGTCGACCGGGGGTTGCGGTTCGTCGACTTCTGATCGATCGAGACGGCGGGACTCAGACCGTCGATGAAGTCGACATCGGGCCGATCGACCTGCCCGAGGAACTGGCGCGCGTAGGCGGACAGCGATTCGACGTAGCGCCGCTGGCCCTCGGCGAAGATCGTGTCGAAGGCGAGCGACGACTTGCCAGAGCCGGAAAGACCGGTGAAAACGACGAGCGAATCACGCGGAATCTCGAGGTCCACACCCTTCAGGTTGTGAACTCGCGCGCCGTGGACTGACAGTTTCGACGAAGACTCTACGCGGGAAATAGACACTCTCTATATCCTACGGAAGCCACCGACATTGCCTCGCGCGGTTCGCCATCGGCGGATGCCGCGACTAGGACAGATGACCGGCCGCTTCCATCTGGCGCAGCTCCTTCTTGAGGTCGGAGACCTCGTCCCTGAGGCGCGCGGCCAGCTCGAACTTGAGTTCTCCCGCCGCCTGCAGCATCTGATCGTTGAGGTCGCGGATGATCGACTCGAGGTCGTTCGCTCCGTTCGCCGCCAAGCCGCCGTGGCGCGCGAGGTTGGGCGTGGGCGACCGCTTGCGGCCGTCGCGGCCACCATTTTTGAGAGAACCGAGCAGTGCCGCGGTATCGGCGTCTTCCCGATTCAGTTGGTCGGTGATGTCGGCGATCTTCTTCCGCAACGGTTGCGGGTCGACACCGCGTTCCAGGTTGTAGGCCACCTGTTTCGCCCGGCGTCGCGTGGTCTCGCCAATCGCGAGCTTCATCGAGTCGGTCATCACGTCGGCGTACATGTGCACGGCGCCCGACACGTTTCTGGCGGCGCGGCCGATGGTCTGGATGAGAGAGGTGGAGGATCGCAGGAACCCTTCCTTATCGGCATCCAGGATCGCGACGAGGGAGACCTCCGGCAGGTCGAGCCCCTCTCGGAGGAGGTTGATGCCGACGAGCACGTCGTAGACGCCCTGGCGTAGTTCGGTCAGCAGTTCGACCCGGCGCAGCGTGTCGACGTCGGAGTGCAGGTACCTGACTCGAACTCCTGCCTCGCCGAGGAACTCGGTGAGCTCTTCTGCCATCTTCTTGGTGAGGGTGGTCACGAGCACACGTTCGTTGATCGCGACGCGCTTGCGGATCTCCTCCAGCAGATCGTCGATCTGGCCCTTGGTCGGCTTGACCACGATCTCTGGGTCGACGAGGCCGGTCGGGCGGATGATCTGCTCGACCACGCTGTCGGTGATACCCATCTCGTACCTGCCGGGCGTCGCCGACAGGTAGACCTTCTGGCCGACCCGTTCGAGGAACTCGTTCCACTTCAGGGGGCGGTTGTCGAGCGCGCTCGGCAACCGGAAACCGTGTTCAACGAGGGTGCGCTTGCGAGAGGCGTCGCCCTCGTACATCGCACCGATCTGCGGCACTGTGACGTGCGACTCGTCGATGACGACGAGGAAGTCGTCGGGGAAGTAGTCGATGAGGCAGTGCGGCGCCTCCCCTGGCTGGCGCTGGTCGATGTGCCGCGAATAGTTCTCGATGCCGCTGCAGAACCCGATCTGCTCCATCATCTCCAGGTCGAAGGTCGTGCGCATGCGCAGGCGCTGCGCCTCGAGGAGCTTTCCCTCACGCTCGAGCTGCTCGAGCCGCTCCGCCAGCTCCACCTTGATGGTCCTGATCGCGGCGTGCATGCGCTCCTGCCCCGCGACGTAGTGCGATCCGGGGAAGACGGACACCGCATCCATCTTCTTGACGACCTCGCCGGTCAACGGGTGAAGGCTGTAGAGACCCTCGATCTCGTCGCCGAACATCTCGATGCGGATGGCCAGTTCCTCGTACATGGGGATGATCTCGATGGTGTCGCCGCGCACCCGGAAGTTGCCGCGCGAGAAGTCGACGTCGTTGCGCTGATACTGCATGGAGACGAACTTGCGGATGAGCGCCTCGCGATTGATCTTCATGCCGACCTGGAGCGCCATCATGGCGTCCAGATACTCCTCCGAGCTGCCGAGGCCGTAGATGCAGGAGACCGTCGAGACAACCACCACGTCGCGCCTGCTGAGCAGCGAATTGGTGGTCGAGTGCCTGAGCCGCTCGACCTCCGCGTTGACCGACGTGTCCTTCTCGATGAAGGTGTCGGTCTGCGGGACATAGGCCTCCGGCTGGTAGTAGTCGTAGTAGGAGACGAAGTATTCGACGGCATTGTTCGGCATGAGCTCACGGAATTCGTTGGCCAGCTGCGCGGCGAGCGTCTTGTTGTGGGCGAGCACCAGGGTTGGCCGCTGCACCGCCTCGATGAGCCACGCCGTCGTCGCGGACTTACCGGTGCCGGTGGCTCCGAGGAGCACGACGTCCGTCTCGCCGGCATTGATCCGCGCGGTCAATTCGGCGATCGCGGCTGGCTGATCGCCGCTCGGGGTGTAGTCGCTGATGACCTCGAACGGGCGCACGGAGCGTGTCGGTTCCATGCATCCAGCTTAGGCAGCACCACTGACAACGAGCCCGGATTGCGCCGTGGGCAGAACCTGCCGGGGTTGGTGAGAGATCGCCCCGAGATCGATGCGGATGTCGCCGGGCCGACTGCCGTGCGCCTGATGCGTGACGAGCACCGTCACCCGGTCGGCGAGTGCCGTGCGCAGATCCGCCATGAGCGACTCCGCCGACTCTTCGTCCAGGTGAGCTGTCGGTTCGTCGATCAGTATCACATCGGCCATGGTCAACAGAGTGCGAGCGACGGCGACCCGTTGCCGTTCGCCACCGGAGAGGTAACCCGCCTCCGCCCCGACGATCGTATCGAGCCCGTCCGGCAGGCGATCGAGCAGCGGGCCGAGGCCGACCCGTCTGAGGACGGCGATCATCTCGGCGCCATCCGGAGCCTCGTCGCGCGGGCGGGCGAGGAGGAGGTTGGCGCGCAGGGTCGAGTTGAAGAGGTGTCCTTCCTGTGGGCACCAGCCGAACCGGGGCGCGAGCGATGAGAGATCGTGGCCAGCGGTGTCGCGTCCGTTGATGCTGTACCGCCCCCCGGCGGGTTCGAGCTGTCCAAGCAGAACCGCGAGGAGGGTGGACTTCCCAGAGCCGGACGGGCCGGTGACGACGAGCCAGTCGCCACGCCGCACCTCCACGCTCACGTTCTCCACCACCGGCTCGGCGGAGCCCGGCCAGCGCGCGGCGATGCCGTCCATGCTGAGTCGCTCGATCGAGGAGGCGGAGAAATCCGGTCGATCCCCGGCCTGGTCGCTGCCGACGGTCCGGGCCACCTGGGCGAGCACCTCGCCCAGCGCTGGTGCCAGCTGCACGGCGGCGACCAGGTCGAGCAACGGGTCGATGAGGCCGAGCGGCACGAGGGCGAGCACGGCGACCAGTCCCGGTGCGACGGTTCCCGTCGACGCGGCGATCGGCAGCACGAGCACCGCGGTGAGCGCGCAGGACGCGACCACGATCGCGTTGCCGAGGCCGAGCGCCCAGGTGCTGCGCCGCGTTGACGTACCGGACGCTCTGTCGAGGTCGGCGAGCTGCCGGCGGATGCCCCCGTCGACCCCGTTCGCCCGGAGTTCGTCGGCTGCCCCCAGCATGGCCACGAATCGGCGGAGCACCGTCGACTTAAGCAGCTGATGGACCCGCGACGCGCGACGGTCGGCCAACAGCGCGGCAAGCGGCGCGCCGATTCCCGCGATCAGGCCGAACGCGCAGAGCATCGGAAGCATCGCCGGAGCGAGGGAACCGAGTGCGGCGATCACGACGATGAGCGTCGTCACACCGATCACCAGGGGCAGCAGGACCCTGATCGAGAGGTCGCGCACCTGGTCGACATCGCGGACGAGCCGGTCGAGGGCGCTTCCGCCGGTGAGAAGGTCGCGGCTGCGGGCACCCCTCGAGGCGAGTGCGGACCAGAGCCGCATCCGCAGCTCCGTCACGGCCGCGAGGACCGCGCCGTGCCCGAGCAGTCGCTCCGAGTAGCGGAGCGCCGCCCGTCCGATGCCGAAGAAGCGCACCCCGACGATCGCGACGAGCAGGTACATGATCGGCGGATGCTCGCCTGCCCGCACGATGAGCCAACCGGAGAGGGCCGTGAGCGCGATGGCGAACAGGGCCGCGAGGGTTCCGACGACCGCGGTGGCCAGTGCCCGGCCCGCGATCGGGCGGAGAAATCCAGCGAGTTCCCGCAGCGGATGCACAGTGCCGAGTTCGCCGCCGTCCGGGGTAGGCCGGGATCTGCGCTGGGCCTCGCCCGGTTGTCCCGAGATCGCCGGCTCGTCGCGAACCGGGCCGGAGAGGAGAATCCGTCGGTCGGCGATGGCGCGTACGGCGGGGTCGTGCGAGGCGACGATCACGACGGCCCTGGACTTCATCGCTATGATCTCGGCGATGATCGTGCGCGCGGCTCCGGCGTCCAGCTGCGAGGTCGGCTCGTCGAGGAGGACGACATTAGCCCCCGCCGCAACCCGCATGAGCACGCGGCCGAACGCGAGCCGCCGCAACTCGCCGGGACTCACGAGGCTGGGTGGGGCATCCGCGAGATGGGCGAGACCGAGCCGCGACAGCACGCCATACGCGGCCTGCCGGGAAACGTCGCCCGCATACAGGAGCAATTCGTCCAGCACGGTGTCGGCGGCCGGGTGCGGATGCTGCGGCAACCAGGCCAGCCGCCCGCTCTCGATTCCGCTCACCCGGCCACCGACGACCACGTCGTCCCCCGTGGCGAGCCGGCCGGCGAGTGCCCGGAGAACTGTGGACTTGCCGGTGCCGCTTCGCCCGTCGAGCGCGACGACCTCACCCCTGGCGGCATCGAAACTCAGGTCGTGCAGGGTGTCGGTGGTGCGGTGCGCATAGCGGACGGACAGGCCATCCACCCGAACGGGACCGGTGCCGGACTCGACGATCGATGAGCGGCGCGGCGCGTCGATGACGGCCCGGCCGCGGGCGATCGCCTCCCGACCGTCCTGCGAGGCGTGGAAGGCCGCCCCGATTTCCCGGAACGGCGTCATGCACTCAGGGGCGAGGATGAGCACCAGCAGCCCCACCTCGAGTGAGAGTTCGCCGGCGACGAGGCGCACCCCGATGAAGACCGCGACGACGGCGACGGAAATCGTGGCGATCAACTCGAGTGCGAGCGCGGAGAGGAACGCGGTGCGCAGCGTCTGCACCGTCTTCGCCCGGTGGTTCTCGGAGATCGCGCGCAGCGCGGCCACCTGTTCGCGCGCCCGGCCCAGTCCGACGAGCACCGGCAGTCCGCGGGCGAGCTCCACCAGGTGATCGGACAGCCGCGCGAGGGCCGTCGTCGCTTCGGCGACCCGCTCCTGAGTGTGCAGGCCGATCAGCGCCATGAAGAGCGGGATCAGCGGGACGGTGAGCACAACGATGAGAGCGCTCACCCAGTCGGCGAAGAGGATGCGTGCGCCGATCAGCAGAGGAACTGTAGCGGCAGTCACGAGCGCGGGAAGGAACACCGTGAAG
>JAODMH010000140.1 GCA_025465035.1 Microbacteriaceae bacterium | reverse complement strand
GCAGGCGGCGGCGCGTGCTCGCGCCACCTTCCCGACGGCGGAGGGAAAGCGTGCGGCCTTCGACTCCCTCGTGAGTTCTGCCGACCTGCCGAACGCGATCGTGCGCAACGTCACCGTCGGTTATCTGCACACGAACGACCCTGCTCCGCTCGAGACACTCGTCGAACCGTACTTCGCGGCCATCAACGACATCTGGAAGAACCGCACATACAAGATCGCCGAGTACATCGTCGTCGGGCTGTATCCGTCGCCGCTGGCCTCGCAGACTCTCGTTGACGCGACGAAGGCGTGGCTGGACGCCAACCCGGACATCCCCGCGCTCCGCCGACTGGTGACCGAGAACCTCGCCGGCGTCGAGCGCGCGCTGCGGGTGCAGGCGAGAGACGCCGACTGAGTCGGCAGACGAGGCCACCCGTGAGGGGACACGATCGGCTGCCAAATGCGCCGATGAGCGTGCGTTTGTGACCCCTGGGATGAGTTGCGCTGAGGCGCGGACTGTTCCTTCAGCGTGCCCCGAATAGACTCGAACGCTATGAAGGGAGAACGCAACCGATGACGTGGACCACGTTCTGGCAGAGCCTCTTCGACGCCAACTCGCTCTCCGGCAAGGCGTTTCATGTGCTGGTGATCATCGTCATCGCGGTGGTCCTGCGGATCGTGCTCCGTTTCGTCATCGACCGGATAGTCAAGCGGATCGTCAACGGCGTGAAGAAGCGTCAGAGCATCGAAGACACTCAGGCGCTGCTTGCCTCACCCCTCAGCGCCGTTCGCCTCGTGCAGCGCACCCGCACGCTCGGCAGTGTGCTCAACAACATCGTCGCCGTGGTGCTGGTGATCGTCTCCGTGCTGCTCGTCGTCACGACGATCGACGCGAACATCATCGGTTCCTTCGCGCTCATCACCGCGGCGATCGGCGCCGGCCTCGGCTTCGGCGCTCAGAACATCGTGAAAGACGTCTTCAACGGTCTCTTCATCGTCGCGGAAGACCAGCTCGGCGTCGGCGATGTCGTCGACACCGGGTTCGCGACGGGAATGGTCGAGTCGGTCGGCATCCGGGTGACGCAGCTGCGGGATGTCAATGGCACCATCTGGTACGTGCGCAACGGTGAGATTCTGCGCGTCGGCAACATGTCGCAGGGCTGGTCTCGCGTGATCATCGACCTCGCGATACCGTACGACGCGGACGTGCAGACGGTGCAGGATCGGATGCTTGCGACCGCGACAGACATGGCCACGAACACGAAATGGCGCAGCCGCATCCTCGAAAAGCCGGAGATCTGGGGAATCGAGTCGATCTCGGCGGAGGCGATCGTCATCCGGCTCGTAATGAAGACCCGCCCGGGGAGCAAGGACGACGTGGCCAGGGACCTTCGCGCCCGGCTGAAGATGACCCTCGACGAGATGGGCATCCAACTCCCCAGCCTCAACAGTGTGGTGCTGAGCGGATTCGAGAGTGCGGAGAGCATCAGCGGCAGCCGTCCGCCACGCACCCGGCCGAATCCGATCGCCTCCACCGAGAGCCCAAAACCGCCACGGAGGCCACGCGCATGAGCGACGACAGACCACAGCGCAGGGTGAACCCGATCACGCTCCGCATCAGCGAGCATGGCGAAGCGGCGACGGGCAATTTCTACGAGAAGGTCGGCGGCAGGCCGACCTTCGAGAAACTCGTGCGCCGCTTCTATGTGGGCATCGAGTCGGATCCCGTGCTGCGGCCAATGTATCCCGCCGAGGATCTCGAGGGCGCGATCCAGCGGCTCACCGGCTTCCTCGAACAGTACTGGGGTGGTCCGAGCACCTATTCCGAGCAGCGCGGTCACCCACGCCTCCGGATGAGGCACCTGCCATTCACGGTCAATCCGGATGCCCGCGACCGCTGGCTCTCCCACATGCGATCGGCGGTCGACAGCCTCGGACTCTCCCCGCTGGACGACGCGACCCTCTGGGGATACCTCGACCGCGCCGCCCACGCGATGGTGAACAGCTTCGAGGAGTAGCGGCTAACCTCGCACGAGCATTCGTCCGCCGTCGATGATCATCGTCTGGCCGGTAATGAAGGAGGTGTCCTCGCTGCCGAGAAACAGGAAGCCCTTCGCGATATCGAGCGGCACGCCAACACGACGGATGGGCTGAGTCCTCCCCGTCTCGCCGACGCCTTCCGCGCCGAGCGAGTTCACGGCGTCCAGGGTTTGTGGGGTCTCGATAATGCCGGGGGCGATTGCGTTCACGGTGATTCCGTCCGGGCCGAGTTCGGCCGCCAGGGAGCGCACGAGTCCGGTGATTCCAGCCTTCGCCGCCGAGTAGTGCGCGTGCTCCTGCCACGCCTCGAATGCTCCCGCTGTCGACGCGGTCGCGAGCAGCCGCCCATAGCCAGCCTCTCTCATGAGCGGGATGGCGGCGCGGAACGTGCGCCAGACGCCGGCGAGATTCACGTCGAGCGTGTCGTTCCATTCGATGTCCGAGAGAATCGAGGACTCCTTGCGACGCGCGATCGCGGCATTGGCGATCACGACGTCGATCCTGCCGTACTCGTCCGCGGCGGCATCGACAAGGCGATTCACGTCCTCTTCCTTGCGCACGTCGACGTCGACCACTGTCACGCGCCGACCCAGTCTCACGATTGAGGCGCGAACCGACTCGATGTCATGGTCGTCGGCCGAGTGGGTGCCGAGCACGAGGTCGGCGCCCATCTCGGCGAAGAGTTGCGCGGTGGCCGCGCCGATTCCGGAAGCGGCTCCGGTGATGACGGCGACGCGGTTATCGAGTCTGAACATGGTTGCTCTGCCTTTCATGAGACCGGGATGACGTAGACACGATCAGTACGCGAGCCAGCCGCCGTCAACCATGAGGTTGTGGCCGGAGATGAACGTGCAATCGTCTGAGGCGAGGAATAGGGCGGCACCGGCGACGTCTTCCGGCCGACCCAGTCGGGGAAACGGTGTGCGGCTGAGCGAGAAGCGAGTTGCCTCGTCGGTGGCGCCCGTCGCGAGGTACTCCCGCTCGGCGGCCTGGGTCCCCGTGATGATCCTCCCGGGGGCGATCGCGTTCACGATGATGCCATCGGCCGCGAAATCGACGGCGAGCTGACGGGTGAGCTGAGCGACTCCTGCCTTGGCGACCCCGTAAGTGGTCGCGCCGGGTGCAGCCGTCATGCCGAGCTGCGACGAGATGTTGACGATGCGGCCCCGCACCTCGTCCACCGCGTCCTGGGTGATCATCTGCGCGATCGCGCGTTTGCACATCAGGAACTGCGAGCGCAGGTTGAGAGCCAGATCGGCGTCCCACTTTTCCTCCGTCGTCTCCAGCAGCGGCGAGAGGCCGAAGAGGCCTGCATTGTTGACGACGATATCCAGTCGACCCGTTATTGCAGTCGCCCGCGTGACTAGCGCATCAACCTGCTCTGGCTGCCGCACGTCGGCGCGAACGAATACCGCGGAACCTCCGGCCCGATCGATCACGTCTACGGTCGGCAGTTCGTCGGCACGAGTTCCGATGGGCTCCGGCTGCAGATCGCTGACTATGACGGTCGCGCCTTCGCGAGCAAATCGCATGGCGATCGCGCGACCGAGGCCGGACGCGGCTCCCGTCACGACGGCCGTACGGCCGCCAAGCCTGCCGGCGGGCATCGTCACCACAGTCCGCCGCCGGTGATGTCCGAGGCCTTCAGCCCACCAACGCGTTCGTGGACGCGTCCGCGCGTGGCGACGGCGACGACGATGAACAGCTCACGGGGCTTGGGCCCGTCCGGGGCGGCGAGGGTGATCCCGTCGTAGTTCGCCCGCACGTAGAGTGCATCCTTGTGAGCAAGGGGGATGTCGATGGATGTCCCCGCGGAGCCCGATTTGGTGACCGAGGAGATCCACGCCTGACCCCCGCCCACGGCGTCCCGGAACGCGTCGCCGAAGATGGTGGTCACGCACGCCACGACGTGCTCCTGTTCTCCGTCGACACCGGCGATTCCGCCCTTGCCGTAGCTCTGCACCGGTCGCCCACCGAGTAGCGCGACTGCTCGGGTTCCCAGTTCGGTGCCGAGCGCGGCGCTCGGGGCGGTGAGCGGCGAGAGGTCCTCTACCCACGTCCCGGCAAATGGATTGGCGATCACGACCCCGACGGCCGCCTTGATGAGCGGTTGGTCGAGCGGCTCTCCACCGTCGTGCCAGACCTCTTCGACATGGCTTACCCATTTTCGGACCGTGTAGTCCTCGAGCATGGTGTGTTCCTTTCGTGGTGATTCGGCGTCAGGCGCCGAGCGCGGCGATGAGGAGGTCGGGGAAGGTGCCGTCGGTGACGAGCGCCACCCGGCAGTTGCCCTCCGGCATGGAGGGAAAGCCGCGATAGCGGCCGCGGGTGTCGCAGATCGTCGCGCCTCGACCCGGGCCATCGGTGCAGTCGACCTGCACGTCGATGACCGGGAAAACGCTCGGTACCACCTCACCTGTGAGGACGGCGGCGGCGACTGCGTCATGGCATGGCGAGCATCGCACCCCGTAGGAGTCCATGCCATACCGCTCGAAGTAGAAGTCGGTGGTCGCCGCGACGAACCGGCTCACCGGAGTATCCGCGGCGATGAGCATCGATCGGTGTCTCTCGGTGAGCACTTCCACCATCGTCACGTCGAGCGGCACGAGCGTGGTCGGCCATGCGGCGGAGATCACGAGTTGGGCCGCCTCCGGATCGTGGATGATGTTGGCCTCCGCCGCCGGTGACTGATTGCCCGCGACATCCGCTGCCCCTCCCATGATGACGATGTCCACGATCCGGTCGGTGAGGTCCGGGATGGTTTCCAGGGCGCGGGCGATATTGGTGAGCGGGGCGACCGCAAGGATTCGCAGGCGACCGGCGTGCTCGAACGAAAGCCGGTCGATGAGCTCCACGGCGCTCAGGTCGCTCACCGCCGTCGAGACCTCCATGGGCAGACCGGAGTCGCCGAGTCCGTCATTGCCGTGGACGTGCGTGGCGAGATAGGTGACCTCGCCAACGAGAGGCCGTTCGGCTCCGACCGCGACGGGGATGTCCCGGCGGCCGACGAGTTCGAGCACGCGCAGGGTGTTGTGGGCACACTGTGCCGCGGTGTTGTTGCCGAATACGGTGGTTATGCCGACGACATCGATGTCGTCGCGTGCTAGCAGGTACAGCAGCGCCATCGCATCGTCGACGCCGGTGTCGCAGTCAACGAGAACGGGAACGGGAGGGGTCATCAGCGGTCCTTAACCTCGGGGGATGATGGCGGGAAGGAACGACGTATCGGTCACGTCGAACCTGTTCAGGCGGTGTCGGCGGATCGACTGCACCGCGAGGGCGAGAACGGTCGCGACGTATGGCAGGGAGTGCAGCAGCTGCGGGTCGATGACGCCGCTGCCCTGCAGCTGAATCGAGGCGGCTGTCGCGATGCCGAAGAGCACCGAGGCGAGGATGGTGCCGAGTGGGGTGGCACGCCCGAAGATGACTGCGGCGAACGCGATGAAGCCCAAACCACCCGTGAGATCGGAATTGAACGAAGCGACGGAGCTGAGCGACAGGTAGGTGCCGCCGATGCCCGCGGCCGCGCCGCTGATGAGCAGCGTCACTGTGCGGGTGAGGATCGGCTTGAGACCGGCCGCCTCAGCCGCTTCCTCCGACTCGCCGACGGCCTTCACGTGCACTCCGAACCGGGTGCGATTGAGCACCAGCGCGCCGAGAATTGTCACCACGACGACGACGTAGAAGAGGGCACTCTGGTCGCTGAGGGCCGGACCGATCACCGGGATCTTGCCAATAAAGCCGAGCGACACCCGCGGGATCAGCGGTACGTTGGCCGGGGCATAGGTTCCCGTCGACTTGAGCACGTTCTGCACGACCAGAAGCGTGACGCCGGTGGCGAGCAGGTTCGCGGCAATACCGGCGATGAGCAGGTCGCAACGCAACACGAAGGCGGCGAACGCCAGAATCGCCGCATATGCGATTCCTGATATGACGCCCGCGAGCAGACCGAGCCAGGGGTTGCCGGTGGCTGCTCCGACGATGATCGCTCCCAGCGCCGAGATGAGCATCGTGCCGTCGAGAGCGATATTGGTGGCCCTGGCGCGCTCCGCGAACATCCCGCCGATCGCTGTCACCAGGATCGGGATCATGCTCGACAGTGCGAGGGAGAGAAAGTCCCCGAGTGCGCTCATGCCGTTCTCCTTCCGCCGATGCGCTGGCTCGTGATGAGCAGGATCAAGATCCCCTGCAGCACAAATACGAGGGAGTACGGCACGTCCGACACAGCCTGCATGGCGGTGGCGCCAGTGATGAGTGAGGCGTAGAGCAGGGCCGAGACCAGCACCCCCACGGGCCGAAGCCTGCCGATGAGAGCGACGGTGATTCCGAGAAAACCGTATTGCGGTGAGAACCCGTCGATGTAAGCGTGCGAGATACCCAGGATGGCGAGACCGCCCCCGAGACCAGCCAGCGCCCCGCTGATGAGCATCGAGTTGCGCAGGTACGAGACCGAGTGGATACCGAGGTATTCGGCGAAGGCGGGCTGCAGCCCAGACACCTCTGCCCGCTTGCCCGCTCTCGTGCGGTCGAACCACAGCCAGAGAACACCGGCGAGAACGAGGGCCACGACGACACCGATGTTGGCCGCGGAGGGTGGCAGGATCTGCAACAGCCATCGCGATTCGTCGAGCGGCGGCGTCTCCACGGCCCCCGATCCCTTGTCGCGAAAATACTGATTCACCAGGAAGAGCGCGAGATCCGCGGCGATGTAGTTCGCCATGAGGGTGGTGAGAATCTCGTTGGTCCGGTAACGAACGCGCAGTACGGTGGGGATGGCTATCCAGAGCGCACCCGCCGCCATGGCACCCAGAAGTGCGATGACCTGGACGAGGCCCCCCGGCCCGGGAAGCTTCTCCGCGATGATCGCCGCGGTGAGCCCGCCGAGCACCAGCTGGCCCTCCGTGCCGATGTTGAAGGCGCCAGCGCGGAACGCGACAGTGGAGGCGAAGGCCGTCACGGCGAGAATGCTCGCAATCGCGATCATGCTGCCGATCGAGTACGCGTTGCGGAAGGTACCGAGCGTGAACGCCTGGAACGCAACGAGCGGATCCGCCGTAGCGAAGAGCATGATCACGAAACAGATGACAATGCCGAGGACGATTGCCACCATGGATTGGAAGAGTCCGAGCGGTACCACTCGCCTCGCAGTCGCGACCAGTCCGGGAAAGGAGCGGGCAGCCGTTGCGGTTTCGGAATCCTGTGGCTCGGTCATTCGTGCCCTCCCAGCATCGCCCTGCCGACCTCGGCCTCGGTGGGCCGATGGTCATCGAATTCCGCGACGATACGACCGGATGAGATCACAAGCACGCGATCGGCGATCTGGGTCACTTCATCGATCTCACTCGAGACCAGAAGTACGGCGGCACCGAGGTCCCTTGCCTCGACGAGTCGCGAGCGTACCGCCGCTGTCGCAGCGATATCGAGACCTCGAGTCGGCTCCGCGCACACCACGACATCCGGCTTTCGCGAAAGCTCGCGGGCGAGCACCATCTTCTGCGCGTTTCCGCCCGACAGCCGCCTCGCCTGCTGCTGGGGAGAGTTCGCTCGCACATCGAAGTCGATCATGAGCCTTCTGGCGAGTGCTCCCATTCGCGCGCGGCTCGTGAGGCGTCCGCCGACCTCCGGGGTGTCGAGGTAACCGATGGAGATGTTGTCCTGCACCGACCAGTAGCCGGCGAGCCCGCGTCCGTTCCGATCTTCCGGAACGTGACCGAGCCCGGCACGCCGAACGAGACCGGTATGCTCGCCTGCGGTCTCGATGCCGTTGATGACCACGCTTCCCGAGGCGGGCCGACGCAGACCGGTAATCGCCTCCACCATCTCCGTCTGACCGTTCCCGGCGATGCCGAGCACGCCGACGATCTCACCCGCCCGGACGGTGAACGAGACGGCGTGCACGATCTCCAGTCCGCGGCCGTCTCTCACGTCGAGGCCGTCGATCGACAGCCGCGTCTCACCCGGCGTTCCCCGCTCGACCTCGCTGACGATCGGTTGCGCCCTGCCGATAATGAGTTCGGCGAGTTGGGTGTTGGTAACCTCTTCGATCGCCGAGTGCGCTACCCGGCGTCCCTGGCGAAGCACCGTCACCTCGTCGGCGACCCGGCGCACCTCGGAGAGGTGATGGCTGATCAGGATCACCGCGAGTCCACGCGCGGCGAAGCCCTTGATGACCTCGAAGAACCGCTCGGTCTCTGCGGGCGTGAGCACCGCGGTCGGCTCGTCGAGGACGAGGATGCGCACATCCTGTGCGAGCGCCCGCAGGATCTCGACCCGCTGCTGGGCACCGACCGACAGCGAGCGAACTCTGGATCGTGGGTCGACGTCGAGGCCGTATTCACGAGACAACCGTTCGACGGTCGCCTCGGCCTCCTTCGTCTTCACGAATGGGCCGGAGTGCGGTTCACGACCGAGCGCGACGTTCTGGGCGACGGTGAGCGAGGGAACGAGCTTGAAATGCTGGTGTACCATGCCGATGCCCAGTTCGAGTGCTTTCTTCGGCGATGTCACCTCCACGGCGACGCCCTCGATCTCGATCGACCCGCTGTCCGGCCGCAGGAGGCCGAACAGGCAGTTCATCAGGGTCGATTTCCCGGCACCGTTCTCGCCGAGCAGCGCATGGATGCGACCCGCGCGGATCTCGAGGTCGACCGAGTCGACGGCGGTCATGGGACCGAACGTCTTCACGATTCCCTTGAGGGCGAGCAATGGTTGATCCATGAGACTTCCTTCGGCGAGAACGGGGCGAGGGGGCCGACTAGAGCGCCGACTTCACCTTGATGGTTCCATCCACGACCTGCTTGCGAAGAGCGTCCACCTTGTCCTGGATGTCCTTGGGAACGAGCTTGTCATTGAATGCAATACCGACTCCGCTGTTCGCGATGTCGCCGGGGATGGTGGTCCCGAACTTCAGCGTGCCCGCCTGGAATGACTTGATGCCGTTGTAGACCGTGTTTCCCACGGATTTGATGGCACTGGCCGGGGTGGAGTCCGGGTGGATTCCGTTCTGATCGGAGTCGGTCCCGATCGCGTAGCGCCCACTGTCTTCCGCAGCCTGGAGCACGCCGAGACCGGCTGCGCCCGCGACCTGGTAGACGACATCCGCACCGTCTTTGAACTGGGCGGTGGCAACGTCATAGCCCTTCTGTGCGCTGGCAAAATCGTTGATGAAGCGCACGTCGACGGTCACGTTCGGATCCACGGCCTTCGCGCCCTGCTCGAAGCCGACGATGAAGTCACGGATGACCGGGATATCCATGCCACCGGCGACGCCGATCTTCTTGCTCCCGGTCGCACGGGGAAAGGTGGCCGGGTTGTCGGTGATGAGCGCGGAGAGGGCACCGACGAGGAACGCGCCCTCGTTCTGCGCATAGCTGATTCCCGTGACGTTCTTACCGACCGACGGAGAGTCGAAGATGAGGTACTTCTGGTTGGGGAACTGCTTCGCGACCTTCTTCAGCGTCGACGCGACGACGGTTCCACCGGTCACTATGAGGCCGTAATTGCCGCTCGATGATGCCTCGGTCAAATTGCGCTCCCAGGCGGGCGCGTCATCCGCACCGGCCTGGACGACCTTGACCTTGACGCCGAGTTCCTTGGCCGCCCGGGTGAGCCCGTCGTTCGCGGAGTCCATGAAACTCTTGTCGCCGAGTTGGCCGCTGAGCGGAGCGGAGATGCTGAGCGGGCTCGCTGACGTCGAGGTGCCGGAGGGAGCTGAGCTGCTGCAGGCAGAGAGCACGATCAGAGATGAGACGAGCAGCGCGGTTGTGACCGCGATTTTCTTGTATCGCATTTTTCACTTTCTCCTTGTGTGACTACTGGGTGGTGGTGCGGGGATGGGGGCCTCGAAGGAAGCCATTGATGAGATCGGCGATGAGATTCGCCGCCTCGATGTGGAGGTAGTGCTGCAAGCCGTCGATGACGACCAACTGTGACCGCGCGACGCGTTCATGAACCGCGCGGGACATTCGTGGGGTGGAACCGACATCGTTCTCGCCGGTGACGATCAGCACAGGAACCGCGATCGAACCGACCAGGTCGATGAGGTCGGTCGTCGCAAGTACCTGATAGGCGGCGGCATAGGGTTCGGGGGATGTTGCGGACACGATCGCGACCTCGCTCGCCACGAGGGCCGGCTGCCTTTCGATGAAGTCCGGCGTGAACCAACGACTCGCGCTCGCGCGGGCGACCTCTGCTGGATCGGAGGACCGGATGACCTCGAGCCTGGCAAAAGCTCGCTCCCGCTCGATGCTCGTGCGACCGCCGATCGTGTTCAATAGGACCAGGGAGCGCACCCGTTCCGGTCGCGCCAGCACGATGGCCTCGGCGATGACCGCTCCGATAGAGAAGCCGACGATGTGTGCGGTCTCGATAGAGAGCTCGTCCAGAAGTCGGAAATAGTCGTCGACGAAGTCGTCGAGCGAGTATGGCACCACCGGGGATTCTGAGAAACCATGACCGCGATAGTCAGGAGCGACGATGACGAACTCGCTCCCCAGGTGTGGAATGAGCTCGTTCCAGGTCGACGCAGAACTGCCAACGCCGTGAAGCAGCACGACGACGTCGCCCTCGGCTTCCCGGACTAAATAGGCGATCGTCGGTGACGAGATCGAATAGCGTCGGCTGTCGTTCTGTTGCATGGTACAGAAGAGTATGTGGCAACTCGCCTACCATGTCAACAGAGGCAGTTTCCTCAGTTTTACGAGTAACATCGCTGAAATATCGCGAAACATGGCTGTAACGTGGCATGCATCAATCTCTCTTGACAGTCCCCTCCCTAGTCACATAGCTTCGGTACCATGCAAGCTCAGGTCTTTCCAACACAGAGCATCCAGGAGCGGGTGGCCGATGGGCTGCGGTCGCAGATCACCGGCGGCCAGCTCGAATCGGGGGCCGCCCTGTCGGAGATCGCGCTCGCCGAGGAGTTCGGCGTCAGCCGCACTCCCGTACGCGAGGCGCTCAAGCAGCTCCAGACCGAGGGGCTGGTGATCATCCGCCCTCGCGTGGGTACTTTCGTGAGCGCGCCCACCCGGCTCGAGATCAATGAGCTCTTCCAGATGAAGGAGATCCTCGAGGGCGCTGCCGCCAGGCTCTTCGCCGCCCGGGGAGAGATCCCGGAATTGGATGCCCTGCGTGCGAATGTGATGCGGGCGGAGGAGGCCGTCGCGGCCGACGATGCGACCGCCTACGCACTGCTTGTCGAGGAGTTCCACGAGCTCATCATCCGCGGCGCAGGCAACGAGAAGCTCGCCCAGCACTACCGGATGATGATGAACCAGCTGGCGTACTCCCGGCTCGTCCAGACCTCCCTCTCAAAACCCGGACGACTCGTCGAGAGCGAGTCGGAGCACCACCGCGTCATAGAAATCATCTCGGCCAAGGACGGCACGACAGCAGAACGGATGATGCGCGAGCACGTGCGAGCGAGCCAGCAGGCCCTGCTCGATGCCATGGTCTTCGCCGACGAATATAACGGTCGGCCAGGAAGAGACAAGAAGGAGTTGCAGAAATGAAGGATATCAAGGTCACCTTCGGCGTGGACGTCGATGCAGTGTCAGGCTGGCTCGGCTCCTACGGCGGAGAGGACAGCCTGCAGGACATCCAGCGCGGCCTCTTCGCGGGCGAGGTCGGTCTCCCGCGCCTGGTGAACCTGTTCGGCAAGTACGACATCACGTCGACGTTCTTTGCACCCGGCCACTCGATCGAGACCTTTCCCCGGAGCATCGAGCTTCTCGCCGCGGCGGGCCACGAGATCGGCGCCCACGGCTATTCGCACGAGAATCCCCGCGACATGTCCCCACAGCAGGAGGAAGACGTGCTCAACCGGTCGATCGAGCTCATCGAGAAGGTTTGGGGGCGCCGCCCCACCGGCTACATCGCGCCGTGGGGAGAGATGACCCAAATCACCACGGATCTTCTCCTCAAGAACGGCTTCGAGTACGACCGCACCCAGGTGCTGCATGACTTTCAGCCCTTCTATGCCCGCACCGGCGATGCCTGGACCAAGATCGACTATTCGAAGACCGCCGACGAGTGGATGAAGCCGCTCGTCCGCGGCACCGAGATTCCGCTTGTCAGCCTCGCGTTCAACTGGTACCTAGACGACCTGCCGCCCATGATGTTCGTCAAGAGCAGCCCGAACAGCTACGGTTTCGCCAACCCACGCCAGATCGAGGAACTCTGGCGTGACCAGTTCGACTGGGTCTACCGCGAGTACGACTACGCGACATTCCCGATCTGCCTGCACCCTGATGTCTCCGGTCGGCCGCAGGTGCTGCTCATGCTCGAGCGCCTCATAGAACACATGGCGTCTCATGACGGTGTGACCTTCGACACCTGCGAGAACATCGCGGCCGACTTCCGCCAACGGTTCCCGTTCGAGTCGGACAGCCGGTACCCGTTCGATCGCCAGCTGCCGTAACCTGCACTCCATGTCAGCAGTTCGTCGTCCCGCCATACGACTCATCACGCTCGGTGGGACGATAGCGGCCGTCGCCGACTCCCGTGGCCGTAATGCATCCATGAGCCTCTCGGCCGCCGACATCGCCTCGGCCGTTCCTCAACTCTCCGAGGTGGCGGAGGTCACATCCGTGTCGTTTCTCAACGTCCCCTCGGCAAGTCTCGGCTTCGGTGATATCGCCACCCTCGCGCGGGCGATCGATGTTGCGGCGGCGGAGGGCGCGGAGGGTGTCGTCGTGACGCAGGGCACCGACACCCTCGAAGAATCGGCCTGGGCCCTCGACAACCTCGTGGAAGCCGGTATTCCGCTCGTGGTCACGGGCGCGATGCGCAACGCCGGCATGCCAGGAGCGGACGGCCCGGCCAACCTGCTCGCGGCGGTTCGAGTCGCCGCCAGCCCGCTCGCACACGATCTCGGAACGCTTGTCGTGTTCGACGACCAGATCCACGCGGCACGGTTCGTCACGAAGACCCACAGTTCGTCGACGTCGACCTTCCGCTCCCTCGACACGGGTGCACTGGGCTGGATCAATGAAGGACGGGTGCGAATCCCCGTCGTGCCGCGGCAGCGCACGCCGCGCATCTCCCTCCCGGCGGACGCCACGTTTCCCCGTGTCGCCCTCCTCCGCCTTTCTCTCGACGATGACGGCGAACTGGCGCGAAAGCTGATCGATACTGAACACGCTGGAGTCGTCGTTGAAGTATTCGGTGGCGGCCATGCCCCGGCTTCGTTAATGGGCTCGCTTGCGCGCCTGGCGGCGGCAAAGCCGGTGATCTTCGCCTCGAGAACGGGATCGGGCGAGCTCTACACGTCCACCGGCAGTTTTCCAGGATCCGAGCAGGACCTGCTGGCGAGTGGCCTCATTTCGGCCGCGGCACTCGGCGGGCCCAAAGCCCGTGTGCTCTTACGCCTGCTTCTCGCCGCAGGGACCAGTCGGGAAGCGCTCATCCGCGCATTTGCCGACACTGTTTCCTGAGGGTCGGACCCGCTACGCCGCAAAGACCTTCTTCACCTGCGGCACTCCCGGGCGGTAGGCCAGGTGGACGTAACTCGGAGCGTCGAGCATCACCAGGTCGGCGCGCTTTCCCACCGCGACGACGCCGACGTCGTCGCGCCAGAGGGCCCGCGCTCCTCCGGCGGTCGCCGACCAGAGCGCTTCCGCCGGGCTCATCCCCAGGTCACGAACCGCCACGGCGATGCAGAACGGCATCGACGAGGTGTAACTAGATCCCGGATTGCAGTCCGTGGCGATCGCAACCGTCGCTCCGGCGGCGATGAGGCGGCGGGCGTCGGGATAGGGCTGCCGGGTCGAGAACTCCACGCCGGGGAGCAGGGTGGCGATGGTATTCCCGGCGGCGAGGGCGTCGACATCCGCCTCGCTGAGAAACGTACAATGATCGACGCTCGCTGCCCCGAGCTCCACCGCGAGTTGCACTCCGCCCGACGGCGCCAACTGTCCCGCGTGCATCCGCGCTCCCAGGCCGTGCGCCAGGCCGGCGGTGAGGACGGCGCGCGCCTGGTCCTCGTCGAAGGCACCCGCCTCGCAGAACACGTCGATCCATCGTGCGTATGGGGCGCAGGCATCGAGCATGTCGCCGGTCACGAGCTCGACGTAACCGGCGGGATCGTCGGCGAACTCTGGCGGCACGACGTGCGCGCCGAAATACGTGGTCTCGGTCGTCAGGCGTGCCGCGACCAGGAGGGAACGGACCTCGTCGGCGACGGTGAGGCCATATCCGCCCTTGATCTCGACGGTGGTGGTTCCCTGGGCGCGCATCTCGGCGACGAGGCGTTCTGCGTTCGAGAGGAGCTCGTCGTCCGACGCCCCTCGAGTCGCCGCGACACTGCGGCGTATGCCGCCGGCGGCATAGACGCCTCCGGCCATCCTGTGCTCGAACTCGTCGGCGCGATCTCCGGCGAAGACGAGGTGGCTGTGACTGTCCACGAAACCGGGAATGACGCAGCGCCCCTCGGCGTCGATGCGCTCCTCAGCGGTCGGAGCCGCACCGGCGTCCCCGACCCAGCTGATCACGCCGCCCTCGACGACGACGGCCGCGTTCCGTCGCTCTGCGGTCAGCGGACCGCGTTCGGCGTCGTTTGTGACGAGCAGGCCGATGTTGTCGAGGAGCGTGCTCGTCACTGTCGCGTCTCCAGTCCGGCGGCCGTTTCGAGCACGCAGAGCGCCACGAGCCGGACTGTGCGGCCATCGGCACTGTCGGCGGTCGAATCCACTTCGACGAAGTCGACGGATTCGGCCGCGGGATGAGCGCCGACGAGGCGGGCCGCCGCACGGAGTTCCCACGCGGAAATTCCGCCGGGGATGGCCGCCGGGCAGGCAGGCGCGACCGATCGATCGCAGACATCCACATCGATGTCGACATGGACAGGCCCGCCCGCCGCACCGGCAATCTCGAACGCCTCGGCCATGACGTCAGCCATCGGTCTCCGATGGAGTTCGTCGCGATGGATGACTGTCACGCCGTAGTCGGCGGCCCGAGCCGTGTACTCGGCCGAGTTCGCGAAGTCAGCGATGCCGACCTGCACGACCCGGTTCCCCGCGAGCCCCGCCTCGATGAGCCGGCGCACGGGCGAACCGTTGCTTACGCCGTCGCGGAGATCGTGGTGCGCATCAAGGGTCACGAGGCCCGCCGTGCCGATCCGCGAGCCCCACGCGCCCAGGGCGGCTGGCACGGTAGCGGCGTTGTCGCCGCCGAGCGCGACGAGCACGCGCGAGAACTCTGCGGCGGCCGCGACAGCGGCGATCGCTGCGTCGTGGGCGACATCCGGTTCCTGGATGTCACCCCAGTCGGCGGCGCTCAACGATAGTTGCCCGCCATCGCGCACGGCCCGATCGGGCGAGAGGAACTCGCTGTAGTAGCGAAGCGCGGCGCGCACGGCGGCAGGGGTGGCGGCCGACCCCGTCGCGGAGAGGGAGGTGCGCCAGGTCGGAATTCCGATGACCCCGAGGTCGACCCGTTCGCCCGCCGGCGCCGGCCAGTCGCCGGCGCGCGGCCAGCGCGCATCCGTCGAGAGCGCCATCAGCCCTCGCCCATCGGGACTCGCACGCCCAGCCGTTCCGCCGTGTCGATCGCCTCGTCATAGCCCGCGTCGGCGTGCCGGATCACGCCCGTGCCAGGATCGTTGCTCAGCACCCGCGCGAGCTTCTCCGCCGCGAGTTCCGTGCCGTCCGCGACGGTGACCTGTCCGGCATGGATCGAACGGCCGATGCCAACGCCGCCGCCGTGATGGATGGACACCCAGGTGGCTCCGGAGGCCGTGTTGACGAGCGCGTTGAGCAGCGGCCAGTCCGCGATGGCATCCGATCCGTCCTTCATGGCCTCGGTCTCACGGTACGGCGAGGCGACCGAGCCAGAATCGAGGTGATCCCGCCCGATGACGACGGGCGCCGAGAGCTCGCCGGAGGCGACCATCTCGTTGAATCGCAGCCCCGCCCGGTCCCGTTCGCCGTAGCCCAGCCAGCAGATGCGAGCGGGCAGACCCTGGAAGTGGACGCGTTCCCGCGCCATCCGGATCCACTTGGCCAGTGACTCGTTCTCGGGGAACAGGTCGAGCACGGCTCGGTCGGTCTTATAGATGTCCTCCGGTTCCCCGCTCAGTGCGGCCCACCGGAACGGTCCGTTGCCCCGTGAGAACAGCGGGCGGATGTACGCCGGCACGAACCCGGGGAAGGCGAACGCCTCCGCATAGCCCGCCGTGCGAGCCTCGGTGCGAAGGTTGTTGCCGTAGTCGAAGACTTCGGCTCCGGCCTTCTGGAAGCCGACCATCGCCTCCACCTGCACGGCCATCGATTCGCGCGAGCGGACGATGAAACCGTGCGGGTCCGCCTCGCGGGCCGAAATCCAGTCCTCGAAAGCGATCCCCAGAGGCAGGTACGCCAGCGGATCGTGGGCGCTGGTCTGGTCGGTGACGATGTCGATCTCGGCTCCGATCCTCAGCATCCGCGGAACGATGTCCGCGGCGTTCCCGAGCAGGCCGATGCCGAGCGCCTTCTTCGCGTCGCGCGCTCCATACGCCAGTTCAAGGGCCTGTTCGAGAGACCGGGCCTCGACGTCGAGATAGCCCTGCTCGATGCGTCGCGCGATGCGGCTGGGATCGACATCCACGACGATGGCGACGCCGTCGTTCATCGTGACCGCGAGCGGCTGCGCGCCACCCATGCCGCCGAGGCCTCCGGTGAGGGTGATGGTGCCAGCCAGGGTCCCGCCGAACCGTTGTGCGGCGACGGCGGCGAAGGTCTCGTAGGTGCCCTGCAGGATGCCCTGGGTGCCGATGTAGATCCACGAACCCGCGGTCATCTGCCCGTACATCGTCAGGCCGAGTTGCTCGAGACGGCGGAACTCGTCCCAGTTCGCCCAGTCGCCCACGAGGTTGGAGTTGGCCAGCAGAACGCGCGGCGCCCACTCGTGCGTCCGCATGACGCCGACCGGCTTGCCGGACTGCACGAGCATCGTCTCGTCGTTCCTCAGTGTCGTGAGGGTGCGCACGAGCGCGTCGTAACTGTCCCAGTCGCGAGCGGCCTTGCCCGTTCCGCCGTAGACCACCAGCTGGTCGGGATGCTCGGCGACCTCCGGGTCCAGATTGTTCTGCAGCATCCGGAGGGCCGCCTCCTGGGGCCAGCCGAGTGTGTTGAGCGTCGTTCCGCGAAAGGCCCTCACCGGCCTGGGCCCACCGGTCATATGAGCTTGCCTCCCGCATCGGAAACGGCGGATACCGCGGTCGCCAGCAGCGAACCGTCCAGCACCATCGAATGGGCCGCAGCGATGTCCGGCGCCAGGTAGCGGTCGGTGCCTGGCCCGGGAATCGCCGTCCGCAGCCGCGCGACCACCGCCGTCGAGACGGCGGACGGGGTCACCGGGGCCCGCAGGTCCATGGCCCGCGCGGCCGTGAGCAGCTCGATGGCGATGACACGGCCGACCCCGTCGATCGACCGGCGCAGCTTGCGTGCGGCGCTCCAGCCCATCGAAACGTGGTCCTCCTGCATGGCGGAGGAGGGGATCGAGTCGACGGATGCCGGCACCGCCAGCCGTTTGAGTTCGCTCACGATTCCCGCCTGCGTGTACTGGGCGATCATGTGGCCGGAGTCCACGCCGGGGTCGGCCGCCAGGAACGCAGTGAGACCGTGGTTGCGGGCCACGTCGAGGAAACGGTCGGTGCGACGCTCACTCATGCTCGCGAGGTCCGCGGTGACGATCGCCAGGAAGTCGAGAACGTAGCCGATCGGAGCGCCATGAAAGTTTCCGTTGGACTCGACCCGGCCGTCCTGAGTCACCACCGGATTGTCGACCGCCGAGGCGAGTTCCCGCTCGCCGACCGTCGCGGCGTGTTCGATCGTGTCACGCACCGCGCCGTGCACCTGCGGCGCGCAGCGCAGCGAGTAGGCGTCCTGCACGCGGGTGAAGCCCCGCGGTTTCGTGATCATGGCGGACCCGGCGAGTACCGCGCGCATGTTCGCCGCGGAGTCACGCTGGCCCGGATGCGGCCGAAGCTCCTGCAGATCGGCGGCGAATACGGCGTCGGTTCCTGTCAGTCCCTCGACGCTCATCGCCGCCGCGAGGTCGGCCGTCGTCACGAGCGCTCGCAGGTCGGTGATCGCGAGCACGAGCATCCCGAGCATGCCGTCAGTGCCGTTGATGAGCGCGAGTCCCTCCTTCTCGCGCAATGCCAGCGGAGGGACTCCCGCGGCGGCGAGCGCCTCGCCGGCAGGAAGCAGGGCTCCGGTAGCGTCGCGCACGTCGCCCTCCCCCATCAGCGCGAGCGCACAGTGCGCGAGCGGAGCCAGGTCGCCGGAGCAGCCGAGACTGCCGTACTCGAACACCACGGGGGTGATGCCGGCGTTGAGCGCAGCGGCGTAGGTCTCGGCGACCACCGGCCGCACGCCGGTACGGCCGGTGGCGAGGGTGGACAGGCGCAGAAGCATCAGAGCACGCACGACCTCGCGCTCGACCTCTGGCCCGGAGCCCGCGGCGTGGCTGCGGATGAGCGAACGCTGCAACTGTGCGCGCTGCCCGAGCGGAATCTGTTTCGAGGCGAGCGCGCCGAAGCCGGTGGAGACGCCGTAGTGGGGGCGGTCGTCGGCCGCGAGCGCCTCGATGACGACCCGACTCGCGGTCATCGCTTCGATGGCCTCGTCGGCTACCCGCACCCGCGCACCGAAGCGGGCAACGGCCACGACCTCGGAGAACGAGAGGGCGCCGACGCCGACGGCCACGGTATCGAGGGTGGTGACGGTCATGAAGCAAGTACAGCGCTGCACACACCGTCGTGGGAGGGTCGCCGCCATAAGCTGTCTGAAATACCAGACAGGGAAGTGGACTATGGATGTCCCGGCGGCCCGCAACACGCTCAGGATGTTGACCTACCTCGCCCGACGGAGCGGACCCGTCCGTGCCTCCACCATGGCGCGGGACCTGGAGCTGCCCCGGTCCTCCACCTACCAGCTCATCCGGGTGATGCTGGACGAGGGTTTTCTCGTGCACTTTCCGGAAGATCACGCCTACGGTCTCAGTTCGATGCTGAGCGAGATCGGCTCCTCGGTGTTGCAGTCGGCACGACTCGGCCGGCTCGCCGCTCCCCTGCTCGAGAGGCTGGTACACGACGTCGGCGTACCCGTGGTCGCGCACCTCGGTGTGCTCAGCTCGTCCGATGTGATGTACGTCTCGCGCGTGCAGGGCTTTCGCGCGCCGACCACCGTCTCGAGCGTCGGAGTGCGGCTGCCCTCCCATCTCACTGCGACGGGGCGCGCCATGCTCGCCATGCTGCCGCCCGCGCAGGTGCGCGCGATCTACCCTCACCGCGACAGTCTCGTGCTGCGCTCTGGCACCGAGCCACGCACGCTCTCCGAGCTCGACCGCATCCTCGCGGAGACCCGCACGCGCGGCTGGGCGACCGAGCGCGGAGACATCACTGGCGAGTACTCCTCCGTGGCGGCGAGTGCCGTGGATCACAACGGCTACCCGGTCGCGGCGATCGGACTCACGTTCCGCGGCATCGCGGTGGACGAACCGGAGTGGCCCCGGCTCGGCGCCGCCGTTGTCGCCACCGCGAACGCGTTGACCGCCCGACTGCTCGGGCGGTCCTGACACTCTGATCAGCCGCTCACGCGCGGACCACCGGCTGCTGCAGTTCCGTCACCCAGTTCTCCTGCGGCTGCGGCTCGGAGAGGAGATACACCTCACGGCAGACGCCGGCGAGTTCGTAGCCGTTCTCGTCGATCCAGGCGAGCAGTGCCTCCCACGCGTCTCCGATCGTCGCCATCGAGCCATGATGGATGGTCGTGACCGCCAGGTCGACGGCCGGCGCGATGGTCACCTCGAAACCCTGACCGGCATTCACCTCGTCACCCACCGGAAACCCGGCGAATACACGAGCCCCTCCCCCGTCGCCGGATTCGATCGCCTCGTACATCGCGATGGATTCTGGCCCCGGTCGCACTCCGGCCGCGACGAGGTCGCGGTAGAGCCTGTCGAACAGGGGTCCGATGACCGGACTGATGTTCTCCGGCCCGAATCCCGGGACGACGGCGCTCGCCTGGGCGACGCGCAGCGACGGCAGCGGCTTCAGTTCTGTCGTGATGGTTGACATGAGCGGTTCTCCTTCGATATGTCGGATTCGGGCATCGAGGCGGCGCAGGCGTGCCGCGTCGAGATCGAGTTGCCGGGCGAGCTCCGTGCGCCGCGCGGTGAGCATCTCGTGCAGCGCGTCGTCGTCGACGGCGCCGTGCATGATCCGCGTCACCTCATCGAGCCGGAATCCCAGGTCCTTGAACGCCAGGATGCGCCCGAGCACCGCGAACTGCGCTCCATCGTATGAACGGTATCCGTTGAACGGATCCACTCGTGCCGGAGGCAGCAGGCCGATCTCGTCGTAGTGCCTGAGCATCCGTACGGACACCCTGCCTATCGACGCGAACTCTCCGATGCTGAACATGATGTCTCCGACGATTCCACCTCACACGGTGTGAGGGTCAACAGCTCAATTCTGGGGCGAAGCGCGGCGAACGACCTGCTCGGCGTGGCGCAGCACTGGCCCATCGACCATCCGCCCGTCGAATCGGAAGACGCCGCGCTGCCCGACCGCTGCCGCGAGGAGCGCGCGTGCCGCGTCCAATTCTGCCGTCGTCGGCGAATAGGCCGTCCGGATGACTGCCACCTGGCTCGGGTGGATGCAGGCCGAGGCGACGAACCCGACGGCCGCGGCATCCCGAGCCTCGCCTTCGAGCCCGGCGCTATCGGCGATGTCGAGGTGGACGGAGTCGATCGCCGCCTTTCCGGATGCCGCGGCCGCGAGCAACACGGTCGACCGGGCCTGTGCGGCGACGTCGCGATATCGGCCGTCGGGGAATCGGCTCGACGTGCCGCCGAGGGAGGCAACCAGATCCTCGGCACCCCACATCAGCGCGACCACGTTCGACTCCGCGGCGATGGCGGAGGCCTCAAGCACGCCGGCGGCCGTCTCGCACAGGGCGATCACGTCGAGGTGGTCGAGCCTCTCGGCCTGACCGTGACGGGCCTTCGCCAGCATCACCAGGCGGTAACCGGTGCGGGCGAGCGCGGCCAGGTCCAGCGCGAAATCGTCGGTATCGGCCGGGTTGACCCGCACGACGGTGCGGGTGGGATCGAGCGGATTCGCGACCAGCGCCTCGCGCGCGGCCGCCTTGGCGCCGGGTGCGACGGCATCCTCGAGATCGAGGATCACGGCATCCGCCCGTTCCGCCGCCTTCCCATAGCGCTCCGGGCGATCGGCCGGGCAGAACAGCAGCGCCGGGCCGAGCTCGAAGCTCACGGGACGCACCAGACCAGTGCCGATCGCACCGCGGTCGCGACGATGACGCCGTCCTGATTGCGGGCCGTGTGCCGAAGGGTGACGATGCCCTGACCCGGCCGGGACGACGACAGGCGCTTGTCCTCGACGACCGTCTCGGAGTACATGGTGTCACCGTGGAAGAGCGGCGCCGGAAAGGTCACCTCCGAGAACCCGAGGTTGGCAACGAGGGTGCCCTGGGTCAGCTGAGCGACGGAGGTGCCGACCATGGTCGCGAGGGTGAACATCGAGTTGACCAGTCGCTGCCCGAATGGCTGGCTTGCCGACCAGGCGGCGTCGAGGTGCAGTGCCTGCGTGTTCATGGTCATGGTCGTGAAGGCGACGTTGTCGGCCTCGGTCACGGTACGTCCTGGGCGATGCAGATAGCGCGTGCCCAGCTCGAACTCCTCGAAGTAGAGGCCGCGCTGCTCGACGGTCTTCTCGCTCATCGGGTGCTCCTCGGGTGGCTCAGTTCCGTCGATATCCGCAATCGCGCTCCGGTCGCGTCGACGACCTCGGCGACGGAGACGCCAGGGGCGAGCTCGACCAGCAGAAGCGACCTACCGTCGCCCTCGTCCGCCACGACGTCGATCACGGCGAGATCGGTGATGATGCGATCGACGCAGGCCTTGCCGGTGAGCGGCAGGGTGCAGCGCTCCAGGATCTTCGGGCGTCCCTGCCGGTCGACGTGCTCCATCATCACGATGACCTTCTTGGCACCGAAGACGAGATCCATCGCCCCGCCCATGCCCTTCACCATCTTGCCCGGCACCATCCAGTTGGCGAGGTCGCCGTTGGCTGCGACCTCCATCGCCCCGAGCACGGCGACGTCGACGTGGCCGCCCCTGACCATGCCGAAGGATGCCGCGGAGTCGAAGAAGGCGGCACCCGTCGTGACCGTGACGGTCTCCTTGCTCGCGTTGATGAGGTCGGGGTCGACCAGGCCCTCCGGCGGATATGGGCCGACGCCGAGCAGGCCGTTCTCGGAGTGCAGAACGACCTCGATGTCGTCCGGAATGTAGTTGGGCACCAGGGTCGGCATGCCGATGCCGAGGTTCACGTACTGGCCGTTCTCGAGCTCCCGCGCCACGCGGGCGGCGAGCTCGTGTCGGGTGAGGCTCATCGTTCGGCCTCCCCGAGAGCTGTGGTGCGTTTCTCGATCCGTTTCTCCGCCGTTTCGGCCACGATCACGCGCTGCACGAAGATTCCGGGCGTGTGAATGTGCTCGGGATCGAGATCTTCCGGCTCGACCAGCTCCTCCACCTCCGCGATAGTGATCCGGCCGGCCATTGCGGCGAGCGGATTGAAGTTCATCGCGGTCGCGTGATAGCTGAGGTTGCCGTACCGGTCCCCCCGTGCGGCGTGCACGAGCGCGAAGTCCGGCGTGACCGAGAGCTCGAGCACGAACTCGTCGCCGTGGAACACGCGCACCTCCTTGCGCCCGGATGCCACAGCCACGCCCCCCGCGGAGTCGTAACGTTGCGGCAGCCCGCCCTCGCTCACCTGGGTGCCGACCCCCGCCGGCGTGTAGAACGCCGGAATTCCCGCGCCACCGGCGCGTAGCTTCTCGGCGAGGGTGCCCTGCGGTGTCAGCTCCACCTCGAGCTCGCCCGCGAGGAACTGCCGTGCGAACTCCTTGTTCTCACCGACGTAGGAACTGATGGTGCGCCGGATGCGGTGATCGGTCAAGAGGATGCCGAGTCCCCAGTCATCCACCCCGCAATTGTTGCTGATGGTTTCGAGATCGCTCGTGCCCTGGGCGTGCAGCGCGGCGATGAGCGAGACCGGGATGCCGCACAGGCCGAAACCGCCGACGGCGATCGATGCACCGGAGGGGATGTCGGCGACCGCGGCTGCCGCGCTGTCGACCACTTTGTCGATCATTCTGGACTCCTCTCAGAATCCGAGTTCGCGGGCGATGACCATCAGCTGCACCTCGGTGGTTCCCTCGCCGATCTCGAGGATCTTCGAGTCCCTGAACTGCCGCGCCACCGGATTCTCGTTGAGGAAACCATAGCCGCCGAAGATCTGGGTGGCGTCGCGAGCGTTGTCCATGGCGGCCTCGCCCGCGACCAGCTTGGCGATGGAGGCCTGGGTCTTGAACGGCCTGCCCGCGACCATGCGGGCGGCCGCGTCGTAGAAGGCGAGGCGGGCGGTGTGAGCACGGGCCTGCATGCGCGCGATCTTGAAGGAGATCGACTGGTTGGAGCCGATGCTGCGGCCGAAGACGTTGCGCGTCTTCGCGTAGCGGACCGACTCGTCGAGGCAGCCCTGCGCCGCGCCGGTCGCGAGTGCCGCGACGGCGATCCGCCCTTCGTCCAGCGTCTGGACGAAGTTGGCGTACCCGCGACCGCGCTCGCCGAGCAGGTTCTCCTCAGGCACGCGCACATTCGTCAGCGTGAGCGGATGGGTGTCTGAGGCATGCCAGCCCACCTTGTCGTAGCCCGGCTCGACGGTGAATCCGGCAATCGGCGTCGGTACCAGGATGGCTGAGAGCTCCTTCTTCGTCGAGCCGTCTTCCCGCGTCGACGTGCCGGTGACGGCGGTGATGGTGACCAGACGAGTGAAGTCGGTGCCGGAGTTGGTGATGAACTGCTTGGTGCCGTTGATGATCCACTCGCCGCTGTCGAGGGTCGCTGTCGTCTTGGTGCCCGCGGCGTCCGATCCGGCATCCGCCTCGGTCAGGCCGAAACCGGCCAGCGCCCTGCCGCTCGCGAGCTGCGGCATCCACTCCTGCTTCTGTGCCTCGGTTCCGCGGCGGAACACGGGCATGGCGCCGAGGCCGACGCCGGCCTCGAGGGTGACGCCCACGCTCTGGTCGACCCGGCCGAGCTGTTCGACGGCCAGGCAGAGCGCGAAGTAGTCGCTGCCCTGCCCTCCCAGCTCCTCGGGGAAGGGCAGGCCGAAGAGTCCCAGCTCGGCCATCTGCGCGACGACCTCGTAGGGAAAACTGTGTTCGGCATCGTGTTTCGCGGCGACGGGGGCGACGACAGTGTCGGCGAACTCCCGTACTGTGTCGCTGACCTTCTGTTGGTCGTCGGTGAGCTCAACGCTCATGATGCGCTCCTTCGTGGGGATCGATTCTGGCGACGACCTGGTCGAGTCTGACCAGGTCACCCGGATGGACGGTCATGGTGACGACGCCGGCCAACGGAGCGAGCAGCGTGTGCTCCATCTTCATGGCCTCGACAGTGAGGAGGGGCCGGCCCGCCTCGACGGCATCGCCGGACGACGCGGTGACCGCGACGACGGTTCCTGGCATGGGTGCACGAACGTCCGGGCTGACGGTTCCCGCTGGCCGCGAGAGCGTCGCCCGATGGTCGGCGAGCTGCTTCACTCGGTCGCGCACCGCCACTTCACAGGCGATGCCCCGCTCCGATACCCAGATGCTCTCGCCGGCCTGCGCGATCGTCAGCGTGTGACTGATCCCGTCCAGCTCGAGGCCGATGGGATCGAGGCGGGCCTGGCGACTGGTGCCGTCTCCGATGCGCACCATCGTGCTGTCCGGAGATCCGGTCACGAAGACGTCGACCGACTCGGTGGCGCTGATGGCGAAGTTGTAGCGGTTCGCCCGATGGTCGCCGATGCGCCATCCGCTCGGCTGGTGCCACGGTGAGCCGTCCCGCCAACGATGCCTGTGCAGCTGTAGAGCAGCTGCAGCGAGGGCCGTGTCGTCGATGCCGCGGAATCGAATACCGCCCAGCATCCGCTCGATCAGCCCGGTGTCGAGGCGGCCGGCCAGCACCTCCTGGTCGGCCAGTAGCGCGCGCAAGAATTCCAGATTGGTGTGCACACCGAGCACCGTCGTCGCCGCCAGTGCCGCGTCGAGACGCCCGATGGCCTGAGCGCGATCGGACCCCCAGGCGATGATCTTGCCGAGCATCGGGTCGTAATGCGAGCCCACCTCGAGGCCGTCGATGAGCGCGCTGTCGACACGCACGCCATCCCCCGACGGTTCCTCGACGGCGATCACGGTGCCCGTCGCCGGGAGGAAGCCGCGCGAGGGGTCCTCCGCGTAGAGACGCACCTCGATCGCGTGACCGCTCAACACGATGTCGTGCTGATCCAGGGTGAGGGGCTCCCCCGCCGCGATTCGCAGCTGCCACTCGACCAGGTCGACCCCCGTGACCATCTCGGTGACGGGATGCTCGACCTGCAGGCGGGTGTTCATCTCCATGAAGAAGAACTCGTCCGGCGCGTCGTCGGAGACCAGGAATTCAACGGTGCCCGCCCCCGTATACGCGACGCTTCGGGCGACCTCGCACGCCGCTTCACCGATCCGTTCCCTGGCGGCCTCGTCGAGCAGCACCGACGGCGCCTCCTCGACGATCTTCTGGTGGCGTCGTTGCAGCGAGCACTCCCGCTCGCCCAGATGCAGCACGGTGCCGACGGCATCCGCGAGGACCTGAACCTCGATGTGCCGCGGCCTCGATACCAGTCGTTCGAGAAAGAGCGTGTCATCGCCGAAGCCGGCCAGGGCGATTCGGCGTGACGCGGTCAGTGCGGCTGCGAGGTCACCGGCACGCTCGACGATCGTCATGCCCTTGCCGCCGCCGCCGGCCGATGGCTTGACGAGCAGCGGATAGCCGACCCCCGCAGCGGCCTCGGTTAGCTGCTCGTCGGAGAGCCCCGGTTCTGCGACGCCCGGGATAACCGGCACGCCGTGCCGCGCGACCTGGTTCTTCGCCCGGATCTTGTCGCCCATGGTCTCGATCGCCTCGGCGCCCGGGCCGATGAAGACGATACCGGCCTCGGCGCACTCTCGCGCGAAGTCAGCATTCTCCGCGAGGAATCCATAGCCAGGATGGATCGCCGCCGCACCCGTGCGCAGAGCCGCGCCGAGGATCGCGACCGAGTCGAGGTAGCTCTCGATGCGCACCGCGACATCCGCCATTCTCACGTGTTTCGCACGCCGGTCGGTGTCGCTGTATACGGCGACGGATCGGATGCCGAGCCGTCTCAGGGTGCCGATGACGCGGCAGGCGATCTCGCCACGATTGGCGACGAGCACGGTGCTGAACATGGCTGTCACATCCGGAACAGGCCGAAGGCGCTGTCCCCCAGCGGCACCGCCGCACAGACGTCGAGTGCGAGGCCGAGCACCGTCCTGGTGTCGGCCGGGTCGATGATGCCGTCGTCCCAGAGCCGGGCGGTCGAATAGTACGGGCTGCCCTGAGTCTCGTACTGCTCGCGGATCGGTGCCTCGAAGGCCGCCTGATCTTCGGCGGACCAGTCGTCGCCCAGTTGCTCTCGTCGCACAGTGGCCAGCACCGAGGACGCCTGCGGGCCGCCCATCACCGACACACGACTGGCCGGCCACATCCAGAGGAAGCGCGGCGAGTACGCCCGCCCCGCCATCGAGTAGTTGCCGGCCCCGAATGATCCACCGATCACCACCGTGAGCTTCGGCACCCTGGCCGTGGCGACCGCGGTGACCATCTTCGCGCCGTGCTTCGCGATGCCGCCGGCCTCGGCATCCCGGCCGACCATGAATCCTGAGATGTTCTGCAGGAACACCAGCGGTATGCCACGCTGGTCGCACAGCTCGATGAAGTGCGCTCCCTTGAGCGCCGACTCGCTGAACAGCACGCCGCTGTTCGCGATGATGCCGATCGGATGCCCGTGCAGGTGGGCGAACCCGGTCACCAGCGTCGTGCCATACTCCTTCTTGAACTCGTGGAACTCGCTGCCGTCGACGAGCCGCGCGATCACCTCGCGCACCTCGTACGGCGACTGAACGTCGACAGGAACGATGCCGTAGAGCTCGCTCTCATCGGCGACCGGTGGCCGACTCTCGATCACGTCCCATGCCGCGGTCGCGGGTCTCGGAAGGGTCGAGACGATGTCGCGCACAATCTGCAGCGCGTGCCGGTCGTCGTCCGCGAGATGGTCGGTGACGCCCGAGATCCGTGCGTGCACCTCGCCACCGCCGAGTTCCTCCGCGGTGACGATCTCGCCGATCGCGGCCTTCACGAGCGGGGGTCCGCCGAGGAAGATCGTGCCCTGGCCGCGTACGATCACCGTCTCGTCGCTCATGGCGGGAACGTAGGCACCCCCCGCGGTGCAGGAGCCCATCACCGAGGCGATCTGCGGGATCTTGGCCGCCGACATCCTGGCCTGGTTGTAGAAGATCCGGCCGAAATGGTCGCGATCGGGGAAGACCTCGTCCTGCATCGGCAGATAGGCGCCGCCGGAGTCGACGAGATAGATGCACGGCAGACGGTTCTCCAGGGCGATCTCCTGCGCACGCAGGTGTTTCTTGACCGTGAGCGGAAAGTAGGTGCCACCCTTGACGGTCGCGTCGTTCGAGATCACGAGAACATGTCGTCCGTGCACGAGGCCGATTCCGGCGATCACGCCGGCGCCGGGAGCCTCATCGTCGTAGAGTCCGTTGGCCGCGAGCGGCGCGATCTCGAGAAACGGACTGCCATCGTCGAGCAGTTCGTCGATGCGTTCACGCGGCAGGAGTTTCCCGCGAGAGATGTGTCTCTGCCGGGACTTCTCGGAGCCGCCGATAGCAGCCTTCCTGAGGCGTTCCCTGAGCTGCGCGACGAGTGCACGCTGTGCTTCGTCATTGAGTGCGAAGGACGCGCTACCCGAGTCCACACGGCTCTCCAGTGTTTCCATCGCACGTCTCCATCGACAGCTCAGTTAGTACACGCTAACTCAATTTAGGTTAATGGCTACTCACTGGATTGTCTACAGTGGGAGGATGACCGACACCACGGAAACGCTGCGCAGCCGCGCGAAGGCCGACCGTCGCAGCGCGCTGCTGGCGGCTGCGGCCCGCCTCTTCTCGGAGCGCGGTTTCGACCGTGTGTCGATCGAGGACCTCGGGACCGCCGCCGGTGTCAGCGGACCCGCCGTCTACCGTCACTTCAGCGGAAAGCAGGCCGTGCTTGCCGCCCTGCTCGTCGGAGTGAGCGAGGGCCTGCACGACGGGGGCCTGCGCGTCGTCGACAGCCAGACGGATCCCGCAGCCACCCTCAAGGCTCTAGTCGCTTTCCATGTCGACTTCGCCCTCGCTAACCCTGACGTCATCCGCGTGCAGGACAGAGACCTGGATAGCCTCGCCGAGTCCGATCGCCATACGGTGCGGGCGCTACAGCGCGCCTATGTCGAACTATGGGTGGAGGTGCTCGGCCGTATCCACCCCGACGCCCCGGCGCCCGCGCTGCGCACGCGCGCCCATGCAACCTTCGGCCTGATCAACTCGACCCCGCACACGGGTCATTCCCGCGACATGCGGTCCGTCCTCGAGCGGATGGCATTGGCTGCGCTCAACAGCTAAGGCGCGCCGCTGATTCGTCGCCGCCATGCCGCCGCCTCGCCGCCTCGCTCCTCGCCGCCTCGCTCTCTCCGTGTCGCCCACTCCGTGTCACTCCAGTTGTGCAGGACGTGTCCTGCACAACTGGAGTACCGCAGGCGGACGGGCCGAAGACAGGTGGGCGGCCCGAAGGCAGGCCGCCCGAAGGTAGGCGGGCGGGCCGCACTCAGACCATGGCGAGCACACGGCCGGGTTCTGCGAGAATCCCCCCGACGTCCGTGAGGAAACGCGACCCCTGCTCCCCGTCCACCAACCGGTGATCGAAGGAGAGGCTGAGCGTCATCACGTCACGGAGTGCGATCTCGCCGCGGTGCTCCCATGGCGTCCGCCGGATGGCGCCGGTCGCGAGGATTGCCGCCTCACCCGGATTGATGATGGGGGTGCCCGCGTCGACGCCGAACACACCGACATTCGTGATCGTGAAGGTGCCGCCAGCCAATTCGGCCGGCGCCGTCCTCCCCGCCCGAGCCGTGTCGGCGAGTGCGGCGATGGCGTCGGCGAGTGCCACGAGCGAGAGTGCTTCGGCGTTCGGGATGTTGGGCACGAGCAGGCCGCGCGGTGTCGCGACCGCGATGCCGAGGTTCAGATGGCCGAATTGCACGATCTCCCGGTTCGCCTCGTCCCACCGGGAGTTGAGCGATGGAGTGCGCGTAATGGCGACGCAGACCGCCTTCGCGACGACGGTCAACACGGTCAGGCGATGCTCGCGGAAGTCCTTTCCGCCGCCCAGTGTCGCGATGAGTTCCATCGTCGGCGTGACATCAACGGTGAGGAACTCGGTCACGTGGGGCGCGGTGAACGCACTCGACACCATCGCCTCGGCCGTGCGTTTGCGCACACCGGAGATCGGGGTGCGGGTCTCGCCGCCCTGCCCGGTGGCCACCTGCGGGGTTGCGGATGCCGCGGCCTGCACGTCTTCTCGGGTGATCATGCCGTCCTCGCCGCTCCCGCTCAGAGCCTCGAGTTCCACACCGAGATCGTGTGCGAGCCGACGCACCGGCGGCGTGGACAGGGGCCGCTCCGCAGCGACGCTCTTCTCGAAATGCTCTGCCGTCGAAACTCCGGCCAGGCGCGCCCGCCGCTTCGGCCGATCGGTGCGTTCGACCGGCGCACCGTAGCCGACCAGCACCGGGGTGCGCTCTGGCGCCGCGCGAGCAACCTCATCCGTCACCTCGAAGGCGGCGATGACATCGCCGACGGCCATCGTCGCGCCCGGCTCTCCGACGAGCCGCGTGACGACACCGGCGAAGGGTGACGGCAGCTGCACGACGGCCTTCGCCGACTCGACCTCCGCGATGGTCTGGTTGAGGTCGACAAGATCGCCGACCGCGACATGCCAGGCCACGAGCTCGGACTCGGTGAGTCCCTCTCCGAGGTCGGGGAGCCGAAATTCCTTGATCGTCATCGTCAGGCCTTCCAGCCGGTGAGGGAATTCGTGCGGCCGAGCACGCGATCCACGGCGTCGAGCAGGCGATCGAGGTCGGGGAGGAAGTGCTCCTCGAGCTTCGCGGGCGGGTAGGGGACGTCGAAACCGGTGACTCGCGCCGGCGCAGCCTCGAGAGAGAAGAAGCAACGGTCGGTGATGCTCGCCGCGATCTCCGCGCCGAGTCCGCCGAACTGCTGTGCCTCGTGGGTGATGACCAGGCGCCCGGTCTTGCGGACCGACGCCTCGACGGTGTCGAAGTCGATCGGCGAGAGGGATCTGAGGTCGATCACCTCGATCGAGATGCCGTCGTCCGAGGCCGCCCCGGCGGCATCCAGTGCGGTCGCGACGAGCGGACCGTAGGCCACGAGCGTCACGTCGGTCCCTTCGCGCGCTACCCGCGCCGCCCCCATCGCCAGCGTCTGCTGACCGAATTCTTCGTCGACCTCGCCCTTCACCCAATAGCGTCGTTTCGGTTCGAAGAACAGCACCGGGTCGTCACTGGCGATCGCCTGGCGGATGAGGGTGTGCGCGTCCTGCGGGTTCGAGCAGCTGACGACACGCAAGCCGGAGGTGTGGGTGAAGTAGGCCTCAGGGGATTCCGAATGGTGCTCGACCGCCCCGATGCCCCCGCCGTACGGAACGCGGACGGTGATGGGCATGGTCACCGATCCCGCCGTGCGATAGTGCATCTTCGCAACCTGCGCGACGATCTGGTCGAAGGCCGGGTAGATGAAACCGTCGAACTGGATCTCGCACACCGGGCGATAGCCACGGAAGGCCAGACCGACCGCCGTGCCGAGGATGCCTGCCTCGGCGAGCGGCGTGTCCATGACCCGATCGCGGCCGAACTCCTCCTGCAAACCGTCGGTCACCCGGAATACCCCGCCCAGCTTGCCGATGTCCTCGCCGAGCAGCACGACCTTCGGATCGTCGGCGAGCGCGCGCCTCAGGCCGGTGCCGATCGCGCGGGACAGGGTCAGCTCGGTCATCACGCGCCACCCTCGAAGCCCGCAAGATATGCGGCATATTGACTCTTCTGGCGCTCGAGGCCAGAATGCGGCGCGCTGTACACGTTGTCGAAGACGCTCAGCGGCTCCGGATCCTCCAGCGAGAGACAGCCCGCCCGAAAACGCCTGGCGACCTCGTCGGCCGCCGAGGTGATGGATGCCTTTGCCGCGCCCGTCAGCAGTCCCAGCCCCTCCAGGTAGCCCTCCATCCGCGCGATCGGATCAAGGGCAGCCCACCTCTCCAACTCGGCCGGATCGACATACCGGCCGGGATCGTCGGATGTCGTGTGCGGCCCCATCCGATAGGTCACGGCCTCGATGAAGGTGGGGCCGCCGCCCGTGCGAGCGCGGTCGAGCGCGCACCGCGTGGCCGCCATCACCGCCAGCACGTCGTTGCCGTCGACCCTGAGACTCGGGATGCCGAAACCCGGCGCGCGAGCGGCGAGCGGCAGCCCGGACTGCAGCGACACCGGCTCCGAGATCGCCCACTGGTTGTTCTGGCAGAAGAAGATCATCGGCGCGTGGAAGCTGGCGGCGAACACCATCGCCTCGTTGGTATCCCCCTCGCTCGTCGCTCCATCGCCGAAGTAGGCGATCGCGACGGAATCGACGCCGTCTTTCGCACATCCGATCGCGTACCCCACCGCGTGCAGCGTCTGGGCGCCGATGATGATCGAGGGTGTCGCCATGCCGACGTCGTAGGGATTCCAGCCGGAAGACGCGGTACCTCGCCAGACACGCGCGAGGTCGACGAGTTGGACGCCGCGACAGTACGCGACCGCGTTCTCGCGATAACTCGAGAAGACGAAGTCGTCGGACCGGAGGGTCCGTGCCGACCCGACCTGGGCGGCCTCCTGCCCGAGCAGCGGCGGCCACAGCCCGAGCTCGCCCTGGCGCTGCAGGGCGGTCGCCTCGGTGTCGATGCGCCTGACCACGACGAGGTCTTCGTAGAGCCGGAGAAGCTGCTCCGACTCGAGGTCGGCTATCCACGGATCGTAGAGGTGATTGGGCACCCGCTCGCCCCGCGGGGTGAGAAGCTGCACGAGTTCGTCGCCCATCCCCTCCAGCTCGTCGTCTCGAGGGTGGTCGGCAACAGTGGCGCGCAACATGATCTCCCGATCTGCTCCGCGTTCGACGGGTAAGTCGTCGGCGAGGCGATCAATCACAGCCGTGGTTGGTAAACCACTGGCCGGTCCGGGCACCGTTGCCCGGAATAGTTCCGACGCTAGTCACCCGGCGCACCGATCACAAGGGGCGCGGGAACGTCGTGGGTCGACGACAGATTAGCCTTGGACTCACTCACGACGAAGGAGTCACAAGATGACGGGCACCCCGGACGCGATCATCATCGGCGCAGGCCTGGCCGGGCTCGTCGCGGCGGCGGAACTCGTGGCTGCGGGAAAGCGCGTTACGATCCTCGAGCAGGAGCCGGAAGCGAGCTTCGGCGGACAGGCGTGGTGGTCGTTCGGCGGCCTCTTCCTCATCGACTCGCCCGAGCAGCGACGGATGGGCGTGCACGACAGCATTGACCTCGCGCGGCAGGATTGGTTCGCATCGGCCGGTTTCGATCGCGACGAGGACGCCTGGCCGCGCAGGTGGGCGGAGGCCTACCTCGAGTTCGCCGCCGGTGAGAAGCGCGCCTGGCTGCACGATCAGGGTGTGCGGTTCTTCCCGGTCGTTGGTTGGGCCGAGCGGGGTGGTTATACGGCTACCGGCCACGGCAACTCCGTCCCGCGCTTCCATATCACCTGGGGAACCGGTCCTGGCATACTCGCACCGTTCATCCGCCGGGTGCTGGCCGGCGTCGACGCCGGGCTGGTGACCCTCCGGTTCCGGCATCGGGTCGACGAACTCGTGGTCGAGCGCGGCGCCGTCGTTGGGGCGAGGGGGGCGGTCCTCGCCCCGGATGGCGCCGGACGCGGTGCGGCGAGCAATCGAGACGTCGCCGGTGATTTCGAGCTGATGGCCGCTGCCGTGATCATCACGAGCGGCGGAATCGGAGGCAATCACGAGCTCGTGCGCGAACAGTGGCCGGTCCGTCTCGGGAAGGCGCCCGAGAAACTGCTCTCCGGCGTCCCCGCTCACGTGGACGGACGGATGCTGGCCATCGGCGAGCACGCCGGCGCACGCCTGATCAACGGCGATCGCATGTGGCACTACGTGGAGGGCATCGAGAACTACGCGCCAGTGTGGGCGAAACACGGCATCCGGATTCTGCCAGGGCCATCATCGGTGTGGCTGGATGCCACCGGCAAACGCCTGCCGGTGCCGCTGTTCCCCGGGTTCGATACGCTCGGCACGCTCGAGCACATCGTCTCGACCGGTTACGAGCACAGCTGGTTCGTGCTCACCCAGAAGATCATCGAGAAGGAGTTCGCACTCTCCGGCAGCGAACAGAATCCCGACCTGACCGGCAAAGACATCGGACTGCTGCTGCAGCGGGTCAAGAAGGGTGCACCGGCGCCGGTCGAGGCCTTCAAGGAACGGGGCGCAGACTTCGTCGTCGCAGACACTCTCGACGAGTTGCTCGCCGGCATGCAGGCGCTCTCACCCGACGTGGCGATCGATGCGCAGAGGGTGCGCATGGAGATCGAGGCACGCGACCGGGAGTTGGAGAATCCGTTCGCGAAGGATGCCCAGATCACCGCCATGCGCCAGGCGCGCAAGTACCGCGGTGACAGGCTCATCCGTGTGGCGAGTCCGCACCGGATCCTCGACCCGAAGGCCGGACCGCTCATCGCCGTGAAGCTGCACATCCTCACCCGCAAGAGCCTCGGCGGCATCGAGACGGACCTCGACGGGCGGGCGCTCGGGACATCCGGTGCACCGATTCCCGGACTCTACGCGGCGGGGGAGGCGAGCGGATTCGGCGGTGGCGGTATGCATGGCTACCGCTCGCTCGAGGGGACCTTCCTCGGCGGCTGCCTGTTCTCCGGACGGGTGGTGGGACGGGCGGTCGCCGCGACCCTGTGAACAATGAGGCCTCCCCGCCGCGGGCGGGGAGGCCTCTGCACTGCTACCGCTCGTGACGGCTAGGCCATCGTCGGCGGCACCGGGTCGCCATCGAGTGCTTCTGCGCCCTCAAGCAGGGCTGGCGCGTTCGCCAGTGCGTTCGGCCGTGCGATGGCGAGAACCGCCGTGTAGACGATTCCGAGCGCAACGAGGCCGATGGTGAGCCACGGCAGTGCGTTGTACGGCGCGCCCTGGCCCGGGTGCAGGTCTCCCCACACCGGGATCGCGAGCACCACCAGACCGATAATCGGCACTACCACCCAAAGGAACGGATTCTTGCGCACCCCCGCAGCGCGCAGCTTCGCGAACTGCACGATGAGGGCCACGTTCGCGACGATGTACATGATCACGATGCCGAGGATGCCGAGCGTGCCGAGGAATCCGGATGCCGACCCGGGATCGGTGAAGGCGGTCGACACGCAGCCGATGACGATGCTCGGCACGACAAAGGCGATCGCGGCGATCCACGGCGTCTGAAAGCGAGGGTGGATGGACGAGAGTCCCCGCGGCCACAGGCCTCCCCTGGCGCCGGCGAAGATCACCCGGGAGGTCTGAGTGTTCGCGGCGACGTAGGAGCTCGTCACGCTCACCAGGAAGACGCCCGCGATGATGGGCACGAAGATCGGCAGGAAACGACCGGCGGCCGTCGCGAAGGGATTGCCATCCGTCGAGAACGCCTTCATGTGATCGACGCCGAACGCGGTGACGATCGCATAGGAGCCGACTACGTAGATGATGCCGCTCACCACGACGGCACCGACGACGGCGATCGGAACGTTGCGCCGTGGGTTTTTGGTCTCCTCCGCCAGGGGTGCTGAGGCTTCAAACCCGCCGAAGGCGAGCACGGCGAGGCTGAAGGCCAGGAAGATGTTCGTCCCATCCGCTCCGGTCGGCCAGGTGAACGGGGTGAGCGAGAGCCCTTCCGCTCCGCCCTGCGCGAGGATCGCAACGCTCAGGACGATTAGCACGACCACCTCGATGACGTAGAGCACGATGGTCACCCGGATGCCGAATTGAAGTCCGAGGATGACCGGGAGGGTCACGATGGCACCGTAGATGATCGTCGTGATGATGGTCAGCAGCGTCGTATTGGTGGCATGCGGGAAGAGCAGTCCCACGATGTAGCTTCCGACGAAGATGTAGATTCCACCGAAGGCGATGATGTATCCGACGATCGCGATCACACCCGTCGCGGTCGCGACCTTCGCGCCAAGGGCGCGGCTGATGTAGGTGATGAACGAGCCGGCGCTCGGATAGAGGTTGGAGAACTGGGCAAGGCTCAATCCGGTCGCGACCATCCCGACCATGCTGATGAGAAACACCAGCGGTACGGACGCACCCGCGAGCGACGCCATCACCCCG
>JAODMH010000135.1 GCA_025465035.1 Microbacteriaceae bacterium | reverse complement strand
AGCGACGAGAGCGCGGACGCGATGATGGCCGGTACCAGCACGGCGCCGGGATGGGCTCGCGTGGCCTCGTCGAAGTCGTCCAGGCCGAGTACCCCACAGGCGACGCTCATCACGAAGGCGAGGTCGGTGGAGCCGACGGCCCGACGCATGTGTTCGACTCGCTCGTCATCGTTGCCAGCGATGATCAAACCGATGCAGTCGAGCAGGTGCACCTTCGCCGCCGCGACCGTGTCGTCGGACAGGGCGCCGAGGTCGAGGCCCGCAATCGCGATGCCCGCCCGCGCGGCGATACCATTCTCTTCCGTCACGCCTGTTCCCGCGCCTTCGACTCCTGCCACGCCCAGTGCGCGAACAGCACGTCCTGGGATGCGAGGCCTTCTGTGCGCACGATGATGGTCTCATCGGCATCGCGACGCCCGGGAACAGTCCCAGCGATCAGTCCGGGGAGTCCGCCGGCGACACGATCCTCGATCGGGCATCCCGCCGCGATGAGTGCGACGATGTCCGCGGCCTCCTGGGTCTGCGCCCAATCGTCGACGAGGAGACGGTCGCACGAAAGGTAGGCGTCGGCATCGAGTTCGTTCGAACCGAGAGCACACAGCAGCATTCCGCGGGGGAGCGCGCCGCGGATGATCGGTTCGCGAGTCGTCGTCGCGGTCACCACGACGTCGCACTCTTCCATGAGCAGCGGGATGTCGGGAACGACGCGCACCTCGGCATCGGTGAGCGCGCGTGCGTGCTCGGCGAGTGCGTCGCTCCGCTCGATGGTGCGTGAGGTCATGGTCACCTGGCTCACTGGCATGGCGGCGAGCAGAGCGGTCACCGCAGAGGTCGCCACCGTGCCTGCGCCCACGAATCCGAGGCGGGCCGGCGAGTTGGTGAGCCGCGCTGCGGCGACCGCGACGCTCGCCGCAGTGCGGAGGGAGTAGTTGTAGTGTTCGTCGACGATGGCAAGAGGTGCGCCCGTCTCGAGGTCCATCAGCACGATCATGCGCGTCGCGAGCTCCGCACCGGGGCGTCGGCCGTCCGCGGCGACGGGATACCCAACGATCCGGCAGCCGGCCACGCCGATTTCGGGCAGTGCAACCGCCTTGGAATGGAATCGGAGCGGGTGGCCTTCCGATCGCATCCGCAGCGCGCGCGGTGTCGGATAGTCCACCTGACCGCGCGCCTCCCACAGGAGGGCGCGTTCTGCGAGCTGCAGGGCGCGTTCGGCGGTGAGTACCTGCTCGCAGTCGGCGCTCGAGACATAGTCGGGCTGTAGCATCCGGTTCTCCCTGCCTAGGCGTCGATGACGACGAGGGTTTCGCAGCCCTGCGAGATGTGTTCGTAGCCGGTTTCGGTCACGACGACGACGTCCTCGATGTGGACCTTCTCCCCGCTCGGCAGGAAGTATCGCGGCTCGACGCAGAGTACGACGCCGGGTTCGAGCATTGTGTCGTCGAGAAATCCGAGGGAGGGCGATTCGCCCGCGTTCAGTCCGAGACCGTGCCCGATCCGCTTGCGCCCAGAGATCGGGGGCAGCCCAGCGGCCTCCATGGCATCGCTGCAGGCCTTCGCAACGGCACTCGCGCGGACGCCGGGGCGAATCGCGTCGAGGGTGCGGCGGAACAGCGTCGAGACCCGTTCGTGCTCAGCGAGCTGTTCCGGGGTCGGTTCGCCGAGCACCGCGCGCCTCGCGATGTCGGCCTGGTAGCCGTCCACGGTGCCGCCGAAGTCGCACCAGATGGTGTCGCCCGGTCTGATGGGCGTGTTCCTGCCTCCGGCCGTGGTCGCGGTGCTGACGTGCCCGGCGACATCGAAGGCGCTGCCAGCCCTGGACAGTTCGACGGCAACGGAGGTCGCAAAGTCGCTCTCGCTCATGCCAGCCTGGAACTTCGCGATCGCCTGGTCCCACGCCCCGAGACTCAAATCCGCGGCGGCACGCAGGGTGGCGATCTCGTCGGTGGCCTTGTGAAGGCGAAGGTCGTCGAGGATGGGTCCCGCGTCGGTGATCGTCATTTCCGGCAGCCTCGAAAGTAGCCAGACCAGATCGTTGTAAGGCAGTCCGAGCCGGTGGTTGGCGCCCAGTTCCATGCCGACGTTCGCGCGTTCCAGTCCCGTCTCCCGCAGGGCCTGCTCGAGAAGCTCGATGTCGAACGGCACGTCCTCGTAGCCGTAGACCGTGGCCGTCGGAACAGTTTTCAGGAGGGTTGCTCCCTGCTGCCGGTACAGCACCGCGACCGGCTCGCCCGTCAACGGGACGAGAAAGAGCATCGGCCGCATGACCTTCTCGATCTCCCGCGTCTGATGGCCGCTCAAATACCAGTAGTTGTACTTCTCGCCAACGAGCACCGCGTCGAGTCCCGCCACGGCCATCTTCCGGCGCAACCGCGCGATTCGCCCGCCAATTTCATCAGCCGTAGTTCCCACGTCGATCTCTCCCGTTCGTTTGGTTCTGCTATTTGAGTTCTTCGCCGGAACCGCTGAATCGGCGGAGCAGAACCGATGCGATGACGGTGACGGCGGTCAGGACGACGCTGAGCACTGCGGTCTCGGTGACCTTGCCGTCGTTCCAGTCGTTCCAAATGAGGGTCGACAGCACGACGTTGTCCGAGGACTGCAGCATGAGCGGGAGGGTGAGATTCTTGATCGTCGCGAGGAAGACGAGCATGAATCCGTTGATGATGGCAGGGCGCAGGAGCGGCAGGAGCACGCTGCGCCACACCTGCCACCCGCGCGCACCGCTCGTCCGCGCGGCCTCCTCGAGTCCGACCTGGATCTGCGCGATACCACCCGTGGTGAGCCGGGTACCGAGACTGATGTACTGGGTCACCATCGCGATCACGATGATCCACACCGTGCCGTAGACCTGCGCGGGGATCAGCAGGTAGATCAGGAGTACGGCGAGGCCGATGACGATGCCGGGGATGGCATGCGGGATGAAGGCGAGCACGTCCGCTATCCAGGCGAGCTTGGATTTGGAGCGCACGATGATCCAGGACAGCGCGACCGAGAACGCCATGACCGCAAACGACGCGACAAAACCGATGATGACGGTATGGCCGAGGCTGGACCAGAACAGGCTCGACGAGAACGTCGAGGCGTATCCGGAAAAAGTCAGCCGCGAGAGACTCTCCAGAGTGAACGCCCCCACGAACGGCTGAAGGCTCGCATAGACCAGCACGAGCAACGGCAGAACGAATGAGATGAAGACGTAGATCATTACCGCCACGAATGTCACCCAGCGCCAGCGGCCCAGTTTCCGTCGAGTGGGGCGGAACGCCTTCCCGCTCACCGTCGCGTAGTCCTGCGAGCGGCGCACCACGCGGTTATAGATGAGCAGCGGCGCGACCGCGAGCACCAGAAGCAGGATGCCATAGGTGCTCGAGACGCCGTAGTTGGGGAGACCGAATGCGGAGTGCGTGGTCAGGTAGACCTGGGTGCTGAAGACCGTGACATGGCCGGGCAGCCCCAGGACGAGCGGGATGTCGACACCCTCGATGACGGTGACGAACTGATACACGAGCGCGCCGATGAGCACGGGCGTGAGGAGAGGCAGGCTCACCCTCCGCATCACGGTCAAGGGGCGCGCACCGGATGCACTCGCCGCATCCTCGAGATTCGGGCTCATGTTGCGTAGCGATGCCGTGATGAGCAAAAAGGTGAGCGGCACGAGCGCGATACCCTGCACGAAGATCATGCCCGCAAGGGAGTACGCGTTGAGCGGCCCCTCCGCCTGGGAGCCTGTGACGGTGCGAATGAGCACATTGAGGAACCCGTTGGTGGGGTTCATGAGCAGGCTCCAGGCGATGGCCGAGATGACGCCGGGCATCCCGGCCGGAGCGACGACGAGGACATAGATGAAGCCGGGCAGCGGGATGTCGGTGCGTTCGACGATCCAGGCGAGTGCGAAACTGATGACGAACCCGACGAGCAGGCAGGCCACCGCGAAAACCAGGGTGGCGCCGAGAACCGAATAGGTCTTCGATGCGGTCAACACGCTGGCGAAGTTCTGCAGGGTCCACGGGAACGGCGGCCGCACGACGACGCCAGCGCTGGTGTCCTCGAAGCTGCTCAGGAGCAGCATCAAGATGGGGCCGATGACGAGATAGGTGAGAACGACCAGGACGACGGCGGTGCCGACCCGGGGGCGCCTCCTCCGCCGGCGCGGCGTCGCCGTTGGGCCGCTCGCGGTCGCCGGCGCCGTAGGAGGCAGCCTCAGATCGGCCGTCACCGGCTCGCCGCGGCGAATTCGTCGGTCACCGTCGACGGCAACACGACGCAATCGGATGCGCTGACGCTCAGGGTCACGCGGGCACCTGACTGAAATTGGGTGCGTGCGCTTCCCTTGGCGCGGACGAGACGATCGCCTACCTGCACGCGGTAGTCGACGCTGTCGCCGACGAACAGGCTGAGCTCGACCACGCCGGCAAAACTGTTCTCGGCGTCCGTCGGCTGATCGCCGACCACAACCGATTCCGGGCGCAGCGCGAGTGTGACACTGTCGCCAGCCCGGATACCGTCGTTGGTCGCACAGGCGAACACTCCGACATCCGTCTCGACGGTCAACACCTCGGGCGTCGAGAGGGTGGCGATTCCTTCGATGAAGGAGGTCGCCCCGACGAAATCGGCGACGAACTCGGTGCTCGGGCTCAAATAGATGTCCCGCGGGGTGCCCTCCTGAACCACGCGGCCGCCGTTCATCACCGCTATACGGGTCGACAGCGACAGAGCCTCGACCTGGTCGTGGGTGACGAAAACCGTGGTGATTCCGATTCGCTGTTGGATGAGACGCAGTTCACCGCGCATCTGCTCCCGGAGCTTCGCATCCAGGTTCGACAACGGCTCGTCGAGCAGCAAGACCTTCGGCTGACGAACGAGTGCACGGGCCAGCGAGAGACGCTGTTGCTGTCCTCCCGACAGCTGGGTGGCGCGTCGGTCGATGTACGCATCCATATTGACCAGCGCCAGCGCCTGCTCCACGCGCTCGGCGATCTCGGAGCGACGCAGCTTCTTGCCCACCCGCAGTGGGAAGGCAACATTGTCGAATACCGACATGTGCGGCCAGACCGCGTAATCCTGGAACACCATGCCGATGTCGCGGCGGTGTGTGGGCACGGCGATGCGATCGGAGACCACAACAACACCGTCGAGTTCGATCGATCCTGAGGTGGGCTGCTCCAGCCCCGCGATGCAGCGGAGTGTCGTCGTCTTGCCGCAGCCGCTGGGCCCGAGGAGGGTGAAGAACTCGTTCTTGCCGATATCGAGGGTGACATCGTGGACGGAAACCACCTCGTTGCCGGGGTTTCCGTAGACGTGGCGCAGGTGGTCGACCTTGATCCCGCTCGTCATCGCCGGCCCTCCCAATGGGGTCTGATGTCACTCATGGAGCTCCTTCGGGCGCGGTCGGGTACCAACAATTGAGTCGACACTAATCCGCCGTTGCGTTCTGTGCAATTGCATTCCACAAGATGAAACATACATTTAACACGGAACGCGCCGGATGGCCGCGACGAGAGATCGATCAGGCGCGGCAAGCAGCGCTCGCGGTAGAAGCGGGAACGCGCGGAGCGCAGTCGAATCAGGCCGAGAACGCCTGGGCGGACTTGACGACGAGCCGCCCCAGTTCCGCGATACCGTTTTCGCGCATCCTGACGGCCGGCCCCGAGATCGAGAGCGCACCGACCTGCACGCCCCTGTGGTCTCGAATCACCGCGCCGATGCAGACGACGCCTGGCGTGCGTTCCTCGTTATCCACCGCATAACCGACCGAGCGGACCTCGTTCAACTCGCGCTGCATCGAGCTCAGGTCGAGGATGGTATTCGGCGTCAGGCGCCGGGGCGGATCCTGCGCGAGGAGTCCGTTGACGTCGGCGGCGGGCAGCTCGGCCATGATCGCCTTTCCGAGCGAGGTGCAGTACAGCGGATGGCGCGTCCCTGGGGCCGATGCGATTCCCATGTCCTGCTGACCCCTGGCGATCGCGATGTACAGGATCTGACCCTCGTCGAGCACTCCGACGCTGGATGTCTCGCCGGTGGACTCGGCGAGCTGTTCGGCGAGCTGGTTGGCCTGCGACCAGATCGACACGTTGCGGAGAAAGGCGGAGCCGATCTCGAAGGTGCGGCTGCCGAGGACGTATGACCGATCGACAGTCTGCGACACGAACCCACGCGAACGCAGCGACTCGAGCAGCCGGAGCGCCGTTGTCGGGTGCAGATCGACACCCCTGGCGAGTTCGCTGAGCCGAGCGGGCCTCTCCCACTTGCTCAGCTCCACGAGGAGATCGAGAGAGCGGATGACGGCGCGCACTCCGGGCTGGTCGTCGCGCTGAGCGCCAGTCGCTTCACTTTCGGCCGGCTGGAATGCCACGGTTACCTCTTCCTATGCGCAGACTGTGTTGGCATCCGTGCGCAGCCACGACACTACTACCGACGACGGCGATTCGCCGGTTGGGAGAGTGCCGCACGAGTGTTGTCGTGTAATGTCTCGTGTACGTTCCATTATACGCAATGCTATTTCATTGGGTGCAACGACTACTGAAAGCGGGAAAAATATGACGGATGCGCTTCTCGAAGCCGGCTCGGCAGTGATCGCCGATGTCTTCGACAGCATGGGACGACTCCCATCCGTTCTCGTAGAGACCATAACGCCGATCAAGCCGGATGGCGGCTTCGTCGGTCCCGCGTTTACCATTTCCGGCATGTCCGTCACTTCGTCAGAGAGCGGTGATCGTGCCAAGCTCGCGGCGATCGACGCCATGCCGCCGGGCGTCGTCCCGGTGTGGGCGGGCGGAGATATCCGTGGAGTCTGCTGCTTCGGTGATCTCCTAGCCGAGGCAATGTACGCGCGAGGCTGCGCCGGGGTCGTCGTCGACGGCGGCATCCGCGATGTCGAGTACCTGCGCGAGATGGACCTTCTTATCCGCGCCAGATATCGCACGCCCGCCCAGGCCATCGGTCGCTGGAAGGTAACGGCTCACCAGGTTCCCGTGCAGGTGCGCGGAGCGCTCCAGGACTGGGTCACCGTGAATCCGGGCGACATCGTGGTCGCCGACGAAGACGGTGTCGTCATCGTTCCCGTCGCGGACCTCTCCGCCGTCGAGGAACAGATCCGCGCCTGGTCGACCACCGAAGCCGAATCACGCTCTGCGATCAGGAACGGAATGCCGTTACTGGCGGCGCTCGACCGCTTCGGCCACCTGTGACCGGCGGCGCACCGACGCATTCGGTATTCGCCACGGAGGCAATGGTCTCCACTGTCGATTCGCTGGCAACGCAGGCCGGCATCGCGATGCTTCGGAGGGGCGGATCCGCGGTCGACGCGGCCATCGCGGCCAACGCCGTGCTCACCGTCACCCTCCCGAACCAGTGCGGAATCGGTGGCGACCTCTTCGCGCTTGTCCAGTCTGCCGGCGGTCCCGTTGAGTCTCTCGTGGCGGCCGGACGAGCGGGCTCCGGTGCCGACCCCGACCGCCTGCGCGCAGAGGGACGTACGCGCATGCCGGACGACGCGGACCCGCGCAGCATCACCGTTCCTGGCTGCGTCGACGGCTGGCTGGCCCTCCATGAACGGCACGGCCGCATTGCGCTGGATGAGCTTGTCGCGCCGGCCATCTGGTATGCCAGGGAAGGCTTCCCGGCTTCGCGCTACTTCGCCGAAGGGGTGACGAAAAGGGCGGGCAGCTCGCCAGAGGCGGCCGCGATGACCGTCGACGGTCGTCTCGACGAAGGCATGCGCGTGATCCGTCCGGGAGCGGCGCGCGTGCTCGACGCCCTGGCCGGCGAAGGCCGGTCTGGCGTATTCGAGGGGGAGTTCGGCCGAGGTCTTCTCGCCGTCGGCGACGGCGAATTCTCCGAGGCGGATCTGGCCGTCAACCAGGCAGAGTGGGTCGACGCCGTCTCGCTCGACGTCTGGGGCACGCGCCTGTGGACGGCACCGCCGCCCAGCCAGGGCTACCAGGCGCTGAGCGCCGCGTGGATCGCCGAGCAGCTCGGTCTCGGGTCCGATCCTTCCGATCCTGCCTGGGCACACCTCCTCATCGAGGCGATGCGCCAGGTCGCCTATGACCGACCGCGGGTGCTGTTCGACGGCGCGAATGCTGGCGAGCTCCTCGACCCGCAACGACTGCGTCCGCGCGCGACGGCCATCGATGCGTCGCGCACTGCCGAACTGTCCGACTCGTATCGTCGGGGAGGAACGACCTATCTGTGCGTGGTTGACTCCGACGGAATGGCCGTATCACTCATCCAGTCGAACTGCATGAGTTTCGGATCCGGCCTCGTCGCGGGCACCAGCGGAATCTGGCTGCACAATCGGGGCATCGGTTTCGATCTCGAGCCGGGCGGTCCCAACGAATACCGGCCGCGACGCCGCCCGGCTCATACGCTTGCACCCGCGCTCGTGACCGAGCTGGATGGCACCTTTCGGGCGGCCATCGGCACCCGCGGTGGCGATTCCCAGCCGCAGGTGGTGCTCCAATTGCTTGCCAGAGCGCTCGTCAGTGGCCAGAAGCCGGATGAGGCTCTGGCCGCCGGGCGATGGATCCTTCGGGGAACCGGAGACACGACATCCTTTAATACCTGGGGCTTCGGCGGCCAGGTGCGCGTGGGCGTCGAGGAGCACGTCCCGGCTGGCTGGCTCGCCGGCCTGGAGAAAAGAGGCCACACGGTGTTCACCGAGCCGGCCTTCTCCCATGCGTTCGGCCATGCGCAGATGATCGTCTCCGACGGTTCGACCCTGATGGGCGCTGCGGATCCGCGGGCGACGGCAGAGGCCGCCGCGGGTTACTAGCCCGCCCGCTCCGCGCCGTGCAAGGCCACGGTCACCTCGATCTCCACGGGCGAGTTTCGTGGAAGGGCCGCAACCCCGATCGCACTGCGAGCATGCCGCCCCTGCTCGCCGAGGTGTTCGATGAAGACCGCGCTTGCGGCATCCATCACCGCGGGGAGACCCTCGAAGCCCGGGATGCAGGAGACGTAACCGGTGATCCGCAACACCTGGCGTACTCGCTCGAGACCGCCGAGCTCATGCTTGATCACGCCGAGCACATTGATGGCGCACAGCCTGGCGCATTCCCGTGCCTCCTCGAGGGAGACGTCGTGGCCAACGGTGCCCGCATACGGGATCGTCTCGCCCAGGTACGGTAGCTGCCCGTTGAGATAGGCCACGCCGTCCAACTCGACCACGCGAAGATAGGGCGACGCCGACCTCCTCGGAACGGGGATGGTCGACGCGCCCTCTTCGGCATTGGTCACTGCGCGAGAACCGCGCTGATCGCTGTGGTCGTCTTGTTGACAACTGTCTGCTCAGACGGCTTCGTCACGAATCCCAGCTTGGCGCCCTTCGGAACTGTGCTGGGCACATCCGTGTTGGCCTTGAACTCGATCGCGAGCTGCTGTGCCTGACCTTCCTTGCTGCCCCACCAGGAGAGGAAGCATGCCGCGGCGTTGGGATGCTGCGCGCCCTTCATCACAATGCCGTACTTGTCCTGGGACGACACGGCATCCAGGTAGGTGATGGCGACCGGCGCACCGGACTTCTGCTGCTCGAGCACCGCCGAGGCCGCTGCGCTTGTGGAGAGCAGGGCCTGGCCGCTGATCACCTGCTGGAGGCTGGCGGTCGCACCCTGGACGACAATCGGCTTGTCCGCCGAGTAGAACTTGTTGAACCAATCCATCGTCTTGGCCTGGCCCCATGCGGCGCCGAGGCCGCCGAGATAAACACCGCGGGGATCGACGATCACCTTGCCGGAACATGTGGGGCTGATGAGTGCGTTCCAGGTCGTCGGCAGCGAGGACTTCGGAGTGATCGTCGGGTTGTACGCCACGCCGATGAGGTCACGGAACACGCGGAAGACCTGCACGCCGTCCGTCGTCTGGACGAGG
>JAODMH010000116.1 GCA_025465035.1 Microbacteriaceae bacterium | reverse complement strand
AACGAGAACGTGTCGGATAGCGAGTTCCGAGCAGTACACCAGAAACGAGCGAGACCAGAGCCAGCGCCACCGTGTCATGGAGACATGGGGCCGGGGGCCGGTCTCGGAGCGTAAGAATTAGCGGCAGATTCGCTGAAGCGCCAGATTCGCTGAGGTCGAGGGCCGCACGAGAGAGTACCCGACAGGTAGCGCGGCTACCGGTTTCGGGCTAGGAGTGCACCAGCGATGGTGGAGACAAATTCAGAGAATGTCGATGGAGCCGCTGACAACGAGACTGGGAAGAAGCGTACGCGTCTGTTCGGTGGTCGCAAATCGGCCAAATCGAGCGCGACGTCCGCTGCTCCGGTAGAGACGGCACCGGTCGAAGCCCCGCAGGCCGAGGAATCGCCGAACGCCGAGGTGCCGGTGAAGCGCGCATCCGGTCGCAGGGCAGCGGTCCCGAAGACGGACACGGATGCCGCGGCCTCCGAGTCGTCACAGAACGCCGCCGAGCCGGCATCCGCCGGTGACGATGTGCCGAAGGCGCCAGCCGCTCGCAGCCGCAGCAAGAAGCCCGTCGAGGCACCGGCGACAGCGGAGACCCCCGCGCCCGATGAGGCTGCTGTCGCGCCGCGACGTCCAACGACCTCGCTGCTGTTCCAGGCGCCGGACATCCCGGTACTGCCGCAGCGTCAGGCGCGCTCCGACGCGCAGGACGACGGCGACGAGCCGGCGACCCTTCGTCGCCGCTCACGCCGCCGCGCTGGCGATGAAGATCGCGACGGCAATGGCAACCCAGCCAACACTGTCGTCAAGGTGCGCACCCCTCGCCCGCAGCCGGAGCTCAGCAATGAGCCGACCAAGGTGCGTGGCTCCACCCGTCTCGAGGCCAAGAAGCAGCGCCGCCGTGATGGTCGGGACGCTGGGCGCCGCCGCCCGGTCATCACCGAGGCCGAGTTCCTCGCCCGCCGAGAGAGCGTCGACAGGGTGATGGTCGTGCGCTCCAAGTTCGACCGCATCCAGATCGGTGTTCTCGAGGATGGCGTGCTCGTCGAGCACTATGTCGCCAAGGCGGCGGACGCCAGCCTCATCGGCAACGTCTACCTCGGTCGGGTGCAGAACGTGCTTCCCAGCATGGAGGCTGCCTTCGTCGATATCGGACGCGGTCGCAACGCGGTGCTCTACTCCGGCGAGGTCGACTGGGAGGCTGCCGCGGAGAACTCCAGCGAGGGCAAGAGCCAGGCTCGCCGCATCGAACTGGCACTCAAACCGGGTGACAAGGTGCTGGTACAGGTCACGAAGGATCCGGTCGGCCACAAGGGTGCCCGGCTCACGAGCCAGGTGAGCCTCCCCGGCCGCTACCTCGTCTACGTGCCCAACGGATCGATGAACGGCATTTCCCGCAAGCTTCCGGACACCGAGCGCGCTCGCCTCAAGAAGATCCTCAAGGAGGTCCTGCCCGAGAACGTCGGCGTCATCGTGCGCACGGCGGCCGAGGGTGCGACCGAGGAACAGCTCACGCTCGACGTCAACCGTCTCACCGCGCAGTGGGCGGCCATCAGCGAGACGCTCGAGACGGTTCAGGCGCCGGCACTGCTGCACAGCGAGCCCGACCTGCTCGTGAAGATCGTCCGGGATGTGTTCAACGAGGACTTCCATAAGCTCGTCATCGAGGGTGAGGATGCCGAGGCCACCATCTCCACCTATCTCAAACAGGTGGCACCAGACCTCGTCGACCGCCTGCAGACCTATGAGGGCGCCGCCGATTCCTTCGACGAATACCGCATCACCGAGCAGATCGAGAAGGCACTCGACCGCAAGGTCTGGCTGCCGTCTGGCGGCTCGCTCGTGATCGACCGGACCGAGGCGATGACTGTCGTCGACGTCAACACGGGCAAGTTCGTCGGCTCTGGCGGAAACCTCGAAGAGACCGTCACCAAGAACAACCTCGAGGCGGCGGAAGAGATCGTCCGCCAGCTCAGGCTGCGCGACATCGGCGGCATCATCGTCGTCGACTTCATCGACATGGTGCTCGAGTCGAACCGTGACCTCGTGTTGCGACGCCTCGTCGAGTGCCTCAGCCGCGATCGCACCAAGCACCAGGTCGCCGAGGTCACCTCGCTCGGTCTCGTGCAGATGACCCGCAAGAAGCTGGGTCTCGGACTTATCGAGTCGTTCAGCGAGCCCTGCGAGGTCTGCGCCGGTCGCGGCATCGTCATCCATCACGACCCGGTCACCAAACACCGTCAGTCGGCGCAGCCGGAGACACGGCGCGGCCGTGGCAAGGGCGGCAACGGAAACAACGGCGACGCAGGTCGGCCGACGTCGAATTCCTCGACGCCGAAGAACGGTATGAACGGAACCCACGCGATCACCGACGACGTGAAGAACGCGCTCGCCCAGATCGCGGCCAGCACCATCGCGCACGCGAACGAGACACCGCCGGCTCCGGAGGCGGTCGAACCCGAGCCCGTCCGCAGCACGATCGAGGAGGCATCCGTTGCAGCCGCGGAGGCCGCCGTCGCGATCCTCGACCTTCCCGTGAAGAAGAGCCAGCGGCCCGCACGGCGCATCAGCACGCACGATG
>JAODMH010000101.1 GCA_025465035.1 Microbacteriaceae bacterium | reverse complement strand
TGTGAGCGCCGCGGTCTGCACTTCCTGCAGGCCGAATGTGCCGTCGTCCTGCGCCACAAGCGCACGACCGCTCAGGCGATCGCCATCGCCGGCCGATGTGTTCGTTCCTGCATGCACGTCACCCTCTGCGATTGTCATTCTGTACTCCAGATTCCTGTCTTCTCGGATGCGGTTTCGCTCGCTCATGCGAACGTGATCATGGCTTTCACTACCTCGCCCTTCGCGATGTCATCGAATGCTCGGGTGATGTCTGCGAAGGGGTAACGATGGGTGAGGAACTCGTCGCGGTCGATCGCCCCGGTTTCGACCATCCGCACCATGCGCGGTAGCACGGCCGCCTCATGCGTGCTGGCGACCGTGAGCGACACGTCTCGCGGGCCGGTGAACAGGTCGATCTCGGCAGGAGTATCCGGGGCGCTGTAGACGACGGCGTGGCCACCCGGGCGCACCCAAGTGTATGAAGCAGCTGTCATGCTGGCTTGCCCGGATGCCTCGAAGACGTAGTCGACGCCGCCGAGACTCGCCACGAGGCCGGCAGCATCGTCGGCGAGTACTACGTCGTCGGCTCCGAGCCGCGTCGCGACGGCGAGTCGCTCGGTACGCCGGCCGACCGCGATAACCCGCGCCGCGCCCAGCTGTTTCGCGTAGGTGACGAACGAGAGACCGGCAATGCCGGTTCCGACGACCGCGACGACCCTCCCGAGTACGTCGTGCCTGGCTATCACGCTGAACGTCTCGCTCAGGCTGATCGCCAGGGACGCATCCTGCGCGTCCACGCTCGACGGAAGCACCACCTGGTCGTGCCGCGGGATCCGATCGCCGGTCTGACGGTCGGCGGCGAGCGCGACCCAGTCGGTGACGACGCCCCGTTCGGCGAAGCCGCCCCAGTACTGGTCAAGCGGGCCGATGTCTGGCCGGTAGGCGCTCGGCCGGGTGACGAGCTCCCCGAGCGCGAACGCGCGCACGCGAGACCCGACCCGCACGATCCGTCCAACCGATTCGTGGCCCAGGATGCTCGGGTAGGTCACCCCCATCCGGAACGTGCCCATTCGCAGCATCTTGTCCGTGCTCGAGCACACCCCGCACGCGAGCATCTCCACCAGCGCGTCGTAGTCGCCGACCTCCGGCTCTGGAACGTCCTGGATCGAGCCGGCGCCCGGAGCCGTCATCACAAAGGCACGCATGTCTACTTGATCGCTCCCGCCGCGAGTCCGCTGGTGATGTATCGCTGTGCGAAGAGGACGGCGACGAGCGCCGGAATGCAGAGCAACACGGCTCCGGCCATCACCTGCGGCCACGGCGTCACGCCCGATTGCCCCTGGATGAGCCCGGAGATGGCGATGGATGCCGGCGTCAAGTCGCGCCCGGCGCCGAACGTGACCGCGAAGAGGTAGTCACCCCAGCCGAAGAGGAAGGCGAAGATCGCGGTCGTCGCGATAGCGGGCATGCCGAGCGGACACACGATGCGCAGGAAGACCTTGCCTTGCGACGCGCCGTCCACGATCGCCGCCTCGATGGTCTCGGAAGGGATGGTGGAGAAATAGGTGTACGACACGAGGATTCCGAGCGGAACCGCGTAGATGCTGTCCGCGATGATCAGCGCAACGACCGTGTTCAGCAGGCCGACCTGGTAGAAGAGGTTGTACAGCGGGATGACGAACATGATGCTCGGGAACATCAGCGTGCTAAGCACCACGAGCTTGGAGATCCCTGCGCCACGCTGACCGCCGAGCAGCGTGAGCCCGAAAGCTGTGGGCAGCGCCACCACGAGGGTGAGCACCACGCATCCCAGCGCGATGATCGCGCTGGTGCCGAGGTCGGGCACGATGGTGGAGAGGATCTGCTGGAAGCCGTCCAGGTTCGGTGGCGTCGGGAAGAACTGGGGCGGGTTGGTGAACAACTGGGTGTTGTTCGAGAACGCCGACTTCGCCAGCCAGTAGACCGGAATGAGCAGGGCCGCGATCGCCAGGATCAGCAGGATCCGGCCGGCCCAGTCGCGCTTCGTCGACTTCACGAGCGGCTCCCTGTCGTTTCGAGGGTTGTCGTTTCGAGGGTTTCGACCCTGTTCTCCGCGGCGGTCGCCAGGTCAGGGACTGGGACGATGCCGACCGGCTTCACGACTCGCGCTCTGCGATCCGCCTTCGTCAGATCGCGAGGCGTGGTCACCCGGACGTAGATCAGCGAGAGGACCACCATCAACAGCACGGTGAGCACGATGATCGCGGAGCCATTGCCGTACTGGAACTGCACGAACGCCTGTTGATAGGCGAGCGGGCCGGGCAGCATGGTCCCGTTTGCGGGGCCGCCGCCGGTCATGATCCAGACGAAGTCGAACACTTTCAGGGTGCCGATCACGCCGAGCATCACCACCGCGAACAGGCTCTCACGCAGCATCGGCACCGTCACGCTGAACAGCTCGCGCCACCATCCCGCGCCGTCGACAGCTGCTGCCTCGTGCACGTCGAGGGGAAGCGCCTGCATGCCGGACTGCAGGATGAGGAAGTTGAACGGGATGCCGATCCAGATGTTCACCAGGATGATCACGAACAGTGCTGTGCCAGGGTTCGCGAACCAGAGCACCGGGGTCTTCGCCACATGGAGTGCCAGCAGCACCCAGTTCACGAGTCCGCCGTTCGTATAGAAGATAAACAGGAAGATCGACGAAACCGCCACCGACGGCAGCAGCCACGGTAGCAGCACCAACGCCCGGCCGATCCGGCGCAGCCGAGACGATGTGCGCAGCCCGACAGCCAACAGCAGGCCGATGACAACCTGCGGCACGATCGAGCCGACCAGGAAGATCACAGTGTTCCCCAGCGTGGTGCCGGTTGCCTGCAGGTGGAAGACGGCGACGAAATTCTTCAGCCCGACGAACGACCAGTTGCCCTGCGTGATGTTGTTCGCGTTGACGTCGGAGAGCGACATCTGGATCGTCCTCAGCGACGGGTAGAGGAAGAT
>JAODMH010000019.1 GCA_025465035.1 Microbacteriaceae bacterium | reverse complement strand
GCAACGTCGTCGGCCTCATGCCGCATCCGGAGCACGCGACGGAGGAGGGTTTCGGCCCCGACACCGCCCTCGCCATGCGCAATGGCACCGACGGCCTGAAGTTCTTCACCAGCGCGATCCGCTCGCTCGTCTCGGCCTGAGGCACCTTCGCGTCGAGTTGTCGCTAATCGATCCATCCCGCAGGATTTACATCGTTTCGTGACAACTCGACGGGGAGGATGGATGTGGATAACCGACGAGGTCCGCCACGGCTCGCCCATACTCTTGGCCGATGCCACGGCGCATCGACCTCCCTCCCGAATTCGGGACGGGCCCTTTCGTGGTCGGAGCCGCGCGAATGGCCGGGATCGGTGAAGGCCGACTTCGTGGCGCGGATCTCGCGCGTCCGCACCACGGCATCCGCAGTCCCGTCGACGGAACGTCGCTCCTCGACCGTTGCAGTGATTACGCACCGCTGCTCCGCCCCGGTCAGTTTTTCAGCCACCTGACGGCGGCGCGCCTCTGGGATCTTCCGCTGCCGCGAGAACTCGACGGCCGTGAGCCGCTGCATGTGTCGACGCTCGCGCCGGCTCGTGCACCGCGCGGCGGCGGAATCGCCGGGCATCAGGCACGGAACGCCCGCGCCGTTACCCGGTACGACTTTCCGGTGAGCGATCCGGCATCGACCTGGTTCGCTCTCGCGCCGCTCCTGCACCTCGATGATCTCGTGGCAGTGGGAGACGCGCTCGTGCTCGATCCCGTGGTCCTCGACCCGAGGAACTTACGACCGCACACCACCGTCGGGCAACTGCGGCGCGAGCTGTCGAGGTTCTCGGGCCGGGGTGCTCGCGCCGCGGCATCCGCCCTGCCGCTCGTGCGCGAGGGTGCGGAGTCCAGGCCAGAGACGCTGCTCCGTCTGCTCATCGTCCGGGCTGGATTGCCCGAGCCAGAGGTCAACGTCAGTGTGACGGATGGCGCCGGGACGGTGCTCGGGCGTGGCGACCTCGTCTACCCGCGTTGGCGCACCGTGGTGGAGTACGACGGGGAGCAACATCGCACGGACTCCAGGCAGTACGACAAGGACATCACGCGAATCGAGGACTTCGCGCACGCCGAATGGCGGGTGGTACGTGTGCGGAAGCACGGCCTGTTTGTCACTCCACGCGCCACCCTCGAGAGGATCGAGCGGGCGTTGCGGTCGGCCGGGTGGCGTCCCTAGCCCATCGAGTTGTCGCAAATCGACCTAAGCGCAGGGCTTTGGGTCGATATGTGACAAGTCGACCCGAAAAGCTACGGCACGCGCTGCAGCGCGTCCTCGAGGGCGACCCAGGCGAGCATCGCGCACTTGTCGCGGGCCACATTGCGGGAGACTCCGCCGAGCACGATCGCGTCACCGAGCAGTTCGTCGTCGCCCTCGAGTTCACCCCGCGAGCGCATGAGCTCGCGGAACGCGGCGATACGCTCACGCACCGCAGCCTCGTCGAGATCGACGATCAGGTCGGAGAGCAGGGATGCGGATGCCTGCGAGATCGCGCAACCGTGACCCTCCCAGCTGATGGAGGCGATTCCCCCCTCGCCCGCGTGCACCCGCAGCGTGATCTCGTCGCCGCAGGTCGGATTGATCTGATGGGATTCCGCGGCGGCACCGTCTTTCAGGCCGTGGCCGTGCGGACGGCGGGAATGGTCCATGATGACCTCCTGGTACAGCCCATCCAGACCCGAGCTCATCGGCCTACCCCGAAGAACGAGCCGACCCCGCGCACGCCATCGAGGAAGGCATCCACTTCCTCCGGCGTCGTATACAGGTAGGCGCTCGCGCGGGAGCTAGCCGTGACGCCGAACCTGCGGTGCAACGGTTGCGCGCAGTGATGACCGACGCGGACCGCGATGCCGAGGTCGTCGAGGTACTGGCCGACGTCGTGCGCGTGCACTCCCTCGAACACGAAACTCGCGAGGCCCGCGCGATCGACACCGGATGCCGGACCGAGCACTCGCACCCCAGGTACGCGCTCGAGACCTTCGACGAGCCGTTGGCCGAGCGCCGCCTCCCAGCGATGGATGCGGTCGATCCCGACCTCGCTGAGATAGTCGACAGCGGCGGCGAGCGCGACCGCCTGCGATACCCGCTGGGTGCCGGCTTCGAAACGCTGCGGAGGCGGCAGATACTCCGCCTTCTCGAGGGTGACCGTGGTGATCATCGAACCCCCGGTGAGAAACGGCGGCATGGCAGCGAGCAGTTCCGCGCGCCCGTAGAGCACGCCGACACCGGTCGGGCCGAGCATCTTGTGCCCGGAGAACGCGGCGAAGTCCACGTCGAGGGCGGCGACGTCGATGGCGCGATGCGGTACCGACTGGCAGGCGTCGAGCACGACGAAGGCTCCGACCGCGCGGGCGAGCGCCACCAGTTGCTCGACGGGGTTGATGGTGCCGAGGACGTTGGAGACGTGGGTAAAGCAGACCAGGCGTGTCCGTTCGCCGATGATGGCGGCCGCCTCATCCATCCGCAGCGTTCCGTCGTCGCTCAGGCCGATCACCCGCAGGGTGGCCCCGGTGCGTGCCGCGAGCTCCTGCCAGGGGATCAGGTTGGCGTGGTGCTCCATCTCGGTGACGACGATCTCGTCGCCATCGCCGAGACGGAAGCGCTCCGCATCGGCACCGCCTCGACCGAGACTGGCATTGGAGAACGAGTAGGCGACCAGGTTGAGCGCCTCGGTGGCGTTGGAGGTCCAGACGACCTCGTTCTCACGCGCGCCGATGAAGCGCGCCACCGTGGCGCGAGCGTTCTCGAACAGCTCGGTCGCCTCGGCGGCGAGGGTGTGCGCGCCGCGGTGCACGGCGGAGTTGCGGTGTTCGGCGAAGTCGCGTTCGGCATCCATCACTCGCTTCGGCCGCTGCGAGGTCGCGCCGGAGTCCAGATAGACGAGCGGATGCCCGTTGACACGTTCGCCCAGGATCGGAAAGTCGGCACGTAACCGCTCGACCTCCGCGAGCGTCATCGCGTCGGTCGTCGCCTGCTGTTCTGTTGTGGACATACCCGTCAACTCTTTCCCACGGCGCCGGTTGCACGCTTCTTTCCAGGCTACGCGTCTCCCTGGGTGCAAGCGGAGGGTCGTCGGGTGTATTCCTCGGGCCTGCGGCCGGGGCGTCTGCCGGGCCGATAGAATTGGGGCATCCGGTACGCCCTCGAATCTGGAGCTATTGCGCCCGTGACCACCCCCACCCTCTCCGCCGTCGACACCGTCTCGAACGCCGCTGTCACCCCCGACAAAGAGCAGCCGTATGCGGCACTGGGGCTCAAGGACGACGAATATCTTCGGATCAGGGAGATTCTGGGCCGCCGCCCCACCAGCGGCGAGCTCGCGATGTACTCGGTCATGTGGAGCGAGCACTGCTCCTACAAGTCATCCAAGAACTACCTGCGCCAGTTCGGCACGAAGACCACCGAGAAGATGCGTAAGAACCTCATGGTCGGCATGGGCGAGAACGCCGGGGTCGTGGATGTCGGCCAGGGCTGGGCGGTCACCTTCAAGATCGAGAGTCACAATCACCCTTCATACATCGAGCCGTTCCAGGGCGCGGCCACCGGCGTGGGCGGAATCGTTCGCGACATCATCTCCATGGGCGCGCGCCCGGTCGCGGTGATGGACGCGCTGCGTTTCGGCGCCATCGACGACCCTGACACTGCCCGCGTCGTGCACGGCGTCGTGGCGGGCATCTCGTTCTACGGCAACTGCCTCGGCCTGCCGAACATCGGTGGCGAGACCTGGTTCGACCCGGTGTATCAGGCCAATCCGCTCGTCAACGCCCTCGCGGTCGGAGTGCTGCGCCACGAGGATCTGCACCTCGCCAACGCGCGCGGCGTCGGCAACAAGGTCGTGCTATTCGGGGCCCGCACAGGAGGGGACGGCATCGGCGGGGCATCCATCCTGGCGTCGGATTCGTTCAGCGCCGGCGGGCCGACCAAGCGCCCGGCCGTGCAGGTCGGCGATCCGTTTGCCGAGAAGGTGCTCATCGAGTGCTGCCTCGAGCTGTTCCAGCAGGAGCTCGTCGAGGGCATCCAGGATCTGGGCGCCGCCGGCATCAGCTGCGCAACCAGCGAGCTCGCGTCGAACGGCGACGGCGGCATGTTCATCGAGCTCGAGAGGGTGCTGTTGCGCGACCCCACCCTCACGGCAGAGGAGATCCTCATGTCGGAGAGCCAGGAGCGCATGATGGCGATAGTCACGCCGGAGAAACTCGACGGATTCCTCGCGGTCGTGCGGAAGTGGGATGTCGAGACCAGCGTGCTCGGTGAGGTCACCGACACCGGGCGCCTGGTCATCAACTGGCACGGCGAGGAGATCGTCAACGTCGAGCCGCGCACCGTTGCCGTCGACGGCCCGGTTTACGACCGGCCCGTCGCCTACCCGGACTGGATCGACGCGCTGCAGCGCCACTCGGCCTCCACGCTGCCACGCGCCTCGTCGGGCGAGGAGCTCGGAGCCCAGGCCACCGCGCTGCTCGGCAGCGGCAACCTCGCCTCCAAGGACTGGATCACCAACCAGTACGACCGCTATGTCATGGGCAACACGGCCCTCAGCTTTCCCGACGACGGCGGCATGGTGCGTGTCGATGAGGAGTCCGGTCTCGGCTTCGCCGTCGCGACGGATGCCAACGGCCGCTACAGCCAGCTGGACCCGTACCGGGGCGCGCAGCTCGCCCTCGCCGAGGCCTTCCGCAACGTGGCCGTCACCGGCGCGACCCCGGTCGCCGTCAGCGACTGCCTCAACTTCGGCAGTCCGGAGAACCCGGAGGTCATGTGGCAGTTCTCGAAGGCCGTCGAGGGGCTGGCCGACGGATGCCTCGCGCTCGAGATCCCGGTCACCGGCGGAAACGTGAGCTTCTACAACCAGACCGGCGACGTGCCGATCCACCCGACCCCGGTCGTGGCCGTGCTCGGAGTGATCGAGGACGTCGCAGACCGCATCCCGTCCGGCTGGCAGGACGAGGGCAACAACGTCTACCTGCTCGGGGTCACCCGTGACGAGCTCGACGGTTCGGCCTGGGCCGGCGTCGTGCACGATCATCTCGGCGGCCATCCGCCGGTCGTCGATTTCCCCGCCGAGCAGGCCCTCGCCGGGCTCATCAGGGCGGGCTCTGAGCAGAACATCATCGCGTCGGCCCACGATCTCTCGGATGGCGGCCTCATCCAGGCGGTCTCAGAATCGGTGTTGCGCTTCGGCATCGGCGCCCGGCTCTGGATCTCCGAGATCATGGAACGCGACGGCGTGGATGCCACGGCAGCACTCTTCAGCGAGTCGACTGCGCGGGCCATCGTGTCGGTTCCCCGCGAGGACGATGTGCGCTTCATGGGCCTCTGCGAAGGCCGCGGCGTTCCCGTGCTCCGGGTCGGGGTGACGGACGCATCGCTCAACGGAGCGGCCGGCGCCCTCGAGGTGCAAGACCAGTTCACCATCACCCTCGAGGAGTTGCGCGCCACTCACCGCGGAACCCTCGCCGAACACTTCGGTCCTGTCGTCGGCTACTGATCCCGCCTCAGGTCAGCAGGTCGAGCGACTGTGAGAGGACGAGGCCGGCGGCGCCGAGCAGCGTGATGTCGTCGTCGGGGCTGGCGAAGCGCAACTGTGGCTCGCTGCCGGGGCGGGGGGCGATGCCCTGCCGGAAGTGTTTCTCGATGAGCAGTCGGAAGGGCTCGCCGCCCTGCACGATGTCGCCGTGCAGAATGAAGAACCCAGGCGCCAGCGTCTGCTGGATGTTGACCAGGCCGACGGCCAGGTTCCGCGCGTATTTGTCGAGCAGCTCGACGGCGTCCGGTCGGTCCTGTTCCGCGAGTCGGGAGAGGGATGCCGCAGTGAGCTGCCCGGCGCCCGGCAGCCCGAGGGCGGCCGCCTGCGACCGCAGCCAGCGGTGTGTGGCGATCGTCTCCCAGCATCCGCGGCGTCCACATCGGCAGATCGCGCCGGCGAGGTCGACGATCGTGTGGCCGACTTCTCCACCGGCCCCGGACGCGCCTCGATGCACCGCCCCATCGATGACGAACCCGGCTCCGATGGCCTCCCCGCAGTAGACGGACGCAAAGGTCGAGACGCGTCGACCGCTGCCGAACCAGCGATCGCCGAGCGCCTGCACCCGCGGGTGTAGGTCGAGATGCACCGGCAGGGAGAGCCGCTGTGAGAGCAGTGGTCCGAGTTCGAGGCCGGAGAGTCGGGGCGCGAGGTTGACCTCGATGATTCGGCCATGGTCGGTGTCGACCATCCCGCTCACGGCGACGCCGATGCCAAGGGCGTGCGGGCCATCGCTGCCGGGAAGCACCCGCTCGATGCAGTCGGCGACACGGTCAACTATCTGCTCATGGCTGGCGTTCGTGCTCGAGAACGCGCCATCACTGTGGGTGAGCACGATGCCGGTTGGGCTCACCAGGGCGGCACGGACGGTGCCTGGGCCGACGTGCACCGCGACGATGGGACGACCGGATGGCGAGAACCAGATCGGGCGGGCCGGCTTGCCGCCCTGTCCGCTGCTGGGCTGCGGCACACCCTCCACGAGAATGCCTTCGTCGAGCATCGGCTGCACGATCGAGCCGATGGTGGTCTTGGTGACCTCGGCGAGCCTGGCCAGCTCGGCACGAGAAAGCGGGCCGACGTCGTAGAGGATCTGCAACAGCCGCGTGCGATTGAGGCGCCCGGTGGCCGATTGTGAGATGAGCCGGGGTGAGGATGTCACCGGGACCGGCGCGCGATAGGAGCCGCGCGGACGACCCTGGGCCGTCATCGGCTTCTCCACCTTGTCTGTCGTGCTCATCGTTTCCTCGACGCAGGAACGCCGTCCCCCTCTGGATAATGGCCCGAATTCCGACCGGACCGAGGCAGGACCTCACCGCGGCGCGTTAATTGTTTGTTACGGGAACCGGTCCTGCTCTTGACACCGTACCGGATAGTAAACAAAGTTTACATACCTCGCCGGTAAGTCAAGTAAGTGTCCTTACTCGCGTCGATCGCACTCGCCCGGGCACGCAGCCCCTCACAGGTACGGAGAACTCGCAATGACACCGAACTGCGCGAACTCGGCATCCGCTCCTATGGCGTGCAGCTCGAGGTCTCCGACGTCGACGATGTCGAGCGCGCCGTCGCCGCCGTGAGCGAGGAGTTCGGCGAGATCGATATCCTCGTCAACAACGCGGGCATCGGCATCGGCGCCGCGGCCTTCGATGCGACGGACAAGGACTGGCGCGACGTGATGTCGGTGAACGTCGACGGCGTCTGGTACTGCTCACGGGCGGTCGGCCGGCGCATGGCAACCCGTGGTGGAGGAACGATCGTGAACATCGGCTCGATGTCGGCGCAGATCATCAATAAGCCGCGGTGGCAGATCTCCTATGTCACGTCGAAGGCCGCCGTGCACCACATGACCGAGGGCCTCGCGGCCGAATGGGCGCCGTACGGCATCCGGGTCAACGCGATAGCGCCCGGCTATTTCCTCACGGAGATGTCCCCGGTGGACCAGCCGGAGTACAAGCCGTACTGCGTCGACCCTGCGCCCATGCGACGCTGGGGAGAGCCACACGAACTCGGCGGGGCCGTCGTCTTCCTCGCGAGTGATGCATCGAGCTTCATGACCGGCTCGATCGTCAAGATCGACGGCGGTTTCACGCTGTTCTGACTCACCGCCTTCTTTCCAGCCATAAAACAGAGGGATGCACATGCTCACCATAGGAATTGTCGGCGCCGGACTGCGCGGACGGATGTTCGCGAGCGCGCTCACCGGACAGCCAGGCGTCGAGGTGGTCGGTTTCGCCGAACCCTCGAAGCGCGTCGCGGAAACCACCGGAACCGAGACCGGACTCCCCGTCTATGCCGGTCATCTCGACCTTCTCTCCGAACAGAATCCGGACGCCGTCATCGTCGCGACGCCCGACTTCGCCCACCACGACGTTGCGGTAGATCTTGCCAACGCCGGCAGGCACCTGCTCATCGAGAAGCCGCTCGCCACCACCCTCGACGAGGCGCGGTCTATCACGGCCGCGGTGCAGGCCGGTGGTGCGCGCTGTCTCGTCGGCTTCGAGAATCGATGGAACCCGCACGTGGTGCGTGCCGCATCCACTGTGCAGTCCGGCTCCCTCGGGGCGCCGATCACGGCATCCGCGGTGCTCAGCAACTCCTACTTCGTTCCGACTCAGATGCTCTCCTGGGCCGCTCTTTCCTCCCCGGCCTGGTTCCTCATGCCGCACACCGTGGACCTGCTCACCGTGCTCACCGGTCAGACGCCAGTGAGCGTCATGGCGACCGGCTCGCGCGGCGTGCTCGCGGCTCGCGGCGTGGACACCTGGGACGTCATCCATGCCATGCTCACGTTCGACGGCGGCGCGACCGCGACGCTCAGCTCGGCCTGGGTGCTGCCGGATGCCGGCGACGGCATCGTCGACTTCCGCTTCGGGTTCATCGGCACGATGGGCTCGATCTCCGCGGACCTCAGCCACCAGGGACTCACCGTCGTGTCGGACAGGCTCCGCTCGGAGTGGCCACTCGGCGGTCGCATCGGGCCGGTGGATGTCGGCCCGGCCGCCTGGATGGCCCAGCACTTCGCTCGCGGTCTCATCGATGGCACCGACCTCGGGCCCGGTGTCGAACACGGGTTGCTCGTGACCGAGACGATCTGCGCCATCGAACGTTCGCTGGCGACGGGACGTTCCGTCACCATCGAGGAGCTCGCGGCATGACCATCGAAGGAGGGGACACGGTGACCGAGCACTATGGAAGGCGCTTCGATGGACGAATCGCGGTCGTCATCGGCGGCGGCCGCGGCATAGGGCGAGCGAGCTCGCTGAGGCTCGCCGCCGAGGGCGCGCGCGTGCTGGTCGTCGACCAGGCGCCAGAGTTCGCCGAAGAGACGGCCGAGGAGATCAGGACGGCCGGCGGGGTCGCCGACGGTTCGACGGTCGACGCGACCGACGCATCCGCGGTCGGGCGATTCTTCTATGCCCTCGGCGAGGAGCATGGCAGGGTGGACGTGCTCGTCAACTGCCCGGCCCACGCAAGCGATACCCATTTCGAGCGGGTGACCGAGAGCGAGTTCGACCTCGACATCACCTCGACCCTCAAGGCGCCGTTCCTCTGCATTCAGGCGGCGATCCACCCCCTGCTGCGGTCGACGGCGCCGTCGGTGGTGAGTATCAGTTCCGTAAACGGCCTCGCCGCCTTCGGCAACGAGGTCTACGGCGCGGCCAAGGCTGGCCTCATCAATCTGCACAAGAATCTCGCGCTGCGCTATGGCCCGGAGGGCGTGCGGTTCAATATCGTCGCGCCCGGGACCATCCACACGCGCAGCTGGGAGTCTCGATCGGCGGCAGAACCGGGCATCCTCGACAAAATAGCCGGGCTCTACCCGCTGGGCCGCGTCGGCACGCCGGAAGACATCGCGTCGGCCGTCGCGTTCCTCGCCTCGAGCGAAGCGAGCTGGATCACCGGAACCGTACTCACTGTCGACGGCGGGATCACAGCGGGCAACGGTCCTCTTATCTCGGCAATCTTTGGCGAGTCCTTCTTCTCATCGACCGTCGGGGAGCGGCCACGCACATGACTACCAACCGGGGGCTGCGATGACGACGTTCGACACGATCCTGCACGGCGGTCACGTCGTCGACGGTACCGGCCGGGAACCCCGGCGCGGCGATCTGGGAATCATCGACGGACGCATCGCGGCGGTCGGCGATCTGCGCGCGGCCGAAGCCCGCCGGATCGCGGATGTCACGGGACGCTACGTCCTCCCCGGCTTCATCGACGCTCATACCCACGCCGACGCACTCCTCGGGCAGCCCGAGGTACAGGAGGCCTACCTGCGCCAGGGCGTCACGTCGGTCAT
>JAODMH010000048.1 GCA_025465035.1 Microbacteriaceae bacterium | reverse complement strand
AACATCTTCTTGTTGTAGTACAGGCCATAGGCGAGCCCGTAGAGCGGAACAGACGTGACCGTCTTGCCTTCTTCTCCTCCGGTGGCCAGCGCCGTCTCGACGAACTTGGCTTTGCCGCCGATTGCGTTCATGTTGGCCGAGTCGTACGGCAGGAATGCTCCGGTAGCCGAAAGATAGGGTGCCCAGGTGTTGCCGATGTTGACAACATCCGGTCCGACGCCGGAGGTCACCGCTGTGTTGATCCTGGTCTGAAGGTTGTTCCAGCCGATGACTTCGAGGTTGACCTTTATACCGGTCTGCTGCTGGAACTTCTTCAATTCGGGAGTGAGAACTGCTTTGTCATTCGCGAGGCTGGTCCCCTGGTTGCTTGCCCAGTAGGTGAGCGTGGTCCCGCTATCGCCGGAGGAGCCGCTGCCTCCGCTGCTGCAGCCTGCCAGCAAGGCGATCGAAGCGGTACCGACGACAGCGGCGACCAGCCCTTTACGTCGAGAAAATATCACGGAAGACTCCTTTGTATGCGTGATGGTGTCGTCTAGAGAGCGCTCTCTTGACCAACTGTGAGAGCGCTCTCACGAGTGTGATCAGAGTAAAGATGTTCGTCGCGCCCTGTCAACCCTCTTGACGACAACGAGGAATTCGACCCAGGGGTCCGGGCTAGTGTGAATCCGCATCCGGGCGGGCGAGTGTCTCCTGCGCCTTGATCAGCAGCGCCGGTTCCACCACGATCTCGTAGCGGCTCGCGAGCACCTGATGGGTCGAGGTGAAGTCGCGGGTGCGCCGGTTGATCGTGTACGTGACGATGCCGAACAGCATCCCGAAGCCAGCACCGATGATGATGGCGGCGCCGACATAGAGCAGCGCGTTCGGCGTGGTGGTGAAGATGAAGAGCACCAGTCCGAAGAACAGCCCGAGCCATGCGCCACTGGCCGCTCCCGCACCGGCGGCCTTGCCGTTGGTGAGCTTGCCGGTCACCCGCTCCACCGTCTTGAGGTCACTGCCGACGATCGCCACCTGCTTGACCTCGAAATTGGCGCGCGCGAGGCGGTCGACAACGGCCTGCGCCTCGAAGTAGGTGTCGTAGGTGCCGAGTACATCGCCCTTCGGAAGGGTCGGGACGGGACGGGCGCGTCCGGAGAGGGGGCTCTGATTCGTCATGCCGCCATTATCCTCTGGACTCGGGCGCAAGGTCTAAGTTAGAACCTGTGAGCGCCGCGAGAGTTTTCGTCGCCCGACTGGCCGGGTGCTCCGTTTTCGACCCCGCCGGAGACAAGGTCGGCCGCGTTCGCGACGTGCTCGTCGTCTACCGCCACAAGCAGCCGCCCAGGGTCGTCGGCCTCATAGTGGAGGTTCCCGGCCGTCGTCATGTCTTCCTCTCGATCGGCCGCGTGACGAGCTTCGGCTCTGGCCAGGTCATCACGACCGGTCTCATCAATCTGCGCCGCTTCGAGCAGCGCGGGGGCGAGGTGCGTGTGATCGCCGAGGTGCTCGGCCGCGAAGTCACCTTTGTCGACAAGTCGGGCACGGCGACCATCGAGGACGTCGCGATCGAGGAGAGCGGTCCAGGAGAATGGGTCGTCAGCGAACTCTTCGTCCGCCGACCCAAGACGAGCGCCTCCCCCTTTGCAAAGGGCCAGACCGTCTTCGCCAAGTGGACGGACGTGCGCGAACAGTCAACCGGAGAGGCCCAGTCGGCCACCCAGTTGCTCGCCACCTACGAGGATCTGCTTCCCGCCGACCTCGCGAACGCCCTCCTCGACCTGCCGGAACAGCGCATGCTCGAGGTCGCGGAAGAGATGAGCGACGAACGTCTCGCAGACGTGTTGGAGGAGATGCCGGAGAGCGAGCAGGTCGACATTCTCGGCCACCTCGACGATGACCGGGCGGCCGACGTGCTCGACCAGATGCAGCCGGACGACGCGGCAGACCTTATCGCGCAGTTGTCCGACGAACGGGGCGAGGCGCTCCTCGACCTCATGCAGCCAGAGGAGGCGGACGACGTCCGCATGCTTCTGCTCTACGCGCCGGACACCGCCGGTGGCCTCATGACCACCGAGCCGATCATCGTGTCGGCCGACACGACCGTCGCGGAGGGCCTGGCACTCATCCGCCGGCACGAGCTCGCGCCGGCGCTCGGTGCCGCCGTCTGCGTCACGCTGCCGCCATACGAACCACCGACCGGCCGCTTCCTCGGCATGGTGCACTTCCAGCGGATGCTGCGCTACCCGCCCATGGAGCGGCTCGGCACGCTGCTCGACCAGCGTCTCGAGCCCGTCTCGGCGAGCGCCTCCGCGGCGGAGGTCGCGCGCAACCTGGCCAGCTACAACCTCGTCTCGCTGCCGGTTGTGGATGACAACCACCGATTGGTCGGGGTGGTGACCATTGACGATGTTCTCGACTACCTACTGCCAGACGACTGGCGAAGTCACGACGAAGACGATTCGGCCAGCACCTCGAAAGCCCAGGCGGTTTCGGCCGACACCAGTACCATCCCCGTAATCGCACACGCCGGAAGGAGGCACCTCAATGGCACGTCGCTCTGACTCCCGGCTCGACTCCCCCAAGGGACTTCGCACCTCGTTCGTCCCCCGCCTCGGCGGTCGTGATCGCGTAGGCCGCTTCTCCGAGGGCTTTGCCCGCGCGATGGGGACCTCGTACTTCCTCGTCGGCATGACGGTGTTCGTCGCCATCTGGCTCGCCTACAACACCTACGCGGTGCCGGGCGCGCAGTTCGACCCGCGCAGCTCCAACTTCACACTGCTCACGCTCATCCTGTCGCTGCAGGCCTCATACGCCGCACCCCTCATCCTGTTGGCCCAGAATCGGCAGGACGACCGGGACCGCGTTCAGTTCGAGCAGGACCGACAGCGCGCCGAACGCAATCTCGCCGACACCGAATACCTCGCCCGCGAGGTCGTGGCGCTCCGGCTCGCGGTGCGGGAACTCGCCAGCAAGGACTTCATCCGCGCCGAGCTCCGTGCACTTCTGGAGGAGCTCGACAGAGACAAGACTCCCGGTGCCCCGCGAGTCGAGTAACGCGCGCGGCGCGCGTATCGAGACTTCCCAACGCCCATGACCATCATCGATCGGGTCCGCGCCGCCCTCGGCGGCGTCATCGACCCGGAGATCCGTAAACCGATCGCAGAACTCGACATGGTCGGCGCCGTCTCGGTGACCGACGCGGGCGTCGCGACGATCGGCCTGAAACTGACGATCGTCGGATGCCCGGCCGCGGACACGATCGAGCGCGATGTGCGCGAGGCCGCGGCATCCGTAGCCGGCATTACCGCCGTCACCGTCGACGTCACGGTGATGACCAGCGAGGAGCGCACGGCACTCACCGAGAAGCTGCGCGGCGGCCGGTCGCGGGAGCTGCAGTTCGGCCCAGACTCGCTCACCCGCATCTATGCGATCACGAGCGGCAAGGGCGGGGTGGGCAAGTCCACCGTCACCGCCAACCTCGCGGTGTCCCTCGCCGCACGCGGTCTCTCGGTCGGAGTCGTCGATGCGGACGTCTTCGGCTTCTCCATCCCCGGACTCCTGGGCCTCGACGGCGCCAAGCCGACGAAGGTCGGCGAAATGATCCTGCCGCCGATCAATTATGGGGTGAAGGTGATCTCGATCGGGATGTTCGTCGATGGCAACGCCGCCGTCTCCTGGCGCGGGCCGATGCTGCACCGCACCATCCAGCAGTTCCTCTCCGACGTGTACTTCGGCGACCTCGACGTGCTCCTGCTCGACCTTCCACCGGGAACGGGCGACGTGGCGATCTCGCTCGGGCAGCTGCTGCCGCAGGCCGAGGTCATCGTCGTGACCACGCCACAGGCCGCCGCCGCCGGAGTCGCGGAGCGCAGCGGCGTCGTCGCACGGCAAACCGGACAGAAGGTGATCGGCGTGATCGAGAACATGGCCGGGTTTGTGCAGGCCGACGGGTCAGTGCTCGAGCTCTTCGGCAGCGGCGGCGGCGATGAGGTCGCGTCGAGGCTGTCCGTCGATCAGGATCAGCCCGTTCCCCTGCTCTCGTCCATTCCCCTCAGCGTGGCGCTGCGCGAGGGCGGGGATGCCGGGGTGCCACTCGTGCTCTCGCAACCGGAGGATGCGGCATCCGTCGCCATCTCGGCCGTCGCGGACCTGCTTGCGACACGCGGACGCGGACTCGCGGGCCGCAAGCTCGGTCTCAGCGTGCGCTGAAAGACCGGCGGGCACGCCCTAGCGGCGAGTGGGCACCCGGCGGTAGCCGTCGCGCGCGACGACGACGATGCTGCCGACGACACCCCAGGCGGCGAGAGCGGCGATGACGGTGGAAACGATGATGCTGGACATGATGACCTCGAGTGGATGCTGTTGCTTTGTGGCTCCATTCCACACCATCTCTTTCTTTAGCACAATCAAATAGTTCTGTGCTCATTGTGTAGTATTTCTTCATGGATGTGCGCCGACTCGAACTGCTCCGCGAACTCGCAGAACGCGGCAGCATCACCGCGGTCGCCGCCGCGACCCTGCGCACCGTTTCGGCCGTTTCGCAGCAGCTGAAGGTGCTCGAGAGAGAGGCTGGCGTCCCGCTCACCGAGCGCTCAGGGCGCGGCATCGTGCTGACCGGAGCCGGCAGGATGCTCGCCCAGACGGCGACCGATGTCGCGGTCGCCCTCGAGCGCGCAGATGCCCTCTGGGCGGACTTCAAACAGGCTCCTCGTGGTGAGGTGACGCTCACGACGTTCCCGACCGGAGGACAGATGCTGCTGCCTGGCCTGCTGACCGCCGTCGCCGCGATGCCGGGGCTCGTGTTGACGGCCACGGATCAGGATCCTCTGCTGCCCGACTTCGCCGACCTGACCCCCGACTTCGACATCGTCGTCGCCGACTCTCCGGGAATGCTGCCGTCCTGGCGCGAACGCGGGCTGAGGGTGGTCAAGCTCATGGAGGAGCCGCTCGACGTGGCGCTGCCGGAGGGGCACCGCCTCGCCGAGAAGGCCAGCCTGTCTGCACGCGATCTGGTGGATGTGACCTGGATCGGCGTGCCGTTGGGTTTCCCCTATGACCGCATTCTGCGCCAGCTCGAAGCAATCACCGGCATTCCCGCGACCATCGGCCAGCGCTTCCTCGACAACGGCATCGTGGAAGCGCTGGTGGCGGCAGGCCATGGCATCGCGATTCTGCCCCGCTACACGACCAGGGACCATGAGAACGGGCTGGTGACCCGTCCGCTCTCCGGCGTCAGGGCCGTGCGGCAGATCTCCGCGCTCATGCGGCCCGACCGTGCCGAGCGCCCGTCGGTCCGGCTTGTCGTCGAAGCCCTGCGCGCCGAGGCAACGCGAGTGGCCGCGCAACACGCGGCCTGAGCTACGTGCCTACAATTGCGCATGCCCGGAGCCCCGCTTGAGCGATCATTCATCGACGAACTCGACCGCGATATTCATTCGTCCGGCACCCTGAGCACGGCGGTGTTCGCACCATTCACGGGCGACAAGATCCACGACCTGCCGGTGAGCACGCCAGCGGATGTTGCGGATGCCGCGGCCGGCGCGCGCGCGGCTCAGTCACGCTGGCACGCCGCAGGTTTCGATCACCGCCGCCGGGTGCTGCTACGCGCCCACGATCTGCTGGTGGAGCGCCGCGAACTGCTCATCGACGCGCTCCAGACGGAGACCGGCAAGACCCGTGGCCAGGGCTTCGAGGAGGTCTTCGTCGGGGCGAGTACCACGCGCTACTACGCGGTGAGCGCGAAGAGCGTTCTGCGACCGCGAGCGCGGCGGGCGGGCATCCCGCTCGTCATCCGCACCCAGGTGGGGTATCGGCCAAAGGGCGTCGTCGGAGTCATTACACCGTGGAACTATCCGCTCAGCCTCGCGCTCTTCGACGTGATCCCCGCGCTCGCCGCCGGCAACGGCGTCGTGCAGAAGGCGGATAACCAGGGGGCACTCAGCATCCTCGCCGCGCGTCGAGCCTTCATCGACGCCGGTGTTCCGGCCGAGCTCTGGACGGTGGTCACCGGTGACGGCAACGAGATCGGGAACGCCGTGGTCGACGCAGCGGACTACGTGTGTTTCACCGGATCGACCGCGACCGGCAAGAAGGTCGCCGCCCGCGCGGCGACCACCCTCACGGCCGCCTCACTCGAGCTTGGCGGCAAGAACCCGATGATCGTGCTCGACGACGTCGACCCGCACCGCGCCGCGCGCAATGCTGTCTACGCCTGCTTCGCCTCGCTGGGCCAACTCTGCGTCTCCATTGAGCGCATCTACGTGCAGCGAGGAGTCGCCGAGGTCTTCACGAGGGAGTTCGTCGCGCGCACCGCCGACCTGGTGCAGGGGCCGGCATTCGACTTCACGACGGATGTCGGCTCCCTCACCCTCCCCGGCCAGCTGGAGCGCGTGCTGGCGCACGTCGACGACGCAGTGGCCAAAGGAGCGACGGTGCTCACGGGCGGCAGGCCGAGGCCGGACCTCGGTCCGCTGTTCTTCGAACCGACAGTGCTTACCGACGTCACCGACGAGATGGACTGCTCCCGCAACGAGACCTTCGGTCCCGTCGTCGCCATCACGGTGGTCGATTCTGCGGAGGAGGCGATCGCGGCAGCCAACGACTCCCAATTCGGGCTCAATGCGTCCGTGTTCAGTGGCTCGATCCGCCGTGCACGCCGCGTCGCCCACCTCATCGACGCGGGGAGCATCAACATCAACGAGGGTTATCGAGCAACATTTTCCTCCGTCGACGCACCCATGGGCGGCATGAAACAGTCGGGCATCGGCCGGCGTAACGGCCGGGAGGGCATCCTGCGCTTCGTGGATGCGCGCACGGTGGCCAATGCGACGGGACTGATGACGCTGCCCAGGACCGGCGCGGAGTTCGCGAAACTCGGCGGCCTCATGATCGTGCTGCTCGTCGCTCTCAAGGCGATCAGGCGACGCTAGGTTGCCCCGGGATCAGGTCGCCTCGGTGTCGAAGGGTGCGCGCCCACTTTCTTCGAGCAGGCTCTGGCGTCTTGCGGCGGCCGAATCGCCGGTCGGGCGAACGACGGCGACCGTCTCGTCTGGCTCGTCATCGAGGAGGGCCTCGCGGATGATGCGGCGCGGGTCGTACTGGCGCGGGTCAAGCTTCTTCCAGTCGACGTCGTCGAACTCGGGGCCCATCTCGTCACGCAGGCGGTCTTTGGCCCCATTCGCCATGGTGCGCAGGTTACGCACCAGCTTCGCGAGTTGGGAGGCGTAGTGCGGAAGCCGCTCCGGTCCAAGCAGGAACACCGCGATCACGCCGATCACGAGGAGCTTGTCGAAGGTTAGACCGAACACCCGTTCAGACTAACCCTTCGGTTGTCCATCTCGACCACCGGGCTCCCGGGAATGGACCTCCAGCCGCATCGGGCGGCGGCGCGTCCGTCGGTGGGGAAAGAGGCGGGCGCCATACTCTTGAGGGAAAGCAAGGAGCAGGGCGTGGCAGGCAAAGAATCGAACTGGAAGTTCGCGGAGGACTTCGTCGTCGAGCGGGCGGAGATCGTCCAGGCACGACAGCATTCGATAGAGCTCGGCATCGACCCGGTGAGCCCCGCCACGGGGGCGCAACTCGCGGTCATCGCTGCTGCCGCGGCCGCCAATAACATCATCGAGATCGGGACCGGGGTAGGGGTGAGCGGGCTCTGGTTCTTCACCGGGGCTCCCCACGCGACCCTCACCTCGATCGACTTCGAGCAGGACTATCAGCAGTCGGCGAAGAAGGCCTTCCTCGACTCTGGGGTGTCGGCCAAGCGCATCCGCCTCATCGCGGGGCGCGCGATCGATGTGCTACCGCGCATGAACGAGCAGTCCTATGACATCGTGCTGGTGGACGCCGACCCGCAGTCGGTGATCCGATACGTCGAACACGCCCTCCGCCTGGTGCGCACCGGCGGGACCGTATTGGTGGCCCACGCGCTCTGGCGTGGGCGCGTTGCGGATCCGGCACAGCGAGACGACACCGCGACCGGATTCCGTTCCCTGCTCACCGAGATCGCGGCATCCGATGCGGTGATCAGTTCCCTCTCACCCGTTGGCGACGGACTACTTCAACTCACGAAGCTCGCGGCAGCCTCCGCGGACGGCTGAGACCCGGCGGTCCGGAGAATTTCTAGCTGGTCGCTGCAACGACCCCGGCAAGCGCGTCGTGAAGTTCCTTGGCCTCTGCATCGTTGACGGAAACAACCAGGCGACCCCCACCCTCGAGCGGCACGCGCACAATGATGAGGCGTCCCTCCTTAACAGCCTCCATTGGTCCGTCTCCGGTCCTCGGCTTCATGGCTGCCATGAGTGATCCCCTTTCGTGGAATAACCTCCATTATCCCGTACCTGACGACTATCTCGAAAACGACTGAGATCGAGCACCACGGAATCCGCCCTACGGCGGAGTCCAGTCGTAACCGTCCGACCACCAGCAGACATAGAGCCAGCCGAACTGGCCGACAATCGAGAGCACGACGATGGCCACCCGGTAGATCCGAGACCGGGGTTGCGCCACCGCACCGAGGAGCGGGAAGAGCGGAATGAGCAGTCGAAAAGTGCTCGACTGCGGAAAGAACACCGCGAGCAGATAGGTCGCATAGCTCGCCGACCAGAACCGGAGGTCCACCCCGAGCCGCCGAACCCACGGAGTGAACAGCGCCGCGGCGAAGAGCACGACGAGCAGCACCAGCAGCGGGATACCGAATCCGCCCAGTTGCCACTGGCCATCCCAGAACTGTGCCCCCTGTACCCACGATGCGAAGGGGATGAGGTCCTGGTATCCGATATAGGGTGCCCGCCAGGCCAGCTCGGTGTCGGTATAGGCGCTCGGCACCCCGGTCGCAGCCCACGCGACGAGAGTCCAGGCGAACCCGCCGATGAGACTGACGGCGGCGACGCCGACGGCCAGGATCCGCTCGGAGGCGGGGAACGGATCACGACGACGGGTCACCCACCGGTGAACGATGTGCAGGGCGAGAGCCAACGCGAAGGCGAGGCCGCTCGGCCTGGTGAGCGACATGAGCACCACCACCGGAAACAGCAACACATACCGACGCTCGAGCAGCAGATACAGGGCCAGGGTCAGAAGGAAGGCTTGCATGGATTCCGCGTACGACACCTGGAGGATCGGCGAGAGCGGTGCGACGCAGTAGAGCACGACCGCGAACAGCGCCGTGCTGGACGGCAGGACGAGTCGCATGAGTTTGAACAGCATGAGAGCGGTTGCCAGGGAGAACGCCACGGAGACGAAGACCGACAGCGGTTCCCACGGCAGCGCGGTGACGATCATCAGGAAGCGCACGAGCATCGGGTAACCAGGCAGGAACGCCCAGGCATTCTGGGCGACGTGACCGTCCGCGGTCATCGGAAGCACGCTGGGATAGCCGCTCACCGCGACGATGTGGTACCAGGTGCTGTCCCAGAGCTGCGCGAAGGCGAGGTAGTCCGGCGACTTTCCGGTCCAGAAGTTCTGCTGCTGCCAACTCGCGAAGAGCAGGAGAAGGCTCGTGGAGATGACGCGCGAGACGAGCCAGACAGCCAGCACCTTTACCCACCATGGCGTCAGCCGGTATCGGACCCTCGCCGAGATCAGGACGCGCTGAGCCACGCCCGGAGTCCCCGCTCGCACTCCGTGATCTGATCGATGGCCACCCGCTCGTCATCGGCGTGGGCCCTGAGCGGGTCACCAGGACCGTAGTTGACGGCGGGGATGCCGAGCGCCGAGAAACGCGCCACATCGGTCCACCCGTATTTTGGCTTCGCCTCCCCGCCGACCGCGGCGAGGAAGTCCCTGGCGAGCGGCGCGTCGAGTCCCGGGCGCGCGCCCTCCGCGACATCCGTCACCGTCAGATCGATGCCGGCGAACAGCTCGCGAAGGTGCCGCTCCGCCTCGGCCGCGCTGCGGTTCGGGGCGAACCGGTAGTTGACGGTCACCACGCACTCGTCGGGGATGACGTTGCCGGCGACACCACCGGAGATGCCGACGGCGTTGAGCCCCTCGCGGTATACCAGGCCGTCGACCTCGACCTCCCGTGGCCGATAGCGGGCCAGCGTGGCGAGAATCGGCGCTGCATCGTGAATGGCGTTGTGCCCCGCCCAGGCGCGCGCGGAGTGGGCGCGGACCCCGAAGGTGCGCAACTCGACGCGCATGGTGCCGTTGCATCCGCCCTCGACGGCCGAATCGCTCGGCTCGCCGAGGACCGCGAAGTCGCCGGCCAGCAGTTCCGGGGATTGCGCGGCCAGCCGCCCGAGACCGTTGAGATCGGAGGCCACCTCCTCGTTGTCATACCAGATCCAGGTCACGTCGACCGCGGGAGCGACGAGCTCAGCCGCGAGCTTGAGCTGCACGGCCACGCCCGCCTTCATGTCGACAGTGCCGCGACCCCAGAGGTATTCCACGCCGTCGATGCTTTCGAACCGGGTCGGGAGATTGTTGTTCAGCGGAACGGTGTCGGTGTGACCGGCGATGACGACGCGCTGCGCCCGTCCAAGTTCGGTGCGCGCGACGATCGCATCGCCGTCACGGGTCAGGCGCAGGTGGCCGAGACCTTCGAGGCTGGCCTGGATGGCATCCGTGATCGCCCGCTCGTTGCCGGACACTGACTCGATGTCGCAGAGCTGCCGCGTGATGTCGATCGACGATGCGCTGAGATCGAGAACGGGCAGGGTCGGATCGGCGACGGGCATTGCGTCAGTTTACCGAGCAGCGCGTCGCTAATCTTGAGGCATGACTGAACGCTCGGCCTGGGGATATGGACTCGCGACGATTGCTGGAGACGGCACGGTGCTCGACACCTGGTTCCCCTCCCCCGCACTCGGAAGCCTTCCCCAGGGGCGCGATCCGCACATCGCGCCCGCGGGACTCGAGGCGCTCGTCGGAGCGGACGACCGTCGCAACGTGCGCATCGACTTCGTGACCATCGAGATCGATCTGGATGCCGCGCCCGCGAGCACCCCGGACGCCTATCTCCGCCTGCACCTCCTCAGCCATCTGCTCGCCGCTCCCAATACGCTCAACCTCGACGGCATCTTCGCCCAGCTGCCGATCGTCGTCTGGACAAACGCCGGCCCGGTGCATCCAGACGACTTCGCCCGCCTGCGGCCGTCGCTGCAGCGTCACGGCATCGCGGCGCACGGTATCGACAAGTTTCCGCGCCTGCTCGACTATGTGTCCCCCGCGCGCGTGCGCATCGCGGACGCGGCGCGCGTGCGGCTCGGTGCGCATCTGTCCCCCGGCACGATCGTCATGCACGAGGGCTTCGTCAACTACAACGCGGGCACACTCGGCACCTCGATGGTCGAGGGCCGCATCTCCCAGGGCGTCGTGGTCGGCGACGGTTCGGATGTCGGCGGCGGAGCGTCCATCATGGGAACCCTGTCCGGCGGAGGCACCGAGCGCGTGGCGGTCGGCAAGCACGCACTGCTCGGGGCGAACTCCGGCATCGGCATCTCCATCGGCGACGACAGTGTCGTCGAGGCTGGGCTCTACGTGACAGCCGGCACGAAGGTCGTGCTGCTCGGCGGCCCAGAACCCCGCACCGTCAAGGCCGTCGAGCTCTCAGCCGTGCCCGGCCTGCTGTTCCGCCGCAACTCGCTCACCGGCGCCGTCGAGGTGCTCGCCCGTTCTGGCCGCGGCATCGAACTCAACGCTGCCCTGCACGCCTAAGCCGCCCCGCCCGACGCTCGCGGCGGAGATACCGGCTCGCGGACCCAGGTATTCCTCTGTCCGCGAGGCGGTTACTCCGCCGCCGGGCGAAGTTGTCCCGCCGCGAGTACTTAGCTCCGCCGCGAGAATCGGGGGACGCTAGGAGACCGGCCAGCCACGGGCCGGTGCGCCGATGTAGAGCTGCTGCGGTCGACCGATCTTGGTGGCCGGGTCTTCGTTCATCTCCCGCCAGTGCGCGATCCAGCCCGGCAGGCGCCCGATCGCGAACAGCACAGTGAACATGCGGGCGGGGAATCCCATCGCCTTGTAGATCACGCCGGTGTAGAAATCGACGTTGGGGTAGAGCTTGCGCTCGATGAAGTAGTCGTCAGCCAGTGCGACGTGCTCGAGCTCCTTGGCGATGTCGAGCAGATCGTCCTGCACGCCCAGGGCGGCGAGCACCTCGTCGGCGCTCTCCTTGACGAGCTTCGCGCGCGGGTCGAAGTTCTTGTAGACCCGGTGCCCGAATCCCATGAGACGGATGCCCTCTTCCTTGTTCTTCACCCGTTCGACAAACTTCTCGACCGTCTCGCCGGAGGCCTTGATCTCACCGAGCATCCTGAGCACGGCCTCATTCGCGCCGCCGTGCAGCGGACCGTAGAGGGCGTTGATGCCGGCCGAGACGGAGGCGAACATGTTGGCCTCCGTCGACCCGACGAGACGCACCGTCGACGTCGAGGCGTTCTGCTCGTGATCTTCGTGCAGGATGAGCAGTCGCTCGAGCGCCTTCGACAACACAGGGTTGACCTCGTATGGCTCTGCCATGGTGCCGAAGTTGAGCTTGAGAAAGTTGTCGGTGAAGCCCAGCGAATTGTCCGGATACAGGAACGCCTGACCGAGGCTCTTCTTGTGCGCGTAGGCCGCGATCACCGGCAGCTTCGCCAGCAGTCGGATGGTCGAGAGCTCGATCTGTTCCGGGTCGTGCACGCTGAGTGAGTCTTCGTAAAAGGTCGAGAGTGCAGACACGGCGCTCGACAGTACGGACATCGGATGCGCGTTGAGGGGCAGCGCATCGAAGAAGCGCCGCAAATCCTCGTGCAGCAGTGTGTGGCGTCGGACGCGATCCTCGAACGCCTCGAGCTCCGACGGCGACGGAAGTTCGCCATAGATCAGCAACCAGGCGACCTCGAGATAGGTCGAGTTGGCCGCGACGTCTTCGATCGCATAGCCGCGATAGCGCAGGATGCCCTCGTCGCCATCGATATAGGTGATGGCGCTTTTGGTCGCCGACGTGTTGACGAAGCCCTGGTCGAGGGTGGTGTATCCCGTCTGCTTGGTGAGGGACGAAATATCGATACTCGACGCACCGTCCACGCTTCTCAGGATGGGGAACTCCGCGCTCCCTCCCGGGTAGTGGAGGGTGGCCTTCTCGGCGTCGTCACTCACAGCGTCGTTCACTCCTACAGCCTAATTGGCAGGAAGGTCGACCGTCGCATCCACTAAGGAATGGTGGTTTTACTTGGAGAGTGCATCCAAACGTTGCACCGCGGTATCGATCGCGGCGTCGGTCGCCGTGATCGCCACCCGCACGTGCACCGACGGTTCGTCACCGTAGAAGGTGCCAGGGACGACGAGGATGCCCAGGTCGGCCAGATCGGCCACCGTCTGCCATGCGTCGGTTCCCCTCGTCGCCCACAGGTACAGTCCCCCGTCGCTGTCGTCGATGCGGAAGCCCGCCCGCTCGAGCGCCGGCGCGAGCTTCGCCCGCCGCGCCCGGTACAACTCGCGCTGCAGTCGCACGTGCTCATCGTCGCCGAGAGCGGTGACCATGGCGGCCTGGATCGGCGCGGGCGGCAGCGTTCCGAGGTGTTTGCGCACCGCGAGCAGTTCCGCGATGAGTTCGCTACAGCCGGCGACGAACCCGGCACGGTACCCGGCCAGGTTGGACTGCTTGCTCAGCGAGTAGACACAGAGCACCGATTTACGTTCGCCGTGGATGACGCGGGGATCGAGGATGCTCGGCGTCGCGGTCTGCTCGTACTCCGGCGCCCAACCGAGCTCCGCGTAGCACTCGTCGCTCGCGATGACCGCGCCAAGCTCCCGAGCCCGGGCAACGGCGGCCGCCAACTGCCCGACACCGAGGATGCGGCCGTTCGGGTTGCCCGGACTGTTGATCCAGACGAGCCTCGTGTTCTCCGGCCACTCGGCCGGATCGTCGCTGGAGACGATGGCTGCCCCGGCGAGCGCCGCCCCTATCGCATAGGTCGGGTAGGCCAACCTCGGCTGGACGACGACGTCGCCCGGCCCGAGCCCCAGCCAGAGGGCGAGCCCGGCGATGAACTCCTTCGAGCCGATGGTGGGCAACACGTTCGCGACACTGAGGTCGCCGACCCCGCGGCGACGAGCGAACCAGGAGACGATGGCCTCCCGCAGTGCGGGCGTGCCGACCGTCAGGGGGTAGGCGTGGGCATCCGTCGCTGCGGCGAGAGCGTCACGGATGACCACGGGAGTCGGGTCGACCGGCGAACCGACCGAGAGATCCACGACCCCTCCCTCGTGGGCCTTCGCCCGTTCGGCGAAGGGTTCGAGCGAGTCCCAGGGGTAATCGGGAAGCCGGAGCGACACTTAGACGCCCGCGGCAGCCTGCGGCGGCAGGGCGTCGATCAGCGGGTGATCCTTGTGGATGACGCCGACCTTCGCTGCGCCTCCCGGTGAGCCAATATCGTCGAAGAACTCGACGTTGGCCTTGTAGTAGTCGGCCCACTGCTCGGGAACATCGTCCTCGTAGTAGATGGCTTCGACGGGACAGACCGGTTCGCAGGCGCCGCAGTCCACGCACTCGTCCGGGTGGATGTACAGCATCCGATCGCCCTCGTAAATGCAGTCGACGGGACATTCGTCGATGCATGCACGATCTTTGACATCCACGCACGGGAGGGCGATGACGTAGGTCACAGTTGCGGCGTTCCCTTCGGTTCGGGCCTGACTGCAATCTTATCGCGGCGGAAAGTGCCGGCTGCCGGCCAAGCCAGCACCACCAGAACGATCGTGGCGGGACCGTAGGTCAGCAGATAGCCCGCCTCATTCGCCGGCACGAGCACGGATCCGCCACCGCCGGCGAGCGAGAGAGTGGCGATGACCGCGAGGATGCCGACGGACGCGAGCCCTGCGACGAGACGCCCGGCGAACACGATCCTCAGGCCCGCAAGCAGTGCGGCGACGATGAGTAACGTCGCGATGATCCCGACCGGCACGTCCACTCCGAACACTGTCGCGCTGTATTGGTGGTTCACTGTCGCGATTCCGCCGACGGCCGCCCCCACGACGAGCGCGAGGATCCAGGCGAGCAGGTGGATGCCGATGCCCTGGTCTTTCCAGGCGACCGCCTCGGGCTCCGACGGCCGCATCCTGCTGAAGCGCTCCACGCGGGTGATCGGCTGGCTGGGTCCACTCGAGAGCGAGAAGCTGTCGCCCTCGATCGTGATCTGGCTGCGGTGCGCCCGCATGGCGTCCTTCTTGCGGTCGAACACCGCGCTGACATCGACCGCGATCTGCCCCGCTGCCTGGTCGGGCTCGATGGCGAAGAACGGCACGCCCATGACCTCCGCCGCCCGCAGACTCACTTCATGGGCGCGCAGGTGGTCAGGGTGCCCGTAGCCGCCACCGGCGTTGTAGCTGATCACGGCATCCGGCCTGACGTCGTCGATGACGGTCGCGAGGTCGGCCGCGACCTCGCCGAATGGAGCAGCGCACAGGGCGTCTTCGCGCATTGTGGCCGGCGGCTCAGCCCCGGACGCACCCCAGCGCATCCCCGAGTCGGTATAGCGCCGTGCAGGGACACCGGCCCTGCGCGCGCCGTTCTCCCCGAGGAAACGGTGATCGGTCACGCCGAGGACGGCGAGAGCGGATGCTAGTTCGGCCGTCCGCAGTTCGACCAGCGGCTCACCAGAGCCCTCGAGGTATGCGATGTCGGAGGGAATCACCTCGCCGAGCTCGCCGCGGGTGCAGGTGACAACGGTCACCGACGCTCCACGCCCGACGAGTGTCGCGATGGTGCCGCCGGTCGTCAGGCTCTCGTCGTCGGGGTGGGCGTGCACGAAAAGAACGCGCTCGACGTCACTGGGGTTTTGCTGCACATTGCACAGGATAGGCCGCACGCTATAGAGTCGCTCGAGTAAGGTAAGCCTTACCAATCCTTCTCTCACTGAAACGACATCGTGCTCGCAAACTTTCTCATCGGTCTCCGCGAAGGCCTCGAGGCCTCGCTGGTCGTCGGCATTCTCATCGCCTATCTCATCAAAATCGGCCGCAGGGATGTGCTCCGACGCATCTGGTTCGGTGTCGGACTCGCGGCTCTGCTCTCCCTCGCCATCGGTGCCCTTCTCACCTTCGGTGCCTACGGCCTCAGTTTCCAGGCCCAGGAGTTGATCGGCGGCTCCCTGTCCATCATCGCGACCGCGTTCGTCACCTGGATGATCTTCTGGATGCTCCGGACCGCCAGAAACCTCAGCGGTCACCTTCGTCAGGATGTCGACAAACATCTCTCCGGCGCCGGCTGGGGCCTCGTACTCGTCGCCTTTCTCGCCGTCGGCCGGGAGGGAATCGAGACGGCGCTGTTCATTTGGGCGGCGGTACAGGCAACGGGTTCGACGACGTTCCCGCTGCTCGGGGCAGCTCTCGGAATCCTCGCCGCCCTCGTGCTCGGATATTTCATCTACCGCGGCATCGTGCGCATCAACCTCACAAAGTTCTTCACCTACACGGGACTCTTCCTCATCGTCGTCGCGGCCGGTGTGCTCGCGTACGGGGTGCACGATCTGCAGGAGGCGGGCGCGCTACCGGGACTGCATAGTCTCGCCTTCGACGTGAGCAACGTCATCCCGCCCGACAGCTGGTACGGAACGCTGCTCAGGGGAACCGTCAACTTCACGCCGGCCACCACCTGGCTGCAGGCGATCGCCTGGCTGCTCTATGTGATCCCCGTCCTCGCCGTTTTCCTGGTCAGCACCCGGCGCCACGCCCAGAACCTGAAACGTCAGACTCCCGCCGCTACTCCGCTCAGCACAGAGGGAGCGCGGTGACAGCCGCGACCGGTCTCACCCGAACCGGCCGCACCGCACTCATCGTCGCAAGCGCCGCCACCGCCCTGTTGGTCCTCTCCGCCTGTGTTCCCAACGCGGCGAACTCGCCCTCGTCGACTTCTGCGGCGAGCGGGGTGACGGCGCTCACCGTGAACAGCACGGCAACGGACTGCGTGCTCTCCGCGGCGACGGCTCCGAGCGGCACTGTCCAGTTCACTGTGACCAATTCGGGCGACCAGGTCAGCGAGTTCTATCTACTCGCGAGCGATAAGCTGCGCATCGTCGCCGAGCTGGAGAACATCGCGCCCGGGGCCCCGCGCAAGCTCGTCGCGCAGCTGAAGGCCGGCGACTACTTCACCACCTGCAAACCGGGCATGAGCGGTAACGGCGTCGGTCAGGCGGCATTCATGGTCACCGACTCGGGAGCCAAGGTCGCCATCGCCGGCAACGAGAAGTCGCAGATCGCCTCGGCCGCGAAGAACTACATCGCCTACGTCAAGGGGCAAGTCGCTGGCCTGGTGCCGGCAACGAAGACGTTCCTGAACGCCTACGTCGCCGGTGACGACGCGAAGGCTCGCGCGCTCTATCCGACCACCCGTGCCGCCTACGAGCGCATCGAGCCCGTCGCTGGGTCCTTCGGTGCTCTCGACCCGGCAATCGACTTCCGAGAGGCGGATGTCGCCGCTGGCGACCAATGGACCGGCTTCCACCGCATCGAGAAAGACCTCTGGCAGCCTACGGCCGCGAACAACGGCGGGAAACCCTACGTGCCCCTCACCCAGGCGGAACGTCGGAGCTACTCCGGCAGGTTGATCGCCGACATCCACTCGCTCTCCGACGCCGTGAATGCCACGAACTATGCGGTGTCGATCGACGCGATCAGCAACGGTGCCATCGGCCTGCTCGATGAGGTCGCCAATGGCAAGA
>JAODMH010000041.1 GCA_025465035.1 Microbacteriaceae bacterium | reverse complement strand
AGGGTCGAGCGGCTGGACGGCCGGCGGATCGACCGCGTTCGCTTCACGCCGTCGCCCGAGGACGGCAACGGCGGTGACCGCTCATGAGCGACTGGTCCGGAATCGCCTGGCTCGTCCTGCTTCTGTTCGTCAACGCCTTCTTCGTCGGCGCAGAATTCGCCGTCATCTCGGCGCGACGCTCGCAGATCGAGCCGCGCGCGGAGGCGGGAAGCCGTGCGGCGAAGACCACGCTCTACGCGATGGAACACGCGACCATGATGCTGGCGACGAGCCAACTGGGCATCACCGTCTGCTCGCTGCTCATCCTGAACGTTTCAGAACCCGCTCTTCACCGCCTGCTGGAATTGCCGCTCGCACTCACCGGCTGGCCGGAGGAGGTCCTGGGCACGATCGCATTCGTGGTCACCCTGATCATCGTCTCGTTTCTGCACGTCGTGTTCGGCGAAATGGTACCGAAGAACCTCTCCTTCTCCGTGCCGGATCGTGCCGCGCTGATCCTCGCGCCGCCACTGGTGTTCCTGTCGACGGTCTTCCGCCCGATCATCATCGCCCTCAACGCGACGGCCAACGGATTCCTGCGGCTGTTCCGGGTCGAACCGAAGAACGAGGCGAACAGCGCCTTCACCGTCGACGAGGTCGCCAACATCGTCGCCCAGTCCACCAGAGAAGGGGTGCTCACCGACAGCATCGGCGCCCTCAATGCCGCCTTCGAGTTCAGCGCCAAGAAGGTCAAGGACATCGCTGTCGGGATGCCGGACCTCGTGAGTCTCTCTGAGGCGGCGACGCCGGCCGAGGTCGAGCGCGCCGTCGCCCAGAGCGGCTTCTCGCGCTACGTGCTGGTCGACAGCGATGGGGAGCCGACCGGCTACCTGCATCTCAAGGACGTGCTCGACCTCGAGGACCCGGCCGAGTTCGACGAGCCGGTGCCGCCGAAACGCATCAGGCAGCTCATCTCGATCTTCCGCGGAACCGACCTCGAGGATGCGCTGGCCGCCATGCGCCGATCGGGGGTGCACCTCGCGCGGGTATTCGACGACAGCGGGGCCACCCGGGGCGTCCTGTTCTTGGAGGACATCATCGAAGAGTTGGTCGGCGAGGTCCAGGATGCTACGCGGCGGTCGTGAGGGCCCTCGCCCGGGGTGGCAGGGCCGGCGGACAGGACGGAGTGCTGTTGGGAGCCCGTCGACAGGATGGGCGGCATGGAACCGGGCGGTGCATCCTGTTGGCCGGCGCCGCCGGGAAGGGCAGCCGGGTCTCAGACCGGGAGCTTGGCTCTGAGGTACTGCGAGGGCCAGTAGGGCGGGTCGTAACCGAGCTCCCTGGCGGCGCGGAGCGGGAAGTGCGGGTCGCGCAGGAGTTCTCGGCCGATCATGACGGCATCCGCCTTGCCGGACGAGACGATGTCCTCCGCCTGCTGCGCCTCGGTGATGAGACCGACGGCGTTCACGTCCACGGATGACGCGTGCTTGATGAAGTCGGCGAACGGCACCTGGTAGCCGGGGCCGACGGGGGCGCTCGCGCCGGCGACGAGGCCGCCTGTCGACACGTCGAAGAGGTCGGCGCCGGCGTCACGCGCCCAGGCGGCGACGGTCGCGGTCTGCTCGCGGTCCCAGCCGCCATCCGCCCAGTCGGTCGCCGAGAATCGCACGAAGAGCGGCACGTCGCCGCCCGCCTCGGCGCGCACGGCGCTGACGACCTCGAGCAGCAGCCTGGCACGGTTCTCGAGACTCCCGCCATACTCGTCCTCGCGCTGGTTCGACAGCGGTGAGAGGAACTGGTGGAGCAGGTAACCGTGGGCGGCGTGGAGTTCGAGGACGTCGAATCCCGCATCGATCGCTCGCCGTGCCGCGGCGGTGAAGTCCGCCACCACCTGCGCGATGCCATCGTGGTCGAGGGCCAGCGGCGGCGCATAGCCGGTGAACGCAATCGCGGATGGGGCGACCGATCGCCAGCCTCCTTCGTCCTGCGGTACTGTGCCGTGTTTCTCGTGCCATGGCCGATATGTCGATGCCTTTCGCCCCGCGTGGGCGAGTTGGATGCCGGCGGCGGCACCCTGCGAGTGCAGGAAGGAGACGATTCGCGCCCAGGCTGCGCGCTGCGGATCGCTGTAGATGCCGGTGTCCTGAGGCGAGATGCGCCCAACCGGGTTCACGGCGGTGGCCTCGGTCATCACGAGCCCGGCACCGCCTCGGGCGAAGGAGCCGAGATGTACGAGGTGCCAATCGGTCGGGACGCCGTCCTCATTCTCGACCGAGTACTCGCACATGGGCGATACCCAGATCCGGTTGCGGAAGGTCATGGATCGAACGGTGAGCGAACTGAAAATGGCGGGTGTCGGCACGATTACCTGTCTGTAATGGACTCGAGGAAGGAGCGCAGCTCGGGATGGCCGACGAAGAGGTGCCCGGTGATGCCGAGAGCTTCGGCGCCGTCGACGTTGACCTGCTTGTTATCGATGAAGACCATCTGGGTCGGTATTATTCCGAGTTCGCCAGCCACCTCGAGATAGATGTCCGCGTTCGGCTTCCGCTTCATCAGTTCCGCGCTGATGAACATCCGCTCGAAGAACCGCGCCATGGGGGAGTAGCGGAAGGGGCTGGCGAAATCGAATCCGGCGTTCGAGAGCAGGGCGATCCGCGTTCCGCCCTCGTGCAGGTCCGCCAGGATGTCAAAGGTTCCCGGGTCCACGCTCAGCCAGCCCGTGAAGTCGGCCACCCAGAGCTCGTGGATCGTTGATTCCGGCCATTCGACCCCGATGTCCGTCCCGACCCGCTTCCAGTAGTCGCGCACACTCAGCACGCCCTCGTCGAGAGCATCGCGGTGCGCCCAGTACGGGTCCCAGAACAGCTCGGGAGTGACGCCGGCGACGCCGAGCAGATCGGCCCGATCACGTTCGCTCGGAGTGCGGGAGATGACCTCGCCGTAGTCGAAGACCACGACGCGATCGGAGATTGTCAGCGGCATCCGGTTCGCCTTTCCGACATCCAAACTATCGTGAGAGCCATGAGCAGTTTTACGCCCTGGACTCCGGATGATGCGCGCGAATACATTGCGGTGCCGTCCGCTGCCGCCGACAAGTACTCCCGCGGCGTGCTCGGCGTGATCACCGGCTCGGCCGACTACCCTGGCGCCGCTGTTCTCGGTGTGGAGGCCGCCCTGCGCACCGGGGTCGGGATGGTGCGCTACTTCGGCGCAGAGCGTCCGAGCGACCTCGTGTTGCGGCGTCGGCCCGAGACGGTGACCGCGCCAGGACGCGTTCAGGCCTGGCTGATCGGCTCAGGAATGGATGCAGCGACCCGCGACTCTGCGACCGCGACGCTCCTCGGCGACGCCCTCGCGGATGGGCTGCCCACCGTCATGGACGCGGGTGCGCTCGACCTCCTGGACACGGCCACCGGTCCTCTGCTCATCACCCCGCACTTCCGCGAACTCGCCCGCGTGGTGGGTGCGACGAAGGAGCAGATCGCCGCCGACCCGGCAGGCTGGGCGGCACGCTCGGCCGACGAGCTTGGAGTCACGGTGTTGCTGAAGGGCCATGACACCTACGTCGCGAGTCCGGACGGCACCCGGCTGGTCGCATCGTCCGCCCCCGCCTGGCTGGCCACCGCTGGCGCCGGCGACGCCCTCGGCGGCATCCTCGGCGCGCTCGTGGCGACGCATGCGGATGCCGTGGCGCAGGACGCCGCCGCACTCGCTCGACTCGCCGCGACGGCATCCGTCATCCACGGTCTCGCCGCCGATCTGGCGAGCGCCGGCGGCCCATTCACCGTTCTCGATCTCGCAGAAAAGGTCTCACCGGTGATCGCCGAATTGCTCAGCCGGTAGCCGGTCACCGTTCTCACTGCCCTCCTCGGATACGCTGGTCAATCATGAGCGCCACCGCATCCAATCGAGTGATGTGGCTCTCCCTCGCCAGAAGCATCGCCGGCAACCCGATCGTGCTCTGGGGCGCCTTCGTGCTGGCCCATTTCTGGCTCGGCATGCTCAACCTGTATGGGACAGGACTTCCGCTGGGCGACGTGAGCATCGTCTACAAGTTCTGGACCGATCAGGCGATCATCGCCCACTACTGGGTGGGCATCGACAGCTCATGGGTCTACCCGATCGTGGCGATGGTGCCCATGCTCGTGGCCCGTGCTTTCGGCCCGGAACTGTATTCGAGCACCTGGCTCAGCCTCGTCATGCTGCTCGATGCCGTTGCCCTCGCGATGATGACGGGATGGGGCAGAAGCCGCCAGAACATCGCCGTCGGCTGGTGGTGGGTCGGCTTTCTGCTACTGCTCGGACCGATTTCGCTCGGCAGGATCGACTCGATCACCGTCCCCATCGCCATCGTGGGGGTATTGCTCATCGCCTCGCGTCCGCGTGCCGCGACGGTGGTGCTCACCGTGGCGACCTGGATCAAGGTATGGCCGGCGGCCATCATCGTGGCCATGGTCATCGCCCTGCGGGATCGCGGTCGCATCATCCTGGCCGGACTGCTCACCAGCCTGGCGATCATCGCCGTGGCGCTCGCCCTCGGCAGCGGCCTCAACGTCTTCAGTTTCATCACCCAGCAGGCCAGCCGCGGCCTGCAGGTCGAGGCACCGATCTCGAACGTGTGGTTGTGGCAGGCCTTCGCGGGCGTGCCGAATACGTTCGTCTACTACGACACCACCCTCCTCACCTGGCAGGTGAGGGGGATCGGTGTCGAGACAGCCAGCGCGCTCATGACGCCGCTGTTGGTCATGGTCGCCATCGCGATTGCCGTGATTGCCGTCCTTGCGACGCGTAACGGCGCACCGATGGCGGATCTGCTGCCGTCCCTGTCACTCGCCTTCGTCGCCGCCTTCATCGCGTTCAACAAGGTCGGCTCGCCGCAGTACATGACCTGGCTCGCCGTGCCGGTCATCCTCGGGCTCGCGGCGAACGCAGCGGGCCGCGGCCCGCTGTTCCGCACGCCGGCCATCCTCGTCCTCGTGCTGGCGGGCCTTACGCAGGCCTTCTATCCCTATCTCTATCACTACCTTCTCGGGCTCAACGCCGTGATTCTCGTCGTGCTCTCGGCGCGCAACCTGCTGTTGTTCGTTCTGCTCGGCTGGGCTATCGTCTCGCTGTGGCGGGCCTCGCGTACGAGTGCCGAGATCGTTCCTCTGGCCGACGGGTCGAGGTGGCTGCCGGCGGTGTGGCCGTTCGGTGCCACGACGCCCGGACTGGACTCTGGTCTCAAGGAAAACTGAGGGAGAAATCATGCTGGTGGCATTTTCGGTCGCGCCGAGCGGTGGCGACGAGAGCGGTTCCGTTCACGAAGCCGTCGCGGCGGCGGTGAAGATCGTTCGGGAGTCTGGCCTCCCGAATCACACCGATTCGATGTTCACGACGATCGAGGGCGAGTGGGAGCCGGTCTTCGATGTGATCCGCCGAGCCACCGAGGCGGTGGGCGCGTACGGCTCACGAGTCTCCCTGGTGCTGAAGGCGGACATCCGTCCGGGCTATACGGGTCAGCTCACGGAGAAGGTCGCGCGCGTGGAGGCGGCGCTCGCCGAGGGTTAACCGTGACGGTTCGGGCATCTCTGTCAACAGGCCCACCGGTCGTCGAGGCCCGTCGACAGGATGAACGGTACCCATCGACGGCATCCGTCCTGTTGACGAGCACCCGATGCGTTCGAGCCGGAAGCAAACGGGGGGCGCGAGCGTTCTACAGTAGACCTGGGTTCGTCTTCGGCGGAGCCAGCACCACGCTCGATGGCGAGCTTTCACCTAACTCTTCTAGCTTCGAACGGTTCGCCTCAACGTGACAACTCTCTCTCCCGCCCGTGTGCGGCTGGCCCTACTCGCCCTCGCCATCGGAGGCTTCGGCATCGGGACGACCGAATTCGTCGCCCTCGGCCTGCTCCCGAACATCGCTCATGACCTGCTCCCCGCCCTGTATGCCCAGTCGTCGGCGGCCGCGAATGCCCAGGCCGGCTGGTTGGTCTCCGCGTACGCTCTCGGTGTCGTGGTCGGTGCGCCGACCATCGCCGCGTTCTCCGCGCGCTTCCCGCGCAAGAATCTGCTGGTCGTACTCGCTGCCGTCTTCACGCTCTCGACCATCGCTTCTGCCGCTCTCCCGAGTTTCGGTTTGGTGCTCGCGGCGCGTTTCGTGGCCGGTCTGCCACACGGAGCCTATTTCGGCATCGCCTCGCTCGTCGCCGCGAACCTCATGGGTCCGGGGAGGCGCGGTGCGGGGGTTGCCTACGTGCTCTCCGGCCTGACCATCGCGAACGTGATCGGCGTTCCGGCCATCACCGCCCTCGGCCAGGCAGCCGGATGGCGCATCGCATACCTCGCCGTCGCGACCATTTTCGCCATCACGTTCGTCGCCCTCGTGGCGCTGCTGCCTCGACAGGCTGGCAATCCGGAGGCCACCATGAAACGCGAGCTTGCCGCGTTCGGTCGTTCTCAGGTCTGGCTCACTCTCCTCACCGGCGCCGTCGGATTCGGCGGCTTCTTCGCCGTCTATACCTACATCGCGCCGATCGCGACCGATGTCACCCGATTGGCTCCATCCCTGGTACCGTTCGTGCTCGTCGCGATCGGCCTCGGCATGACACTCGGCAACATCGTCGGGGGACGCTTGGCCGATCGCAGCGTCGTTCTCACAATCTTTGGGTCATTCGCCCTCTTCGCCGTCTCGCTGACCGGTCTGGCGCTGACGGCCCAGTCAAGCATCGGCCTGTTCGTCTTCGTCTTCCTCATCGGCGTCGCGGCATCCGCCATCTCGCCCGCCATCCAGACCAGGCTGATGGATGTCGCCGGCGACAGCCAGACGCTGGCCGCCGCCGCGAACCACTCGGCCCTCAACATCGGCAACAGCCTCGGCGCGTACCTGGGCGGCCTGACGATCGCCGCCGGGCTCGGATATGTCTCGCCGGTGTGGGTCGGCCTCATCCTGTGCGCGCCGGCGATCGGCATCGCTGTCTCGAGCGTGTGGTTGCAGCGCAGTCGCGGCGGCAGCCGGGACAGCGGCCGCCGCCCTGTTCCGACGGTGCCGCTCGGCGTCGAATAGCGCAGCGGCTGTCCTCACAATGGGCCGCCGTGCCTGGCAATTGCGGAGGACCCCATGGGCGCGTCGTGGCCCTCTGGCAGGCTGTCGCGGCCTGTCGTCCTCCGCAAAGGTGCGGCTGAAGCCCTAGAAGCTGTTCGGGGCGTCCGTCGAAAGGAGGATGCCATCCTGAATCGCGCGCTTACGGAGCGCCACCTTGGTGCCGACATCGATCCCGGCGACCCGATACTTCTCGCGGATTCGCTTGAGGTACGACTTGGCGGTCTCCTCGGAGATGCCGAGCTGATAGGCGACGGCCTTCACCGGCTCGCCACCGCCGTACAGGGCCATCACCCGTCGTTCCTGCGCGCTGAGCTTGGGCGAGCCGCCGACGTCGCCGGCGTTGAGCGCCAGGTCCAGTTCGGCTGAGATGTAGGACTCGCCCTTCGAGGCCGCCCTGATGGCCTCGACGATCATTTCGGCATCCTCACTCTTCACCAGATAACCGAGGGCGCCCGCAGCGAGGGCCTCCCGTACCACGTTGGGCTCGGAGTAGGTGCTCATGAGTACCGTCTTCACCCCGGTCGTCTTCAGGGTCGAGATCTTCAGCGAGATCGGGATGTTGTCTTTGAGGTCGAGGTCGAGCAGTACGACGTCGACCGGGAACTCCGGATGGATGAGCAGCTCAGGCCAGCTGGACAGGGCGGCGACCATGGTGATGTCGCTTGCGGCGTTGCGAATCCACTCGGTGAGTGCCCCCAGGAGCATCCTGTGGTCGTCAACAATGGCTAGACGGATGGGGTCATCTGTTTCGGGCACGGTCATTCCATTCTCTGGACTATTTGTCCAGCATGCTATTGGTCGGCTGGATTGTTCACTACACACTCGATCTCGACGCGCAGACTCGAATTGAGGGTCGAGTCGACGAAACGGCCCACCTTGCCGATGGCATCCCAGGTCGCCGGGTCGACACGATTGCGCGAAATGGAGGTCGTCGTGATGACGAGCGGTACCGTTATGGTTCTGGAACCCGGTTCGGGTATCGCCGTTACCGGTCCGAGCGTGAGCGAGGCCGTCGGATTCGCCTTGCGGTCGCTGACCAGAAGCCAGACGGCTGCGAGCAGGCCGTCACGTTGCTGGGGACCGAGGAGGCCGGCGAGGCTGCCTCGGTCGACCAGGGTTACCGACTTGCCGAGCTGTTCCGACTCGGTGATGGCGTGATACAGCCAGGTCTCGCGTCTGCCCTCGATCAGGTGGAGCCTGAGCTCGGTCGCGAGAGAGGCGGCCACCGAGGCCGTTCTCGGGGTGAGGGGCAGGCGGATCCTGCCCATCGCGACCGAGTCGAGCAGCTCCTCCGCGGCGAGGTCGAGCCTGGCGAGCTCCTCGGAGGCGAGCATCCCGACTGCGAACCGCGGGGCGGAGACCGTGCTCTGTACGAGCACCCGGTCGAGTTCGATCTGCACGATGCGCCGGAAGCGCTGCACGATGTAGATACCGAAGAGCGCTGGCATCACGGATGTCGCGATCAGCAGCAGTTGCGCGGGGATGGTCTCGGCAGTGAGTGGCGTGGTCATCACGATGGCCACGCTGAGCGCCACACCGAGCAGGATCGCGGCCCCGAGGATTTCACGTTCACGGCGAAGGGTGAGCGCCGTCAGAAGTCCGAATCCGGCCGATACGGATGCCGTGGCGTAGCTGCCGATGTCGTGCAGCGGCCAGATCGCGATGAGGTCGAGCGCGACGACCCCGGCAAGGGCGACCAGGAAGGTGGCGAAGAGCCAGTTCGGTATCCGCTCGCCGCGGGTGGCGAGGGAGACGGCAACGCCCACGAGCGCGAGAGCGTAGAGAAGCCAGGCGGCGGCGATCGGGAGAATGTTGGGATACACGCCGGCATGGCTCACGAAGGAGGCAAGGCCGTAGATGCCCTGGATGGAGGCGATCACGCTCGCGCCGACCCCGAGATATCCGGTGCCGAGGCTTCCGCCGGGTGCGCTGGCGCGGCGCATCGCGATTCCGGCCGTCGACGTCGTCGGCACACCGGAGCGATTGCGCTTGCCGAGGATGACGCCGAGGGTGTTCTCCTCTGGGCGCGCATAGTCGCTCATCGGGCCGCCGGTCACTTCGGTACCTCGAGGACCACGGTCGTTCCGGCACCGGGGGAGGAGAACAGCCGGGCATTACCGCCGACCTCCTGGAGACGAGCGACCACGGAATCCTTGAAACCCAGCCGAGCCTCGTCGATGTCTTTGAGGTCGAAGCCGACCCCGGCATCCGTGACCATCGCGCGTACCGTCGTGTCGTCATCCGTGATCGTCACGTGCGCGTCGGTCACGCCAGCATGGCGGCGCACGTTCTCCAGACATTCGGCAAGGGCGAGCAGGAAGGCATCGAGGACCTCGCTGGGCAGCAGCACCTGCCCCGTGCCATGCCAGCTGACCTCGAGTCCCATCCGGCCGAAACGCTGCTTGACCGATTCGAGCGTCGTGCCGAGGGCGGTCTCCTCCACCGGCTCCAGGTGATAGTCCCCCGACGACCGCGGCACGGGGCTCGCGCCGAGCCGCAACTGCCTGAGGAGCCGGGCATCCTCGCCGGCCTGCTGTTGCATGGCCGACGCCGCGACGCCGACGCCGGAGTGCGCAAGGAGGGTGAGGGTCGCGAGCACCGTGTCGTGGAGCAGGCGGGCACCCTGGCGGCGTTGGGCCTCGGTCTCGCTCGCCTGCCGTTCCGCGCGATGGGCGCGTCCGATGCTGTAGATGCGCCTCGCCGCGCGGGGGATGCTCGCCGACAACCAGTAGCCGACGACCGCGGCCAGGACCCAGCCGAGTACCACGGCGCCGCCGCGCACGGACACGATGGCGGGCCCAGGCACGGCGAACTCGGTGAGGACCAACGTCGCGAGGAACGCGACCACGAGGATCGCCACGCGGGACGGTGTGGTGGTCAGCACGATGGCGAAGGAACCCATCGCTCCGGCCGCCAGTGGAACCAGGGCGGCACCGAGCGCGGGTCCCGGTGCGCCGCCGACGGGCACCTGGACGACCACGAGGATGCCGAGGCCGGCGGCGACGCCCAGAAGGACCCAGACCAGGGACCGGTTGATGCCGACACGGAAGAGGCTGAACGCGAGCACGACGAAGAGAGGCAGGGCTGCGAGATACGTCGTCGAGTTCAGCACCCCCGGAACGCTGAAACAGGCAAGAGCGATTATCGTCGAACCCAGTCCGATTGCGCGCGTGGAGCGCTGAAGAAGTCGATCGCGCTCTTTGGCGATGAGTTCCACGTTAGTAATAGTCACACACTGTGACCTTAAGTGGGGGTGCAACACTGCTGCGATTCCGCGGAGCCTTAGCGGTACAGTCGACGTGAGTAAGTAAGAGGGGCTCACGGCCTGAGGGTCGCCACACTCACTCGGAGACGAGGAACCTAGCCTCGGATCCGGATCGGCGCCATCACCCGAATGTGGGCGCCGGGCAGGTACGTTCCGTACCGCGTCAACCGGGGGGTTGTGTTAAGAGGGCCACGGCAGTGCTGTGGCCCTCTAGCAAACGCCTCATTCCGGCGTCACCCAGCCCTCACGGATGCCGTGTCGGCGCAGCAGGATCTTGGTCCCGAGGTCGACGCCGATCTGCCGGTACTTGCGACGGCCGCGCTTGATGTAGGACTTCACCGTCTCGTCAGTTGTCCCCATGTCGTGGGCGACCTCTCGAATCGAAAGGCCAGAGGCGTAGAGGACCATCGCCCGGAGTTCCTGCTTGCCGAGGCCCGGATCCGCCGAGGTCGTGATTCCGGAGATGGCGCGGATGAGGGGGCCGTTCTCATACAGTTTCCCCATCGCAGCCGATTGGATCGCCCGCACCAGCTCGTCGGCGGGCTCCGTCTTCGGCACGAAGCCGAGGGCCCCCGCCTTCAGCGCTCCCTGAATGGAAGATGGGTCGGCATGCCTGCTCATCACGATGGTGCGGGTGCCGGCGGCATTGAGCGCCCTGACCTTGGTGCCGATGGCGATGCTGTCGTCGAGGTTGAGGTCGAGTACCGCGACGTCGACCGGGAACTCGCTATGGGAGAGCAACCCGATCCAGGTGGATTCGCCGATGACCACGTCGATACCGTTTCGACGCGCGGAGAGGTGCGCAACGATTCCATCGATGACGAGCTGGTGATCGTCGATAATCGCAACGCGGATGGCGCTCGGGCGCGCCTGTCTGGTCGTGGCAGTCACCTTGTCCCCCCGAGTAGTGCATCCAACCTAACTGTTGGAACAGACCACTCTGTACACCAAGCATAATCAAGGTGATAGGAACTCGCCTGTACAGTTACGAACTGAGAAGCCTGGCGAGCTGAGGACCCACGAGGTCGTCCTCGATGAGGAATCCGTCGTGACCGAACTCCGAGTGGATGACGACGGCCTCGCCGCCGTCGATGTTGCCGTCGAGGCGGTTCGCGATCGCCACCTGCTGGGACACCGGAAAGAGGCGGTCGCTGTCGATTCCCAGCACCAGGCTCTTCGCGGTGACCAGGGAGAGGGCCGCCGCGACGCCTCCGCGGTCCCGGCCGATGTCGTGAGAATTCATGGCCTGGGCGAGCACCACATAGCTGTTGGCGTCGAAGCGGCGGGTGAATTTGTTGCCATGGAAGTCGAGGTAGCTTTCGACGGCGAACCTGCCAGAGGCTCCGAGCGGGCTGATGCTGCTCTGCCAGCTGCGTTCGAAGCGGTCGTTCAACTCCGTGGGTGAGCGGTAGTTGAGCAGCGCCATCCGTCGGGCGAGGGAAAGCCCGCGGTACGGGCCCTCGCCGTCCGCCGCCTCGTAGTAGTCGCCGTCAGCGAACTGCGGATCCATGTGGATCGCCTCGATCTGCACGGAATTCAGGGCGATCTGGTCGGCGTTGCTGATGGATGGCGAGGCGATGATGGCGACGCGTTCGAGGCGATCCGGATACCCGATGGCCCACTCGAGGGACTGCATCCCACCCATCGAGCCACCGATCACGGCCGCCCAGCTCGAGATGCCGATGGCGTCGGAGAAGGCGACCTGCGTCGCGACCTGGTCGCGAATGGTCAGATAGGGGAAGCGTGCGCCCCACTCCCGGCCGTCGGGCGCGAGTGATGCCGGACCCGTGGTGCCCTGGCATCCGCCGAGCATGTTCGGGGCGACGACGAACCAGCGATCAGTGTCGATGTACTTCCCCGGGCCGATGATGCCAGACCACCAGCCGGCAGTCGGATGCCCCGGTCCCGGGGCTCCGATGAGATGGCTGTCGCCGGTGAGGGCGTGCAGCACCAGGATCGCGTTGCCACCGTCGGCGTCGAGCTCGCCCCAGGTCTCGTAGGCGATGCGCACGGACGGGAGCATCCCGCCACGTTCGAGTTGCTGCTGGCCGATCGACACGAAGAGCCGATCGCCGGGATAGTCGCCTTCTCGCCAGGCCCCTGTCGCAGAGGGTTTGCCGACGATGGCCCGCGCGTTCGCCTCCGTAACGAAGCTCGACGGGACCGTGTCCTCGGGTGTCTGCCAATCCATCTCTAGGCAAGTATCCCAAGCGCGGGTGCACCGGGCGCCATTGTTACGCGAGTCGCGTCTCGCGCGCCGCCCAGGGGTCGAGTGGTGCAGGGTTGAGTGGCGCGCTCAACGCCCGTATCGAGACCCGGTGTGCGTTCCAGGATCTAGATCCACTCGCCACTCAACCCACTAGGTGTGATTACGCGTTCTGTGCGGCCTTCGTGACCTCGCGGGCCGCCGCGAAGCCGGAGCTGAGGTCGGCGAGGATGTCGTCGATGTTCTCGAGTCCGACCGAGAGGCGAACCAGCCCCGGCGTGACACCGGAGGTGAGCTGCTGCTCTGGCGTGAGCTGCGAGTGCGTGGTCGACGCCGGGTGGATGATGAGGCTGCGAACGTCGCCGATGTTGGCCAGGTGGCTGAACAGCTTCACGCTGTTGACGAGGGCACGCCCAGCGTCGACCCCACCCTTCAGCTCGAAGGACAGCACCGCGCCGACGCCCTTGGGCGCGTACTCGTTGGCCTTCGCGTACCACGGGCTCGATGGCAGCCCTGAGTAGTTGACCGAGGCAACGTCGTCGTGGCCGTCGAGCCATTCGGCGACCGCCTGGGCGTTCTGCACGTGGCGTTCGATGCGGAGGCTCAACGTCTCGATGCCCTGGATGAGCTGCCACGCGCTCGCGGGGGCGATCGCCGAACCGAGGTCGCGCAGAAGTTGTACACGGGCCTTGATGATGTAGGCGATGCCGTCGCCGAGCACTGTGGTGTAGCTCGCGCCATGGTACGAGGGATCCGGCTCGGTGAGGCCGGGGAACTTCTCGACGTTCTTGCTCCACTCGAACTTGCCACCGTCGACGATGACGCCGCCGATGATCGTGCCGTGGCCGCCGAGGAACTTCGTGGCGGAGTGCACGATGATGTCTGCACCGTGCTCGAAGGGACGGATCAGGTACGGCGTCGCGATCGTGTTATCGACGATGAGCGGAACGCCGTTCCGGTGCGCGACATCGGAGACGAGCTTGATGTCGAGGATGTTGATCTTCGGATTACCGATGGTCTCGGCGAAGAACAGCTTGGTGTTGGGGCGCACGGCGCGTGCCCACTCGTCGGCGTCATCCTGGTTCTCGACGAAGGTGGTCTCGATGCCGAGCTTCGCGAGCGTGTACTTGAACAGGTTGTATGTGCCACCGTAGATGGATGAGGACGACACAATGTGATCGCCCGCCTGCGCGATGTTGAGCACGGCGAAGGTCTCTGCGGCCTGGCCGGAGGAGACCAGCAGTGCCGCCGTCCCGCCTTCGAGCGCTGCGACCCGTTCCTCGACGACGTTCTGGGTCGGGTTCTGGATGCGAGTGTAGATGTTGCCGAATTCGGCGAGCGCGAAGAGATTCTTGGCGTGGTCGGCGCTGTTGAACACGTACGACGTCGTCTGGTAGATCGGGGTCGCGCGGGCGTTGGTGACGGGATCGGGAGCAGCGCCGGAATGGATCTGCTTGGTTTCGAACTTCCAGGTTGCAGCGGCGTCACTCATGGTGTGGTTCTCCTTGATGAAAATCGAGTGCGGACGGGCGATGGCCCTCGTTCAGGCGATCCTAGGCAGGGACATCGGGCGAGGCAAGGCGTCCGACATACTGCGTAATGCCTGGTTGACCCACGTGACTAGTCATGCAAGAGTAGTCACGTGTCATCCATTCGGCTTTTCATTCTCGGCTCGCTCGCGGAGCGCGGGCCGATGCACGGTCACGGCCTCCTGCAGCTGGCGGAGGAAGAGCATATCGACCTCTGGACGGACTTCGCGTCGAGCGCGGTATACGGGGCCATGAAACGGCTGGCCGCGGAGGGCCACATCGTGGAAGAGCGGACCGAGCGCCAGGGCAACTACCCAGAGCGCCAGGTATATCGCATCAGCGAGACGGGCGAGGCCGCCCTCGGTGAACTGCGTCGGCACGGGCTCGCGGAGATCGTGATCAAACCGGATCCCCTCGATCTCGCTCTCGCGCGGCTCGACCCCGATCGGGTGGAGGAACTGCCCGCGGTGTTCGGGGAACGGCTTGCGCGGCTGAGGGCCGCGCTCGCCGACTACGAGAAGCATCTTGCGCAGGTCGCAATGTATCTCACGGTCGCGGAGACCTGGTCGATGCGGCATCAGATCTCCCGGTGGCGCGGCGAGATCGGCTGGCACCAAGAGCTCATCGCGGCACTTCCGGAAATCATTTCAGACGAACGACAGAGACGGTCCACGAAAGGACACAACTGATGAGTGATCAGCCACAGACGACCGCGGGCAAACTGCCGGCGTGGGTGACCCCGGTAGGGGTATCCGACCGGCGAGCATGGGGCACCCTGGCCGTACTCCTCGTCGGCATGTTCATGTCCCTCCTCGACACCACGATCGTGAACGTCGCGCTGCCGACCATTCGGGACAGCATCAACGCGAACGAGTCGACGCTGGCGTGGATCATCTCCGGCTATGCGCTCGCATTCGGGCTCGTCCTCATCCCGGCGGGGCGCATCGGCGACCGTTTCGGTCACAAATGGGTGTTTTTCACCGGTCTCGCGCTCTTCACCGTGGCGAGCCTGGCGGCGGGACTGGCCCAAGATCCGACGCAGCTTATCGTCGCCCGCGTCGTGCAGGGACTCGGCGGTGGCATCTTCTTCCCACCCGTCACCGCATTCATCCAGCTGCTCTTCCCACCGATGAAACGTGGCAAGGCCTTCGGGATCATGGGTGCCGTCATCGGCGTCTCGTCTGCGCTCGGCCCCGTCGTCGGTGGGCTCATCATTCAGGCGCTCGGTGAAACGAGCGGATGGCGGTACATCTTCTTCGTCAATCTCCCGATCGGCGTCGTCGCACTGGTTGCGGCGGCGATCGTGCTCCCCAAGGTGGTCGCAGGCCAGAAGGCGGCGATGGACCTTGTCGGGCTTCTGCTGCTCGCCGGAGCGCTCGTCGCGATTCTCGTGCCGCTGATCCAGGGCCAGGACCAGGGCTGGCCCCTGTGGACCTATCTGTCCCTCGGCAGCGGGGTGGTGCTCCTGGCGCTGTTCGCGCTCTGGGAGAGATTCCTGGCCGCTCGCGGGTCGTCGCCCCTCGTGCCCCCGCACCTGTTCTCGCATCCCGCATTCTCGGGAGGGACGGTCCTCGCTCTGGTCTACTTCGCGGCCTTCACGAGCATCTTCTTCACGATCTCCCTCCTCTGGCAGGCGGGTCTCGGCCACACGGCGCTGGAGTCCGGCCTGGTCTCCATACCGTTCGCGATCGGCAACATCCTGGGTGCGTCGCAGAGCGATCGGCTCGCTCAGAAGCTCGGACGCTCTGTGCTCATCATCGGAACCGCGCTCGTCGCGGTCGGCCTCATCGCGCTCTGGCTCATTCTGTTGAGCGTCGCACCGGGTGACCTGAACAACTGGATACTGCTCGGTCCGCTCGCGATCGCCGGTATCGGCAACGGCCTCTTCATCGCCCCGAATGCGCGTTTCATCGTCGCGACAGTTGATCGCTCTGAGGCGGGTGCCGCAAGCGGTGTGATCGGAACCATGCAGCGGATCGGAAGCGCCATCGGTATCGCGGTCGTCAGCAGCGTGCTGTTCGGGGTCGCCAACCTCTCCAGCCTGAACAGCGAGGTTGCCGCCAAGGTGACGAACGCGATGAAGGCGGGTCTGTACAGTTCGCCCGAACTCGCGGCGAAGGCGATCTCGAAGGCGAGCCTTGCGGCACACTTCGGCGAAGCGGCAACGATGGCGCTGTTCGTCAGCGCGATCTTCGCGCTCGCCGCACTGGCGCTCGTGTTCGTGCTTCCAAAGCGGGTCAACCTGCACTGAATCGTGAACGGCGGCAGCGCTGTCATGCGACCGTCCCGACCGCGCTACGGTTGAAGGAGGTCGGACCGAGGGAGTTGACGTGGTAGCCAGGCGTGTCGTCGTTACGGGTGCGAGCTCGGGAATCGGAGCGGCGACGGTGCGGCTCTTCCGCGCGCACGGCTGGGAGGTCGTCGGTGTCGCCCGCCGCACCGATCGGCTCGCGGCGCTTGCCGCCGAAACCGGCGCCGAGGTGTTCACCGCCGACCTCACCGATCAGGTGCAGGTGGAGGCCCTGCGCGACTATCTCGCCGAACTCGGGCCGGTACATGCCCTGGTCAACAACGCGGGCGGAGCCTTTGGCCTCGCCTCGGTCGAGAACAGCTCGGCCGAGGACTGGAGCCGCATGTTCGAGGTGAACGTCATCGCCGTCAAGCGTGTGACGAGCGCTCTGCTGCCGCTGCTGCGGATGGCGGCCGCGGATGCCGGGCACGCGGACATCCTGGCCGTCACCTCGATCGCCGGCCACATCGCCTACGAGGGCGGGGGCGGATACAACGCCGCGAAGTTTGCCGAACACGCGCTGATGGCGGTTCTGCGGCTCGAGCTCGCCGGTGAGCCCATCCGTGTGCTCGAGGTCGCTCCCGGCATGGTCAAGACGGACGAATTCTCCCTCGTTCGCTTCGGTGGCGACCGCGAGCGAGCGGACGCGGTCTACGACAACGTGCCGAACCCGCTCTACGCGGAGGACATCGCCGAAGCGATCGTGCACGCGATCGAACTTCCCGGCTACGTGAACCTCGACCTCGTCACCATCAAGCCGGTGGCGCAGGCCGCGCCATACAAGGTCATTCGCGGCGAACTCAAGCCGAAGGGCTAGCGCCGCGCGTCAATGGTTGCGGAGGACTGCGGCGGCGTGTCGCGGCCGTCTGGCGGGCTACCGCGGCGTGTCGTCCTCCGCAACGGTCCTGCGTACGCCTGAGCCGTATCAACGACGCGCCACACCAGCGACCTCGTCGAGCCGCGCGAAGGCGAGTGCGGCGAGATAGGCCGCGGCATCCGGAAGCACGCTGTCGTCGAAGCGGGCGAGATTCGAGTGGTTGTACGGCGCCGTCCGCGGGTCGAGTTCCGGCGGACAGGCGCCCACGAAGACGAAGCAGCCGGGAACGGCGTGCAGGATCGCGGCGAAATCCTCTGCGCCGCCGATCGGCGTCGGCATGGTCGAGAAGCGGTCGGCACCGAACATTTCCGTCGCCACAGTTTCCGCGAGTGCGGCGTGACGTGCGTCGTTGATGAGCGGCTCGGTCACCGAGAGGAACCTCGTGTCCGCGGTGAGGCCGTAGGCGGCGGCGATGCCTTCGACGAGTTCGCGGCTGTAGCGCTCGACATCCGCGAGGCTCTCCCGCGAGAAGGTGCGTACTGTCGCGCCGAAGGATGCGGTGTTCGGGATGACGTTGTTAGTTCCCTCCTGCCCGCCACGGATCCAGCCGACGGTCACGATCACCGGGTCGAAGGCGCTGAAGCGACGGGTGACCATGGTCTGCAGCCCCGTGATGATCTCGGCGATCGCCTGGTTCGGGTCGAGCGCGAGTTGAGGTGCCGACCCATGCCCTCCCGCACCGCGCACTGTCACGTCGAGCGTCGCCGAGCCGGCCATGAGCGGTCCCGGTCGGGTGGCGAAGACGCCGAGTCGCTGGGAGGTGGTCACGTGCAGTCCATACGCCCCGACGAGCTCGCCGTTCGCGAGGTTGAGCGCGCCCTCGTCGAGCATCCGGTCGGCACCGTTGTCGCCCTCCTCGCCCGGTTGGAACAGGAAGAGCACTTCGCCGGCCAGCCGATCGCGGTGGGTGCGCAGGAGGTGGATGGCTCCGACACCGATTGCCGCATGGAGATCGTGACCACACGCGTGCATTCGATTGGGGATCTCCGATGCGAAGTCCTCGCCGGAGTCCTCCTGCAGGGCGAGCGCGTCCAGGTCGGCGCGCAGCACGACGGTCGGCCCCGGTTTGTCACCGGTGATGCGCACGACCGCGGAGGAGATCGTGTCGGAGACGTGGGTGTCGAGCCCGAGTTCGTCGATCGAGAGGAGCACGCGGTCGAGGGTGTACGGCAGGTGCAGGCCGACTTCCGGTTGCCGATGGATGTCGCGGCGCACCTCCCGCAGCGGTTGCAGGTAGTTTGCCGCCTCCGCAGCCAGCTCACGCAGTTCCATGACGCCGCCTCAGGCCAGCGGCCCGGGGGAGGTGACGACCTCTTCGTCCGCCAGTGCTGTGTCCGAGGCATCCGCGAAGGCAAGCTTCGGCACGAAGAACAGCAGAACTGCCGCGATCAGGGCACCCGCCCCGCAGATTGCCCACACCGCCATGTAGCCGCCGAGACTCGAGGCGGTGCTCGCCGCAGCAGTCACGACGCCCATGGCGAGCACGATGCCGAAGATCGCCGAGGCGAATGAACCGCCGATGGTCTTCGTCGTGTTGGTGAGCGCCGCCGCGATGCCGGTCTGTCCGCGTGGTGCGGCCGCTGCCGCGGCGGCGGGCATCGCGCCGACGAGTGCACCGGAACCCACTCCCGCGATGACCATGTTCATGAACACCTCCCCGGTTGCGAGATGGAATGGCAGGAAGAGGAGGTAGCCGATCGCCACGAAGAAGGCGGCGATGATCAGGGCGACACGCGGGGAGGTCCACCTCGAGACGAGCGGGAAGAGCAGCGCGCCGACGATCATCGATATCAGGTAGACGCCGATGAGGGTGGAGCGGTCACCCGCGTCGAGGCCGAGGCCGTAGCCGTTCGAGGGATCGGTTCCGGCGTAGGCGCTGAGCGGTGCCTGGGCTCCGAGCAGGCTGATGCCGACCAGCCCGGCGGTCAGTTGTACCGGCCACATGTTCGGCTGACGCAGAACCCGCAAATCGATGGCCGGGTCTTTCTGTCTCAGTTCGTAGAAACCGAACGGCACGAAGACCAGCAGCCCGATGATGATCAGGATGTACACCCACCATGCGCCAAGTCCATCGAGCCTGAGAAAAGTGAGGCCGGAGGTAATCAGCAGCAGCCCGATGGTGAGGATACTGAATCCGACGAGGTCGAGTGAGCGCCCCGGCAGCGGTGTCGACTCCGGTACCCCGAGGAGGATCGCGAAGAACACTAATGTGACCGCGATGGCTGGGACCGCGAGGGTGAGGGGAACGTTCTCGCCGAACCATCCGAAGACCCGTCCACCCAGCAGCGCGCCGACGATCGCGCCGACCTCGAGAGCCACGACCAGGAAACCGGCCGCACGACGGGTCTGGGACGCGCCGTGGCCCGTGCGACGGCCGCGATCGAAGATGAGCGCGACCTCGAGCGGCAACCAGACGACGTAGAAACCCTGCAAAGCCCAGGCGATGATGAAGAGCGTGAAGTTATCGGCGAAGACGAGGCCCCAGCTCGCGAGCGCCGTGAGCACGGTCGCGACGAGCAGTATCCGCTTGTGCCCGAACATGTCGCCGAGCTTGGCGAGTATGGGGACCACGAGGGCAGAGAGCAGCAGTTGCGCGGCCTCGAACCAGTTGAAGTCGGCGTCCTTGATGTGCAGGTACTTCACGAGGTCGCTGATGAGTGGCACATAGTAGCCCTGCAGGATTCCGCTGACGATCTCCACGAGGAAGAGATAGCCGATGAGGCCGAAGGTGATCGCGCCAGACTTTCCGCGCAGCTTTTCCACCGGAGGAAGGGTCATGAACGGATGCTAGTGGCTTTGTCTGCCCGCGGCGTAACGGGTGCGCTATCGGGTGTGTTTCTCTGGGCGCCCGTCGCTCGACCGCGGAGCTTTGGCGGGAGCGCGCCCTGTGGCGCACGGCGGTCGCGCCGAAGCTCCGCCGTGGACGTTGGATGCTGTGCGAGTGGCCATCCCGGTGCCGGTAGTTTTAGTTCATGGCGAAGGACGAGCGTGAGATCTTGGGTTGGGCGGAGTTCGGCGATGCCGCCCGCGAGTTGGCGGCGACGGTGCACGGCAGCGGCTTCGCCCCGGATGTGGTGGTCGCCATCGCCCGCGGAGGCCTGCTGCTGGCCGGGGCCATCGCCTACGCGCTCAACGTGAAGCACTGCGGAGCGCTTAACGCCGAGTTCTACACCGGCGTCGACGAGCGCCTGGACGAGCCGGTCATCCTCGCCCCGTTTCTCGATGAAGTGTCGCTCGACGGCAAGCGGGTGCTCGTCGCCGACGATGTCTCCGACTCGGGCCGCACACTCAAGATGGTGCTCGACCTCATCACCGCCGCAGGGGCGGACGTACGCACGGTGTGTCTCTATTCGAAGCCGGCGACAGTGCTCGAGCCAGACTACGTCTGGCGTAAGACCTCACGATGGATCGCGTTCCCCTGGTCCTCTCTGCCGCCGGTGACTGTCTAGGCTCGTCGGATGGGAATCAGCCTGGCCACCGCTACGGGGGTTTCGCGCGGCACCGCTCGGAGTGAGCGGTGAGCACGCCCAAGCCCCTTGCAGAACTGATCGACCCTGGCTGGGCGAAGGCGCTCGAGCCCATGGCCGGGCAGGTCGCGGCGATGGGCGATTTTCTCCGAGCGGAGGTGGCGGCCGGCCGGGGCTACCTTCCCTCAGGTCCGAACGTGCTGCGCGCCTTCGTGCGGCCGTTCGCTGAGGTGCGGGTGCTGATCGTCGGGCAGGATCCGTACCCGACGCCGGGGCATCCGATCGGGCTGTCTTTCGCGGTCGAACGGCATGTTCGACCGGTGCCGCGCAGCCTGCAGAACATCTACCGGGAACTGCACGACGATCTGGGACTCGTGCCGCCCCCGCACGGCGACCTCAGCGCATGGTCCGAGCAGGGCGTGATGCTGCTCAACAGGGTGCTGACCGTGCGGCCGGGGGTCTCGGGTTCCCATCGCGGAAAGGGATGGGAGGCGGTCACCGAGGCCGCCATTCGTGCACTCGTGGCCAGGGACGGCCCGCTCGTCGCGATCCTCTGGGGCAAGGATGCCCAGTCGCTGCAGCCCATGCTCGGCGCCACGCCCAGTGTGAAGTCCGTGCATCCGAGTCCGCTGTCCGCCTCTGGCGGTTTCTTCGGATCGAAACCATTCAGCCGGGCGAACACCCTGTTGGTCGAGCAGGGCGGCGACCCCATCGACTGGTCGATCGCACCGTAGGCTTGAGCCATGCTTGAGGAGGAGTACCAGGCGACCCACCGGCCGCGTGAAGCGCAGCGTAACCTGCCGCCACTAGAGACACCGTTCGAATACTCGATTCGGGATGCCCGCCTGCAGGACATGCCGGACGTGCGCGAGATCTACAACCACTACGTCGCCAACTCGACGGTCACCTTCGACGAGGTTCCGATGACTCTCAGGCAGATGCGTTCGAAGTTCCAGCACGCGACCAAGCTCGGGATGCCGTTCATCGTCGCCGAGAGCCCGAGCGAACAGATCCTGGGGTACGCCTACGTCTATCCGTGGAAAGAGAAGGCCGCATACCGGTTCACGGTCGAGAACTCCATCTACCTGCGCCCGGCATCCACGGACAAGGGACTCGGCAAGGTGCTCATGGCCGAACTGATCGCCCGCTCGAAGGCCGCCGGATTGAAAGAGATCATCGCGGTCATCGCCGACAAGGGCGCAGAGGCCTCGATCCAGATGCACAAGAACTTCGGCTTCAAGGAGATCGGACACATGGGCAAGGTCGGCTTCAAGTTCGACCGCTGGCTCGGCACCGTGCTCATGCAGAAGTCGCTCAAGTAGGCGGATGCCGCAACCGTGCGGGCCTTTGTTGTCCGTGCGCCTGTCACAGCTGCCGCACGGACAACAAAACGGCGCACCATTAGTCGGGTCGGCTAGTCGGGTCGGCTAACTCGACCGGCTGGCGGGTCGAGGATGTCGCGAAGCGCCGCCTCGATGCCGGCAACTGTCGACGGCTCGCCGCTCCACAGCATCCGAAGCAGCAGTCCGTCGATGGCGAGCGCCGCAACGCGGGATCGGCGGTCGTGGCGCGGGCCGAGCGCGTTCTCGAGGCTTCGGTACCAGAGGTCGGCGGCCTCGCGCAGCGTGTCGCGACGCATGGCGAGGAATAGCAGCTCGTACTGGGCGATCGCGGACGCACGGTTGGCATGTGTCCAGTCGTGCAGCAGGCGGGCGACGTCGTGCAAGCTCGGGTCGGCCAGATCGGCGAACAGGGCGACCTGCTGCTCGGTCGCCCGGCGCAATGCGCTCACCAGTAGGTCGTCGATGTTGGCGAAGTAGTAGGTGGCCGCCGCGAGGGGAACGCCGGCCTCCGCGGCGACGGCACGATGGGTGACAGCCCCCGGACCGCCGCGCTCGAGCACGCGCACGACCGCGTCCAGGAGCACGGACCGCCTGGCCTCGCCCTTCGCGGTGCTGGGGGGCATGAGCTAGTGCCTTCCGCCGAGCTCGAGAAGCGTGACACCGCCAACGACGAGCACCATGCCCCCGATCTGCAGCAGGGTGAGGGATTCCTTGAACAGCAGCCAGCTGATGATGACGACGAGCACCACCCCGACACCCGCCCAGATCGCGTAGGCGATGCCGAGTGGGACCCCCTTGGCGAGCGACTGGGAAAGAAGCACGAAAGCTCCGACGTAGCCGACAGCCACGAGGATGTATGGCACGACCTTGTTGCCGTCGCCGGTTGTGAACTTGAGCGCGCTCGTCGCGATAACCTCGGCGATGATCGCTCCGGCAAGAAATAGATACCCCATGACTGTCCCTTCTTTCTGGAACAAATGTACCAAAAATCGAGGATACGTTCCGTCAGAAGTTGGCGGGCGAATAGAGACCCATCACCAACCTTCTCCGGGCCACCGGCGCTACAGTCGTTGCATGCCTGAAGCACCCCGCGAGCGCCCAGGGGGCTACACCCTGTTGCACTCGTTCGCCGGACACGTGCGAGCGCGTCCAAAGCCGGTCTTCGAGGCGATCGATCGACGGCTCCGCCCGCCGGTGGGAGCCGAGAGCTTCTATACCGCCGATCCGGCGGCCTTCCTCGTCATCGCCCAGGGGGGCTGGTGGTACCGCGGCGAATACCGCATAGTGCCCGACGAGAGGGGTTCGAACATCGAGCACTACATCGTCAATGTCGCCCAGACTGCGCACTGGCTCGGTCCGGTCACGGGGCGAAAAGTGCTCAAGCAGGCGCCGCTCGTCTTCGATCGGCTGCTCAGGCAACTGAGGGCAGAACTCGAATAGCTGCTAGTGGCCTCCGGCGCGCTGACCCTTGGTGCAGGTCTGCTGCGCGGCAGTCTGACCGTGGACGGTACTCGGCAGTTGCACGGCCGTGGCCGGTGGGCTGGCGCTGGGATTGGCGCTCGCACTCGGGGGCACCGTCGGTGTCGGTGCGTTCGGGGCGGCCACCGTGCCGACGCCCGTGGTGCCGGTGAGCGCGATGGGCTGATCCGCCTTGATCGCCGTGAACAGCGTGTCCGCGGCGGTCTTGATCGGAAGCACCCCGTTCAGGCCGTTGCTCGACCCGTACGAGTTCGGGTACTGCACGAATACCACATTGTCGAAAGGGATGTCCTTCACAGCCAGGGCCATCGACACCATGGTGTTGATGTTGGTCAGGCTGCTCGAGAGCGTCATATTGCTGGTCACGGCCTTGGCGAGCTCGTAGTCCGTGACCGGATTGCCGAGGACCTCCGGCGTCTTGATCTTGCGCACCAGCGCGGAGAGGAAGAGCTGCTGATTGCTTACCCGCCCGAGGTCGCTGCCATCGCCGAGACCATACCGTACGCGCAGGAACTGTACGGCCTGTGTGCCGACGAGGGTCTGCTGACCGGCATCCAGGTTGAAGCCGATCTGCTGATCATGGATGGCGGTGGCAACGCAGACCGTGACCCCGCCGATCGCGTTGGACATGCCGACGACGCCCTGGAACTCGGTCAGCGCCGCGTAGGGGATACTCATGCCCGTGAGGTTTTCGACGGTCTTGACGATGCAGGGAAGCCCGCCGTAGGTCAGTGCGGTATTGATCTTGTTGGTCTGCGCCGGGTAGCTGCCGCCGGTGCCGTTGGGGCAGGAGGCGATCGGAACGATCAGATCGCGCGGAAAGCTGACGACGGTCGCCCGCTTGTGGTCGGCGGACACGTGCAGCAGCATGGTCACGTCGTTGAGGTGTTCGCCCCGCTTGCCGTAGGTTGCCACATCTCCACCGCCACTGTCGCTCGCGGCGACAAGCACGTTGATCTCGCCCTCGGCTGCCGAAATGACCGGCGGCTTGCCTCCGCTCGCAGGGATCAGGTCGACGCCGGGTTTGATGCCGCTTGCCACATCCCAGACGGCCACGGCGGCGATGCATCCGGCGCTGACCGCGACCACGGCGATGACCGCCACGAGAAGCTTCGCCAGTGTCGCCCATGGGCTCGACCGGCGGAGCTGGCCGTGTCGAGCGAGGGGTTTCATGGTGTCGCTTGGCATAGCAGAGGATACTAACCGACGATCGTGGGAGAGCGGTCAACGGCGTCGGGGGCGACGGATGCCCGACCACCGGGTTGCGGCGGCCTGGCATCCATTGTTCTGGCGCGGTCCTCATTACTCGGGCAACTAACCTCGTAGGCTCGACCCGTGGCTTTCGAACTCCATCACCTGACCGCGCAGGAGCAGTGGGACTGGCTGCAGCGCGGCGAGATCAGTCCGGTCGAACTGACGGCGCACTATCTCTCCCGCATCGAACACCTCGATGCGGGGCTCGGTGCTTTCGTCACGGTGACGGCGGATGCCGCGGTCGAGCGTGCGCGGAACCTCGCCGATGCCGTGCCGAAGGCCGCCGCACTCTGGGGCCTGCCGATCGGTGACAAGGACCTCACGAATCGCGCCGGCGTTCCGACGGGATACGGTTCCCGCCTGATGACCGGCTTCATGCCGGAGGATTCTGACGAACTCGTCACGGTGCTCGACGCTGCCGGGGCTGTGAGCCTCGGCAAGACCAACACGCCGGAGTTCGGCCTGCCGTCCTACACCGAGACCCTCGTCGCTCCGCCCGCAAGGAATCCATGGGACGTCTCGCTCGGCGCCGGCGGATCCAGCGGAGGAGCTGCGGTAGCCGTCGCGGCCGGCCTGTTGCCCTTCGCTCCCGGGTCGGACGGCGGGGGATCGGTACGCATCCCGGCGGCCGCCTGCGGCCTGGTCGGAATCAAGCCATCGCGCGGCCTCATCCCGAGCGGCTCCGGCATCGACAAGCTCGCCGGCCTCGCCGTTCCCGGCCCGCTCGCCAGAACGGTTGCGGATGCGGCGATGATGCTCGATGCCATGGTCGCCGGAGGGGACTACCCGTTCACCCTGCGGGCACCGCGCTGGGACGGCGGCGCCCTGCTCAACGCCGCCGTGCGCGGCGAGGGCCGCTTCCAGCTGGGTGTGATGACGACCTCGCCGTGGGATGACGCCTACGACATCGAGGTTTCGGAGGAGGCATCCGCCGCCCTGGCCGCTGCGGTGAACGAACTCGACGCGATCGGGCACGGTATCGAGCAGACCGCCCTCGAACCGGACGACAGCTATGCGCCGAACTTCCGCACGATCTGGCAGTCGAGCGCCGCAGGAATCCCCGCCGAGGGGGAGGAGCTGGGCAAGCTGGAACCGCTCACCCAGTGGCTGGTCGCGCGGGGGCGAGAGATTTCCGCGCTGGAACTCATGAAGGCCCTCGGTGCGCTCAGCGTGTTCGAGCGCTCGGTGATCCGCCAGTTCGCCCGTTTCGACGCGGTGATGACCCCGTCGCTCGCGCTGACGCCGCGTCCGATCGGCTGGTACGACAGCACGGATGGCGAACGGAACTTCGCACAGCAGGTGCAGTACACGCCGTTCACGTCGTTCGCCAACGTCTCAGGGCTGCCGGCGATCACCTTGCCGGTGTACCAGACCGATGGGGGCATCCCGATGGGTGTGCAGCTCATCGGCCGGCCGGGTGGGGAGGCGACGCTGCTGGCGATCGGGGCACAGCTCGAGCGCCGGCTGCAGTGGCACCATCGGCATCCGCCGCAGTGGTGAGCGCGGCGGTGCCTGATTCGTGCTCTAGCTAGAACGCAAATTCGGCAAGAGCATTCACATTGTTGGAGTATTTCCATGCGCCAGGCGCAAACAGATAGGCCGGAACAAAGTCGTATGGAGCCCCTTCGATCGCCACACCGGTCCAGAGTTCGCCATCCTTGGATTGCGATCGAGTAAAGCCAGGGCCGTATAGAAATCGCTTGACGGCTCTCCCCATTTGCAGACGAGACCCCCAAATGTGAGGAACTTGTTCAGTCCCTGATCGCCGGCGCGGACCTCTGCTTCGAAGGTATCGACGCGAATCCATCCCGCAGCAGTCATTGCGGATAGTGAACCGACGGTAACTAGATCGTCGCATGCGAGATCTGTCGGCACGGATGAGGGCTCGGTTTGAGAAGATGAGGACGGCGACGCTGAGGGCGATGACTCTGCAACGAGGGAATGGTTTGTGCACCCCATCACCAGCGTTGAAATGCTCAGCAAGCCGACGATAAACAGACTTCTTCCAACCATCCTCACGGCTTCCCCCTCTTGAGTGAGTGCAACTATCTTCTATCTGTCCGCTCCGGCTAGACCTGCCGCGTCAGCTCGTGAAGTAGGGGAGACTCGAGGCGTCGAGCGCGTATCGCCAATTGCCGGGGCGGAATACATAGGTCGGCTGATTCCCGAGATACGACTCGAGGTCCGGCGTCGCCCAGGTATCGCTGCCGTCAGCCTGCTTGGACTGCTTCCACCCCTTATCCGTGAGGTACTGCCGTTCGGCGACGGCCTGTTCTTCCGTGATCGGGGAGTAGGCGAGCACGACGACTGTGTCGCTGTTGGGATGGCCCCATTGGCAGGCGACGCCGCCATAGTCGAGGAAGCGGACCAGATCGTTGTTCTCCTCGCGCATGCGTGTCTCGAAGTCGTAGGAAAACTCATTCTCGCCCGTCGTCAGGTCGGTATATGCGGCCGGCGTGACGATGTTCTCGCAGCTGAGTGCGACCGGTGTCGGGCTTTCGCTGGGTGCGGAGGAGGGCGAGGCGCTGACCGACGGTGACGGCCCCACCGTCGGTGGGGTCACGCAACCGCTCATCCCGATCGCGACGATCAGAGCCGCGCCCGCAACGAATGCCGGTCGGTGTCGCACGGGATCCCCCATCTCGATGATGAGCACAACCCTACTTCTCTGCGTGACCGGACGAGAGGACTGTTATGGCACCGTTAGCAGCAGTCGGTGGCGTGGTGCCAGCATCGTCTCAGCCAACGGCGCCGCGCGGTCGCTCAGCTCCGACTAGAGGCCGAGCAATTCCACGCTTTTCTCCCAGAGCGCCTTCGCGGTGGCCTCGCTGTCCGCGAGCCTCTTGGTGCGCCCGTGCGGATGCTCGCGGCTGAAGTAGGCACCGCTCTCGGCCCCGACGTCCGCGGTCGACGCCAGGAACACCAGTGGCTCAGCGCCCTGTTCCGGGCTGAGACCGAGATTGCCGGCGCTGATGAACTGCGCGAAATTCATGATCGGGATGTTTGCCCCGAAATTGGATGCCACGTAGCCCGGGTGAAACGAGTAGGCGGTGACTCCGGTGCCCGCGGTCCTTCGAGCGAGTTCACGGATGAAGAGGATCGTCTCCAGCTTCGTCGTACCGTAGGCGCGCCATCCGCCTCGCCATGGGAGGTGCTCGAAGCCCAGATCGTTCAGGTCGAGCCGGGCGATGAGGTTGGAGTTGCTTGCGGTCGACAGCACGCGGCCGTGGCTCTCGGTGATCCGCGGCAGCAAGAGGCTGGTGAGCAGGAAGGGCGCGAGGTGGTTCGACTGGAAGGTGCGCTCGAAACCGTCGTCCGTCATTTCCCGCTTACCGATGAGGCCGCCGGCGTTGTTGGCGAGGACGTCGATGCGATCGAAATGCGAGAGCAGGGCATCCGCGAGTTCGCGCACCTCGTCGAGATGATCGAAGTCGGCAACGAAGGCGGTGCCGTCCACGAGCCGTGCGACCTCCTCGGTGCGGTCGGGGTTGCGACCGACCACGGCGATCGAGGCCCCGCGGCGCGCCAACTCGACGACCGCCGCTCGACCGAGCCCGGAGCTCGCGCCGGTGACGACGATCGAGACGCCGTCGAGACTGCCGCTCACCTGCGAAATCCTTTTCAGAGTCCGACCAGTTCGGCGCTCTTCCTCCACAATCTATCGGCGATGTCCTCGTCATGGGCGACGGCGAGCGTCCGCCCGTTCGGCGTGAGGCCGTCGAAGTAGGTGCCACTGGGGGCCGCGACATCCTCGACCGATGCGAGATGGATGAGCGGCGCGGCGCCCTGCTCTGGGCTGAGCCCCAGACTGCCGCGACTCACGAACTGACCGAACCTGAGGAGTGCGGAATCGGCGCCGAAGCCGGTGGTCACCAACCCGGGATGGAAGGCGAAGGCGTCGACACCGGTTCCGGCCATGCGTCTGGCCAGCTCCTCGATGAACAGGATCGTTTCGAGCTTGCTCGTGCCGTATGCGCGCCAGCCGCCCGCATAGCGGCGCTTCTTCCCGTCCAGGTCGTCGAGGTCGAGGCGCCCGAACAGGTTGGCGGCGCTCGCCGTCGAGATCACCCGACCGCCGCCGACGGCGAGACGCGGGAGCAGCAGGTTGGTCAGCAGAAAGGGGGCGAGGTGGTTGTGCTGGAAGGTGCGCTCGTGTCCGTCGACCGACAGGCCACGCCTGCTGACGAGGCCGCCGGCGTTGTTGGCGAGGACGTCGATGTGGTCGTACACGGCGAGCAGGGCATCAGCCAGGTGTCGTACGTCGTCGAGGCGGTCATAGTCGGCGACGAACATCCTGCCGCCCACCTGCGCTGCCACGGCGTTCGTACGCTCCGGGTTGCGGCCGACGACCGCGATCTCCGCGCCGCGATCGGCGAGGGCGGTGGCGGCGGCCCGCCCGATGCCGGAACTCGCTCCCGTGATGACGATCGTTGCGCCATCAAGATCCCGATTGCCCACGGTCATCCGTAGCCGCCATTCTCTCGTCCTGCCTCTACCTCGAAGCGATTCAACCACGTGAGCGGGGCCGAGAGCTGTGCGCGGCGTCGGCCGGGGACCGCGGCGCCCCGGCGCACGCATCGCCGCGTGCGCCGCTCGACGGCAGAGCACGATTCAGCGGACATGTCGTATTTGTATCACTTCTGGCCGTGGGAAGGCCCTCAGCCGCAGCGGGGCATATACCAATACAGTGTCTGCATGGTGAGCCCGTTGGAGCGAGTGGCGATGGTGTCCATGCACACCTCGCCCATCGCCCCGCCCGGCATGGGCGATTCCGGCGGGATGAACGTCTCACTGCTGTCGATCGCATCGCAGGTTGCCGAGCGGGGGGTGGAGGTCGACCTGCTGACCCGGGCCACCGGCGCCCCGAGCGTCATCGAACTGAGCGAGGGGGTGACCCTGCACGAACTCGCGGCCGGTCCGGCCGGTGCCGTCGAGAAGGGGCGTCTGCTCGAGGTCGCCGACGAGTTCGGCGAAGCCGTGGCGAATCTCGCCGGCCGTCTGCAGCCGCGCTACGGCCTCATCCACGCCCACTACTGGTTGAGCGGACTCGCGACGCTGCCGGTCGCTCTCGAACTGGGGCTGCCCTTCGTGCAGAGTTTCCACACCGTCGCTGCCATGAAGAATGGCGCGCTCGCGCTCGGACAGGCACCGGAGCCGGAACAGCGCGTCCGCACCGAGATGTACCTCGCCAACCAGGCGAGCGCGATCGTCGCCGGTTCCGCCGCAGAGGTGGGTATCCTCATCGACGAGGTTCGCGCACCGGCTGACCGCATCTGGGTGATCCCACCCGGTGTCGATGTCGATCTCTTCACACCGGCACGGACGGATGTCGCGGGCGCGCGTCTTCGCGACGAGCTCTCGATCGCGTCAGGACGCCCGATCCTCGCCGTCGTCGGGCGCGTGCAGCCTCTCAAGGACCAGGAGCTCGCGATCCGCGCGCTCGCCGAGTTGCACGCCCTGCGCGGGTGGGCACCGGTGCTGGTGATCGCGGGGGAGGCGACGCCGGGGGACGAAGAATACGCCGTATCGCTGCGCACCATCGCCTCTCAACTCGGGGTGTTCGGCGAAGTCCGCTTCGTCGGCGCCCTGTCGCGCGAACGCCTCGCCGATCTCCTCGCTGCAGCGACCGTGACCCTCGTGCCGTCACACTCCGAGACCTTCGGGCTGGTGGCGCTCGAGTCGGCGGCCAGCGGCACGCCGGTCGTCGCCTTCAGGGGTGGTGGGCTGGTCGAGTCGGTCTCGACCGGCGTCTCAGGGCACCTGGTCGACTCACGCGATCCGCGTGTCTGGGCACGCGCCATCGCCGAAATGCTCGACGATAGCGCCCGTTTGGAGCGGCTGTCTGGCTCGGCCCGGCACTACGCCGAGGGGTACACCTGGGCGGCGACGGCGACGGCGCTGCTCGGTGTCTACGCCGGTCTGTGAGAGTCGGCCGTCACGCTGGCCTGCCGTAGGTCTCGAGCAGGCGCAGCCAGATCTCATTCATGGTCGGATAGGCGGGCACGGCGTGCCAGAGCCTGTCCAGAGGTACTTCCCCGACGATCGCGGTAGTGGCAGCGTGGATGAGTTCTGAAACATCCTGGCCGACGAAGGTGACCCCGAGAATGACCTTGCGGTTCTCATCCACGATCATGCGTGCCCTGCCCTCGTAGTCATCCGCCTGCAGTGAGGAACCGGCGACCCAGCCGAGGTTGTAGTCCACGACGCGGATGTCGTAACCCGCCCTCTTCGCTGCATCGGCGGTGAGCCCCACCGAGGCCACCTCAGGGTCGCTGAAGACGACCTGCGGGACGACCTCGTGGTCGGCCGTCGCGACGTGAGTGCCCCACTTGCCGTCGGAGACCGGCTTGCCGAGAGCTCGAGCCGCGATGACGTCGCCGGCCGCGCGTGCCTGATATTTGCCCTGGTGGGTGAGCAGCGCGCGATGGTTGACGTCGCCGCAGGCGTAGAGCCAGTCGAACCCCGTCACCAGCAGCGTGTCGTCGACGTCGAGCCAGTCGCCGGGGGTGAGACCGATGTTCTCGAAGCCGAGGTCCAAGGTCCGCGGTACACGTCCCGTGGCCACCAGGACCTCCTCTGCGGTAAGGGTCGAGCCGTCGTCTAGGCGCAGTTCGACTCCCACGTCTGTACGCTTCGCCGAGGTCGCCGACACCCCGATCTTCACGGTGGCACCGAGGGTGCCGAGCGCCTTGGTCACGGTCTCGCCGGCGAATGGTTCCTGGCCGCCGAGCAGCGCGCTACGGGCGAGCACCGTCACTTCGGTGCCGAAACTCGCATATGCCGTCGACATTTCGACGGCGACGACACCGCCGCCGATGATCGCGAGACTCTTCGGCGCTATTTTCGCGGAGGTCGCGTCCCGGCTGGTCCATGGGCTCACGTCGGTGATGCCGGGGATGTCGGGAAGCAGCGGATCAGATCCGACGCTCACAGCCACGGCGTGACGGGCGGTGTAGACGGTGCCGTCGACGGTCACCTGCTTCTCCGCGGTGATTCTGGCGTGCCCGCGAATGAGGCCGATGCCTGCCCCGGCGACCCAGTCGACCTGACTCTGGTCATCCCACTCGTGCACCATGCCGTCGCGGCGTTTGAAGATCGCGGCGACATCGAGGCCGCCGGTCGCAGCCTCGCGCGCCCCGCCAACCGCCTTGGCAGCACGCAGGGCGATCCCGCTGCGCAGCAGGGTCTTGGATGGCATGCAGGCCCAGTAGGAGCATTCGCCGCCGACGAGCTCGCTCTCGATGAGCAGCGCGGTGAGGCCACCCTGAACTGCTCGGTCGGCGATATTCTCGCCGACGGCCCCGGCGCCG
>JAODMH010000039.1 GCA_025465035.1 Microbacteriaceae bacterium | reverse complement strand
ATCGGAGCGGGATTCACGAACGCCTCATTTCGACAAGAAAGCAGTACTACTGTGTCGCGCACCTTTTCTCCGAAGCCCGACGATGTCCAGCGTGACTGGGTCATCATAGACGCGACCGACATCGTCCTCGGTCGTCTCGCCAGCCACGTCGCGATTCTGCTCCGTGGCAAGCACAAGCCGACCTTCGCTCCCCATATGGACATGGGCGATTTCGTCATCATCATCAACGCCGAGAAGGTCGCCCTCACCGGCGCAAAGCTCGCGCAGAAGAAGGCATACAGCCACTCGGGGTACCCGGGTGGTCTGACGGCTACGACCTACTCGGAGATGCTCGAGAAGCACCCGACGCGCGCCGTGGAAAAGGCCGTTCGCGGCATGCTCCCCAAGAACTCCATTGGTCGGGCACAGCTCACCAAGCTCAAGGTCTATGCAGGCGCCGAGCACCCCCACGCTGCACAGCAGCCCAAGACCTACACCCTCGGCCAGGTCGCGCAGTAGCGCGCACCACAAGAACAAGGATTCCCACACATGGCGAAGATCGAAGATTCCATTTCCGAAACGGCCGATGAGGCCGTTGTCGAGTCGTACTCCACCGAAAGCCCCGCCGAGGTCGCCCCCAAGGTTCCGCGCGCGGTGCTCAACGTTCCCGGTGCCGCTGTCGGCCGTCGCAAGCAGGCCATCGCCCGTGTGCGCATCGTCCCCGGCTCCGGCTCGTTCACGGTGAACGGCCGCGAGCTCGCGGACTACTTCCCGAACAAGCTGCACCAGCAGCTCATCAACGACCCGTTCAAGGTGCTGGACCTTCTCGGCAGCTACGACGTGATCGCACGCATCACCGGCGGCGGCCCCTCCGGCCAGGCCGGTGCGCTTCGCCTCGGCATCGCTCGTTCGCTCAACCAGATCGACGAAGAGAACAACCGGGCTTCGCTCAAGAAGGCCGGCTTCCTCAGCCGCGACGCCCGCGTCAAGGAGCGCAAGAAGGCCGGACTTAAGAAGGCACGTAAGGCTCCGCAGTTCTCGAAGCGCTAACGCGCACGTCGAAGACTGCAGCTGTCATGCCGCGTCTTTTCGGCACCGATGGCGTCAGGGGCCTCGCAAACCAGGACATCACGGTGGAGCTTGCCGTGAGCCTTGCACAGGCGGCGTCCGTTGTCCTGGGCAAGGGCCGCTTCGCCGACGGTCGTCGTGCCTCTGGGCGTCGGCCGATCGGGGTGATCGCGAGGGATCCACGGGTCTCCGGTGAGTTCCTCGCGGCCGCGGTAGCCGCCGGGTTCGCCAGTTCCGGTGTCGACGTGCTCGACGCCGGGATCATCCCGACGCCCGCGGCCGCGTTCCTGATCGCGGATATCGGGGCCGACTTCGGCGTCGTCATCTCCGCCTCGCACAACCCGGCCGCTGACAACGGCATCAAGTTCTTCGCGGCCGGGGGAACCAAGCTTCCCGACGAGGTCGAGGACCGCATCGAGGACGCGCTCGGCCAGCAGAAGCTCGCCCCCACGGGCGTCGAGGTCGGTCGCATCCGACGCTTTGCCGACGCGGAGGACCGCTACATCGTGCATCTGATGTCGACGCTGCCGCACCGGCTCGACGGGCTTCACGTCGTGCTGGACTGCGCGAACGGCGCGGCATCGGGCATCTCGCCGGAGGTATTCACGCTCGCCGGCGCGCGGGTCACCGTCGTGGGCGCGGATCCCGACGGCTACAACATCAACGACGGCGTCGGTTCGACCCATCTCGACCAGCTCGCGGCCGCCGTACTCGAACACGGCGCCGATGTCGGGATCGCGCACGACGGCGATGCTGACCGCTGCCTCGCCGTCGATCACCTCGGACGTGTCGTCGACGGGGACCAGATCATGGCCATCCTCGCCCTGTCGATGAAGGAGCGCGGCCTGCTCAAGGACGACACGCTCGTCGCCACCGTGATGAGCAATCTCGGTCTGAGCGTCGCGATGGCGGAACACGGGATTACCCTGCTCCAGACCGCGGTGGGCGACCGTTACGTGCTCGAGGCGCTCAACGAGAAGAAGCTCAGCCTGGGTGGCGAACAGTCGGGCCACGTGATCATGAGCGACTTCGCCACGACCGGCGACGGCATCCTTACCGGGCTTCACCTGCTCTCCGAGATCGCCCGCACTGGCCGCTCGCTCGCGGAGCTCGCGTCGGTCATGACCGTGTATCCGCAGATCATGGTGAACGTCACGGGGGTCGATCACCATGGGCTCAGGTCCGACGAGACCATTGCCGCGGCGGTGAAGGCCGCGGAAGACCGGCTCGGCGCTGGCGGTCGGGTGCTGCTGCGTCCGTCCGGGACTGAGCCGCTCGTGCGAGTCATGGTCGAGGCCGAGCAACAGGCGGTCGCCGACGAGATCGCCCACTCGCTTGCCGCGGTGGTGCGAGAGCGCCTGCCCCTCTAGAGCTTGCGGAGCAGCACGCTGCTGACGGTGTGATCCGCGCTCTTACGCAGCACCAGATCGGCGCGTGACCGTGTGGGCAGCACGTTCTGCACGAGGTTCGGCTCGTTGATGCTCTTCCAGATGTCCGCCGCGGTGGAGATGGCCTCCTCCCGTGTGAGGTTCGCGAAGCGGTGGAAGTATGACTGCGGGTTGGCGAAGGCGCCCTCCTGCAGCTTGAGGAAGCGTTCCTCGTACCATTTGGCGATATCCATTGTGCGGGCGTCGACATAGACGGTGAAATCGAAGAGATCGCTCACCGCGAGACCGTGGCCGTTGCTCGGCGGCTGCAGAACGTTGAGCCCCTCGACGATCAGGATGTCCGGGCGTCGCACCACGATCTCTGCGTCACTGACGATGTCGTAGCTGAGGTGCGAATAGAAGGGTGCGCGCACCTCCTCTGCCCCGCTCTTGACCTTGGTGACGAAACGCAGCAGTGCGCGACGGTCGTAGGACTCCGGAAAGCCCTTGCGCTGCATGAGTCCGCGGCGCTCGAGTTCGGCGTTTGGCAGCAGGAATCCGTCCGTCGTGACCAGTTCGACCCGTGGCGTGTCCTCCCAGCGGGACAGCAACTCCCTCAGCAGCCGCGCGCTCGTCGACTTCCCCACCGCGACGGATCCGGCGACGCCGATGACGAAGGGTGTGCTCGGCGAGTCCCGTCCGAGAAAGCGGGAGGTCTCGCCGTGCAGCCGCCTCGCGCCGACCGCGTACAGATTGATGAGTCTGCTGAGCGGGAGGTAGACCTCCGTCACCTCACGAAGGTCCAGACGATCGCCCAATCCGCGCAGTTCGACGATCTCCGTCGGGGTGAGTGGGAGCTCGGTGTTGGGGGCGAGTTCCGCCCAGTCGGCGCGGTCGATTTCTACGAACGGCGTCGTGTGCGCGTGGTCAGGCATAGGCCATCAGGCTACCGGAGACGCGCGGGGTCGAGCCGTCCCCGACCGGTCGTACCGTAAAATCGAGCCCATGTGTGGAATCGTGGGCTACGTCGGCAGCAACCAGAGCATCGAGGTGCTGCTGGGCGGGCTGCGCCGACTGGAATATCGCGGCTACGACTCCGCGGGTATCGCAGTCATCGATGCCGACGGCGAGCTGCACACGCGCAAGCGCGCGGGAAAACTGCAGATCCTCATCGACGATCTCGAGGCGTCGAACCTGGCCAACGGGGCCACGGGCATCGGGCACACGCGCTGGGCGACGCATGGCGGACCGAACGACCAGAACGCGCATCCGCATCTCGGCGACGACGGCAAACTCGCGCTCATTCACAACGGCATCATCGAGAACTTCGCCGAACTCAAGGCAGAACTGGTCGCCGAACATCCGGACACCGTATTCACGAGCGAGACCGACACCGAGGTGGCGGCTCTGCTCGTCGGTCTCGAATACCAGAGGACCGGCGACCTTTCCCAGGCGCTGCGGAACGTGGTCGCCCGGCTGCACGGCGCGTTCACCCTCCTCGTGCTGCACAAGAATCAGCCCGGTGTCGTGGTCGGCGCTCGCCGCAACTCCCCGCTCGTGATCGGCCTTGGCGATGGTGAGAACTTCCTGGGGTCGGACGTCGCGGCCTTCGTCGAACACACCCGTCGCGCCGTTGCGATCGGCCAGGACCAGGTCGTGACGATCACCGCTGATGCGGTCACCGTCACGGACTTCGACGGCAATCCGGTCGAATCTCAGGAATTCGAAATCACCTGGGATGCGTCGGCGGCCGAAAAGGGAGGCTGGTCGAGCTTCATGGCGAAGGAGATCAGCGAGGAGCCGGAAGCCATCTCGAACACCCTCCTCGGCCGCATCGCCGACGGTGCCGTGCGCCTGACCGAACTCGACGACCTCGGTGACGACGTGTTGAGGGACATCGACCGCATAGTGATCCTCGGCTGCGGCACGGCCGCCTATTCCGGCATGCTCGGCAAGTACGCGATCGAGAAGTGGGCCAAGATTCCGGTCGATGTGGAGCTCTCACATGAGTTCCGCTACCGCGACCCCGTGATCGGTCACCGCACGCTCGTGGTGTCGATCAGTCAGTCCGGCGAGACCATGGACACACTCATGGCCGTCAAATACGCCGCCGCCGCCGGCGCCAAGACCCTGTCGATCTGCAACACCCAGGGCGCCACGATCGCGCGGGAGTCCGACGCCGCGATCTACACGCATGCGGGTCCAGAGGTGGCGGTCGCATCCACAAAGGCCTTCGTCGCTCAGGTCGCCGCCCTCTACCTCTTCGGCCTGCACCTGGCGCGGGTGCGCGCGACCTTGCCGGTATCCGAGATCTCCGGGCTGCTCGACGAACTGCAGGAACTTCCCGATCAGGTGGCCGTCGTGCTCGGGCAGCATGCCACCATCAAACAGCTGGCCGGTTGGATGACCGACACGCGTTCCGTGCTCTTCCTGGGTCGCCACGCCGGCTACCCGGTCGCGCTGGAAGGGGCCCTCAAGCTCAAGGAGTTGGCCTACATCCACGCGGAGGGATTCGCCGCCGGCGAACTCAAGCACGGACCGATCGCCCTCATCGAGCCCGGCCAGCCGGTGTTCGTGATCGTGCCGAGTCCCCGCGCGAAGGACTCGTTGCACAAAAAGGTCGTCTCGAACATCCAGGAGATCCGGGCCAGGGGTGCCCGCATCCTCGCGATCGCCGAGCAGGGGGATGCCGCGGTGCTTCCGTACGCGGATGTCGTGATCCCGATTCCCCTGGCCTCCACCCTCTTCGAGCCGCTGCTCGCCGTTGCTCCGTTGCAGATCTTCGCCATGGAGCTCGCGGCGGCCAAGGGTCTCGACGTCGACCAGCCGCGCAACCTCGCCAAGTCCGTGACCGTAGAGTAGCGCGCATGATTGTCGGCATCGGCGTTGACGTCGTCGACCTCGCCCGGTTCCGACGGGCGGCCGACAGCACACCCGCGCTTCTGACGCGATTGTTCGCTGAGAGCGAACAAATGGATGGCGCCGTGAAGCGCCCTTTGCCCTCGATGGCGGCCCGTTTCGCCGCCAAGGAGGCGCTCATCAAGGCGATCGGCGATTCCACCGGGGTTCGCTGGCACGACATGGCCGTGGTCTCCGATGGTCAGCGCAATCCCTCATTCGAGGTCTACAACGCGCTCGCCGGCATCATCGCCGCGCGTGGCATTACCGCCATCCATCTCTCGATGAGCCACGACGCCGGGGTCGCCATCGCCTACGTCGTCGCAGAGGGCAACGGATGACCGCCCGCCCGTTCCGCGAGGCCAGCATCGATCTCGGCGCCATCGCCCACAATGTGCGGGAGCTCAGGCGACAGTTGGACGGCACCCTGGTGATGGCGGTGGTGAAGTCCGGCGGCTACGGACACGGTGCCATCCCCGTCGCACGCACCGCCGTCGAGAGCGGCGCGGACTGGCTCGGTGTTGTCGAGATATCCGAGGCCATCCAACTGCGTGACGCTGGCATCACCGCACCGGTGCTGGCCTGGCTGCACGGTCCAGAGGCGAGCTTCGACGAGGCGATCGCCGCGGACATCGATATCGGGGTGAGTTACCTGGGGCAGCTCGACCGGGTGGCTGCGGCGTCGGGGACCGCAATGGTGCAGCTCAAGGTCGACACCGGGCTCGGCCGCAACGGGGCGGCCGACTCGGAATGGCCGGAATTCTTCGCCGCCGCCGCCGCCCACGAGCGCGCCGGCCGCATCAGAGTGCGCGGACTGTGGAGCCATCTCTCCAACTCGGGGGAGGTCGAGGATCTCGAACAGGTGGCGGCCTTCGAGCGCGCCGTCGAACTCGCGAAGGCCAGCGGACTGAACCCCGGCATCCTGCATCTCGCAGCGACGGCCGGCGCCCTGCGCGTGCCGCGGTCGCGATTCGACCTCGTGCGCATCGGCCTCGGCATCTACGGCCTCTCACCGTTCGACGACGCAAGCTCGGCCGATCTCGGATTGCGTCCCGCACTGGAGTTGAGTGCGGCGATCGCCTCGGTCAAGCGTGTGTCGGCCGGTAGCGGGGTGTCATACGGACACGACTACCGCACAGCCACCGAGACCGGCCTCGCCCTCGTGCCGCTCGGGTACGGGGATGGCATCCCGCGCCACGCATCAGGCCGGGGCCCGGTCTCCATCAACGGACGCCGCTATCGCGTCGCCGGACGAGTTGCGATGGATCAGTTCGTGGTCGACATCGGCGACGACGATGTCGCGATCGGCGATCGTGCCGTGCTGATTGGCGACCCCACGACGGGCGCGCCGTCTGCGGAAGACTGGGCCGCGGCGGCCGACACCATCAACTACGAGATCGTGACTCGCCTCGGAGGCAGGATCGAGTGGACCTACCGCACGTGAAGCTCTCGATCGCCACACCGGCCGACATGGCGGAACTGGGGGCGCAGCTCGCCCGCCGTCTGCGTGCCGGGGATCTCGTCGCGCTCAACGGCGAGCTCGGCGCGGGTAAGACGACGCTCACCCGCGGCCTCGGAGCGGAGCTCGGCGTGCTCGGCGCCGTGACCAGCCCGACCTTCGTGCTCGCGCGGACGCATCGGCGGACCGACGGCGGTGCGCCGCTCGTCCACGTGGACGCCTACCGCCTGTCGGGGCCTGCCGAACTCGACGATCTCGACATCGACTATCCGTCGTCCATCGTCGTGGTCGAATGGGCTGCCGGGATGCTCGATGGAGTCGCGGATGACTGGCTGGAGATCGGAATCGAACGCCGGATCGGCGGCACGGCGACCGAGGACGGCATCGAAGCGCGCGAGGTGACGATCACCGGTCACGGCGACAGGTGGCACGACCTCGAACTGGCTCAACCTTAAGATTGACCTGTGCTACTCGCGATCGACACTTCGGCCGGAACGTCGGTCGCCGTCGTCGATCGGGACCGCGGTGCGATCGTCGAACTCGGCGAGGAAGACACACGCCGTCATGCCGAGGTGATCGGCGAAATGATCCAGCTCGCCCTCGACCGCTCCGGCGTCGCAATCCCGGAACTCTCGGGAGTCGCCGTCGGCATGGGCCCAGGACCGTTTACCGGCCTTCGGGTCGGTATCGCGGCCGCCCAGGCCTTTGCGTTCGGCGCAGGCAAGCCCATCGTGCGGGTGGTGAGCCACGACGGCATCGCCTGGGGCCACTATTCCGCGGGCAACAGCGGACCACTCCTCGTCGTCACGGATGCTCGCCGTCGCGAGGTCTACTGGTCCGCATACTCCGGTGTGGACGCGGAGGGACTTCCACTGCGAGTGCAAGGTCCCGGGCTGTCCAGGCCGGACGATGTGGCTGCGGTGGTCGACGGCTACTCCGCCTACTTGCGGCTCGATGCGAGCGAGGTCTCCGCGGCATCCGTCGGTCTGCTCGCCGAGGGGCTCTACCTGCACAAGCGCGAGTTCGCCGGACCGCAGCCGCTGTACCTGCGCTCGCCGGATGTCACCATCTCGGCCGGTCCGAAGCGGGTGAGCTAGTGAGCTGGAAGTTGCGCCGCGCGTCGCTCGACGATCTCGAGCCGATCATGGAACTCGAAACGGGTACCTTCGGCAACGATGCCTGGTCGAGCGACGCCATGAAGAGCGACCTCACCAACGCGCAGTGCTACTACCTGGTGGCGGAACGTGTCGGGTTCCCCGGGGTCATCGACGGCTACGCCGGGCTCTTCGCGCCGCCGGGGGCTCATGAGGGCGACATCCAGACCATCGCGGTGGCGGAGGGCGCGCGCCGCGCCGGACTGGGCCGCACCCTCATGCAGGCTCTCATCGGTGAGGCGCGCAAGCGGGGGGCGGATGAGGTGTTCCTCGAGGTGCGGGCGGACAACCCCGGTGCCAAGCACCTCTACGACACCCTCGGCTTCGAGGAGATCGCGGTCCGTGTGGCCTATTACCAGCCGGACGGCGTGGATGCGATAGTGATGCGGCTGCGAATTCCCGAGCCTCGGATCCGACCGGCCGTCGGCGCATGAGGGAGCCTCTGGTTCTGGGTATCGAGACCAGCTGCGACGAGACCGGGGTCGGCATCGTGCGCGGCACTACCCTGTTGGCCAACGTGATCGCGTCGTCCATGGACGAACACGCCCGCTACGGCGGTGTCGTGCCGGAGATCGCGGCACGCGCGCACCTCGAAGCGCTCACGCCGACGCTGCGGGCCGCGCTCGATGAGGCAGGGGTGACACTGCAGGAGCTCGACGCCATCGCGGTGACGAGCGGTCCTGGGCTCTCCGGGGCGCTCATGGTCGGCGTCGGCGCGGCCAAGGCACTGGCGGTCGCCCTGGACAAGCCGCTTTACGCCGTCAACCACCTCGTCGGACACGTCGGTGCCGACGTGTTACGCGAGGACGGCTCGGCGATCCAACTGCCGACGATCGCCCTCCTCGTCTCCGGCGGCCACACCTCCCTGTTGCTGGTGCGCGACCTCGTCTCTGACGTGTAATTGCTCGGAGAGACCATCGACGATGCGGCCGGCGATGCCTTCGACAAGGTCGCGCGCCTGCTGGGGCTCCCGTATCCCGGCGGTCCGGAAATCGACCGCGCTGCCGTGGGTGGCGATCCTGCAGCGATCCGTTTCCCGCGGGGGCTCAGTCTCCCGAAAGATCTCGAGAAGCATCGCTACGACTTCTCGTTCTCCGGACTCAAGACCGCCGTCGCACGGTGGGTGGAACAGCGCCGGGATTCGGGTGAGGAGGTGCCGATCGCGGATGTGGCGGCCAGCTTCCGCGAAGCCGTCACCGACGTGCTCATCACCAAGGCCGTCGCCGCCTGTCGCGACTTCGACGTTCCTCGCCTGCTGTTGGGCGGCGGAGTGGTCGCGAACGCCCGCGTTCGGGTGGTCGCAGCGGAACGCTGTGCGGCGGCCGGAATCGAGTTGCGGATACCTCCGCTGTCGCTCTGCACCGACAACGGAGCCATGATCGCCGCCATCGGTGCGCAGCTCATCGAGGCGGGACATGCGGCGTCCGGGCTCGCCTTCGGGGCGGACTCGACACTTCCCGTCACTGTCGTTCAGGGCTGAGGAAAGCTAGGGAGCAGCTCAGAGCACCGTTGACACCGGGACCACCTGATGCCACTATGGGCTCCGCCGGAAGAATGTTCCTCAAACCAGCTTGGAGCTTTGCATGTCAGACGACAATCTCACCCCTCCGCCTCCTCCGCCGCCCTCCGCACCCCCGGCCTCGCCCTATGTTGCTCCCGCGGCTGGGCCCAAGCAGACTCTCAGCCTGGTCTCATTCATCCTCGGTCTTGCTGGGCTCGTCTTCAGCTGGGTGTTCATCCTCGGCTTCCTCGCATCGCTTGCCGCGATCATCCTCGGGTTCATCGCGAAGAGCAGGGAGCCAGCGGCTCCGAAGTGGATGTGGCTGGTCGGCATCATCACCGGTTTTGTCGCCATCCTCATCAGCGTCATCGTCATCATCATCGCGATCATCGCGTTCGCGTCGCTTTCCACCGTGGGAAATCTCAAGTACTGAGACATCCACATCCTCGAAGGGCCCGCGCATTGCGCGGGCCCTTCGTCGTTAAGCCCGCTCGGCGAGCAGCGCGGTGTGCTTGCCCCCCACCCTCGTGACGAAGAGGGTCGCACTCTCGCTGCCCTTGAGGGCGAGCTTCTTGCGCAGTTGGGCGGGGTCGACGTCGACGCCGCGCTTCTTGATTTCGAGGCTGCCGATCCCACGCGCCGCGAGTGCCTTCTTGAGGCTCCGCTCATCGAAGGGAAGGGTCTCGATGATCCGAAAGCGGGTCGCGAAGGGAGTGTCCACCGCGCCGTCAGAGGTCAGGTAGGCGATCCCGTCGCTGAGCATCGTCGCCCCGATTCGACGGGCGAGGTCGCCGATGAGCCTCGCGCGGATGACCGCGCCATCTGGTTCATACAGGTACTCGCCGAGGCGGCCGGTTTCGACATCCGCACTGTCGGCGTCCGAGGAGAGCTCGGCCGTACCGTGATCGCCGATCACGAGCGCCGAGCGGCGGATGCCGGGACGAGCCAGAGCACCGAACCAGAGTCCCAGCTCCACGACTTCGCGGTCGACCGAGATCCACTGTGCCTCGGCCTGGGCCGGTATCAGGTCGCGGTCGATCCCGGGGCCGAGCTTGACCCCGGTCGGCTTACGCCCGCCGATCTCGAAGGCAAAATCGAGCGATGGCGAATAGTCGGCCGGTTTCGTGATGCGCGAGGTGTTCTGGTGGCCCGCTGTGCGTCGCGCAGGATCCAGGTAGACGCCGCCGAAATCGTTCAGGTCGATGCTCCCGGCCTCGGCATTGACGACCTCGGCGTTCGGCCATGGCGCGAGGTTATATGCGGCGATCGCCGCCGTCACCTCGTCGACCTCCACCGCCGTCACCGCCAGGTCCAGTGCCGCGATTGCCAGGGCATCGCCGCCGATGCCGCTGCCCAGGTCGGCGATGCGGCTCACCCCTGCGGTCTGGAAGCGGCCGGCATGCATGGCGGCAACCCGCAGCCGGGTGGCCTGCTCGAGACCGGCCTCCGTGAAGAGCATCCGCGTGGCGAACGGCCCGAACTTGCCCTCAGCCTTCGCCCGCAGCTTCGACTGGCTGAGCACGGCGGCGACGAGGCCGGGGGAGTGGCCGGCCTTGCGCAGTTCGCCCACCATCTTCACGACATCCGCCGTCGTTTCGTAGGGCGGAAGCGAGTCGAGCAGCCGCAGGCCATCGCTCGACAGCAACTCCTGCAGCTCAGTCCTGTCCATCCGCCCCATTCTGGTACGAAAACTCAGGACAGCCGCCCACTGAGCACGTTATTAGAGGCCGGCCGGCGCGAAACTGTGACGAATGTCCTGAATTTCCGTAGGGAGCGGGCACGATTTCTGGCACTCCAATTGCACGAGTGCTAATGCGCGGCTAAGCTACATCTGGCACTCTCACAGTGAAAGTGCTAACCCAAGATTTCGAAGTTCTGAGAAAGAAGAGGTCAACCGTGTCGGTCTCCATCAAGCCGCTCGAGGATCGCATTGTCATCAAGCAGGTCGAGGCTGAGCAGACCACTGCTTCCGGTCTCGTCATTCCTGACACCGCGAAGGAGAAGCCCCAGGAGGGCGAGGTCGTCGCAGTAGGTCCAGGTCGCATCGATGACAACGGCAACCGCGTCCCGCTCGACATCGCCGTTGGCGACAAGGTCATCTACTCCAAGTACGGCGGAACCGAGGTGAAGTACGGCGGGGACGACC
>JAODMH010000037.1 GCA_025465035.1 Microbacteriaceae bacterium | reverse complement strand
TGAGACTTCACTCGAGCGGATGACGAGATTCGAACTCGCGACCCTCACCTTGGCAAGGTGATGCGCTACCACTGCGCCACATCCGCACTGCCCGCATTTCTGCGTGCGTCCATGACTCTATCCGATGCCACCGGGATGAGCCAATTCCGTGACGGAGCGGCGCGGCGGTATGGCAGGATTGTCTGGTCAGGGCGATTGGCGCAGTTGGTAGCGCGCTTCCTTCACACGGAAGAGGTCATCGGTTCGAGTCCGGTATCGCCCACAAACCCTGACCGTAGGGCATCTCTGGACCGGTCGCTATCTCCGCGGCAACGGGCGCCGGTACCCGTCGAGCCGCCGCAACAGCCACCACAGGCCCGTTCCGACCGCGAATGCGTACACCGCACAACCGAAGACCGCGGCAAGCTGTCCAAAGAACAGTTCGGGTTGTCCGGTGTAGATGAAGGCCAGATTTCGGGCGAAGAATCCGAGCAGGAGCAGGCTGGTGCCGCCGGCCACGATGGCGGTGACAAGAATCGACTTCGATCCGGCATTCGCGCCGGACGAGGTCGGCAGGGAACACAGCGCGCCCGCGATCAGCCCTGTGACGACGGCCAGGGCCGGCTCGAGGAAGGCGCACGCCGCTGTCGCCGCTATGGCGCCGCCCAGAAATCCCAGCGCCAGGCCTCTGGGGGTGTTCGAGCGATGGCGGATCCGTTCGACAACGACGCCCCCGACCGCGCCGGCGACGGGCATGAGGATCGTGTTCACGAAGAGCACGCCGGTGGATGCGTCGATCGCAAGCTCAATGCCGACCAGCCAGCCGATCCATGCGATCCACACAAGCAGCAGCGGCCAGATTACCGGCCACCATCGGATGCCGACGGCCGCTTCGCGCGCGGCCCCGCGTTCCAGAACGAGGACTCCAAGCCCGGCGGCTCCCGCCGCGACGAATGCGGGCAGCGACGCACCGAGGTCGATCAGTCCCGCGCTGGTGAAAAGGGAGTTGAACGCCGATCCGAACACCGCCATTGCCGCCGGCACGAACACTAAAGCCGTCGCTATCGCCGAGAACAGCGCCTGAACCACAAGGGAACGAGACCGAAGCGGCGAGGTTGCGACCACCGCGAACAACGCACCAAGGGCGGTGATCGGCGCGGCGAAGAGCACGGGGATGCCGGTGATTCGCACCGCCCACAGGACGAGCGACACGATGCCACCGGACCCAGCGGCCAGGGCCATCCCAGGCCAGAGGCCCGTGGTCGCTCGTCCGATCAGCCGCTGCTGCAGCAGGCTGACCAGAGGGACGACCGCGAGCACGGAGATCGTCGCCAGAGCGCTCAGCCCCAGGTTGACAGCATCCATTCGACCTCCCGGAGCAAGAGTAAGGGGTGCCGTCCCTAAGGACGGCACCCCTGCTGCTTGTTTGGCGTCAGCTGGTGGTCTCGAGCGCGTAGCCCTCTTCACCGTGCACGATGGTGTCGACGCCTGCGACCTCGTCCTCCGTCGTGATACGGAAGCCGATCGTCTTCTGGATGATCCAGCCGATGACGAAGGCAAGGACGAACGAGTAGATCATCACGCCGAACGCACCGAGCGCCTGCGCACCGAGCTGCTTGAAGCTGCCGCTGTCGATGAGACCGATTCCTGCGCCGAAGATACCGATGTAGAGCGTTCCGACGAGACCACCGACGAGGTGGATGCCGACGACATCGAGCGAGTCGTCGAATCCGAGCTTGTACTTGAGGTCGATCGCGAAGGCGCAGACGACACCGACGAGGATGCCGAGCACAATGGCCCAACCTGGGGTCAGGATGTTACAGGCCGGGGTGATCGCGACGAGGCCGGCGACCGCACCGGACGCGGCGCCGATGGAGGTGGGCTTGCCGTCCTTGAACCGCTCGACGATCAGCCAGCCGAGGATACCCGCGGCCGGAGCGACCATCGTGTTGATCCAGGCGAGGGCAGAAATGCCGTCGGCAGCACCCTCCGAGCCGGCGTTGAAGCCGAACCAGCCGAACCAGAGCAGCGATGCACCGATAAGCGTGAGAGGAACGTTGTGCGGCGCGGCGAGGCCCTTCCTGAATCCGACACGCTTGCCCAGCACGAGCGCGAGAGCCAGACCCGCGGCACCGGCATTGATATGGACGGCCGTGCCACCCGCGAAGTCGTTCACGTGGAGACCGAAGACCGACCAGCCGCCGTCAACGATGGTGCCCTTCGCGTCCAGCGTGAAGTTGAACACCCAGCTGGCAACGGGGAAGTAGACCAGGGTCGCCCAGACACCGGCGAAGATCATCCACGAGCCGAACTTGGCGCGGTCTGCGATAGCGCCGGAGATGAGCGCGACGGTGATGATCGCGAAGGTCGCCTGGAATCCGGCGAACGCGAGACCGTGGATATCGAGATTCATCCACTGATTGGCCGTGGTGCCTTTGGCGTTGATCTCGTTCGTGAGAAACAGGTCATGGAAGGGATTGAGCAGGACGCCCTTGATGAGCCAATCGTTGCCAGAGCCAAAGGACATTCCGTAGCCATAGATGACCCAGAGCACCCCGACAAGGCCCATGGCGCCGAAACTCATCATCATCATGCTGACAACGCTCTTCGCCTTGACCATGCCGCCATAGAAGAAGGCGACGCCGGGCGTCATGATGAGCACGAGAGCCGCAGCCACCATCAGCCACAGCGAGTTCAGATTATTTGTGATGCCGTCAGTCGTGGCATCAGTTAGGACCGACAAATCGACCATGGGTAAGGGTTGCCTCTCTCTTTTTCCAAAGGACTCCCCTCGGCACCTGCGCTCGACCTGAAGACCGGCCTCGTTCGGGTTCCGCCTTAGGGATGTGGCAAGTTTGCTGTGCCGATATTTCCACAGCGGTGTCACTGTGTTTCTCACTTGTTACGCACTCTGCGGCTATGTAAACATCGTGTTTCCGGATTCTGCCGAACTGCTTCGTAAGCGTGTCGAGTGCTGGCCGAATGTCCTCCTAAACTGATGGGGATGCCGAGCGAAGTTCGATGAAGTTCCTGAGAAGCGAACGCTACTCAGCCTTCTTGCTGCTCGGCGCCGCCGTTCTCGGCGTCGTGCTCGCCAATACCGCTGTCGGTCCTGGGCTGCAATCTCTCCGAGATACGCACGTTCCCATCCCCTGGCTCGGCCTCGACCTCTCGATCGGCCACTGGGTCACCGACGGGCTGCTTGCCGTCTTCTTCTTTCTCGCCGCCATCGAGCTGCGCCACGAACTCACGCACGGTGAACTCGACAGCGGCCGCAAGGCGCTAGTCCCAACCGTGGCCGCAGTGGGCGGCGTCGTTGTACCCGCGCTGATCTTTCTGCTCATGGTGCGCGATCCCGCCCTCTCCGACGGATGGCCGATCCCCACCGCGACGGACATCGCCTTCGCGCTCGGAACGCTGGCGCTCGTCGGACGGGCACTGCCGACCCGCATCCGTGCGCTGCTCCTCGCCCTCGCCGTCATCGACGACCTCATCGCGATTCTCATCATCGCCTTCTTCTTCACCGATAATCTGCGCCCGCTGCCCCTGCTGGCCGCCGTTCCCGTCGTCCTGCTCTTCGGCTGGCTGAGCGGCCGGGCCCGTTCGGCGCCGATCGTCGCGATTCTCGTCGTGCTCGGCATCGCGGCGTGGGTGCTCGTGCACCTGTCGGGCATCCACGCGACCATCGCGGGCGTTGCCCTCGGGCTCATCATGGCGAGCAGAAGCGCGGGAGTCACCCGCCGCGCGCTCGAGCCGTGGAGCAATGGGATCATCCTCCCGGTATTCGCCTTCGTCGCTGCCCTCGTCATACTGCCCGCCGTCGGCCTATCGGAGCTGAGCCCGGTGTTCTGGGCGATCATCGTCGCCCTGCCCATCGGAAAGCTCATCGGCATCACCGGCGGTGCTGTCATCGCCAACCTGCTCGCCGGTCGTTCCGCACCGAACATCCCCTTCGGTGACATCCTCGCCGTTGCCGGACTCGGTGGCATCGGCTTCACCGTCTCTCTGCTGATGAACGAGCTCGCTTTCGCAGCCAACCACGAGATCGCGGTCGAGGGGACCCTCGCGGTGCTGATCGCGTCCGTGCTGGCGGCGGTGATCGGCATCGTCCTGACGGCGATCCGGGCGCGACACTACAGGGCGCGAGCCGCGTCCTAGACCTGGCCGGAGGTGAGGGCACCGATCCGCGAGATCGCCCTCAGATACTTCTTGCGGTATCCACCGGCCAGCATGTCCTCGGCGAAGACCTGGTCCAGCGGGATCCCCGTCGCAAAGATGCGAACCTGCGCGTCATAGAGCCGATCGACGAATGCCACGAGACGCAGCGCATCCGTCTGGTTGGACAGCCGGTGAACCCCGGTCATGGCGATTGCCTCGATCCCGGCGATGAGCTTGACATAGCGCGAGGGATGAACGGTCGCGAGATGCGCCACGACGGCATCGAAGCTGTCAACGGTGACGTCGCCGTCCACGCCATCGACGGCGGCCTCCAACTCGGCATCGGACAGCGAAACGGCATGACCCTCGATGTCGCGATGGCGATAGTCCAGGCCATCGATGCGAATCGCGGTGAACCTTGCGGACAGGGCATCGATCTCCCGAAGGAAATCCTGGGCGGCGAACCGTCCCTCGCCGAGGGCGTTCGGCGGGGTGTTGGAGGTAGCCGCGATCCTGGAACCCGAGGCGACCAGTTCGGAGAGCAGCCGCGACATCAGCCGGGTGTCTCCCGGATCATCGAGCTCGAACTCGTCGATGCAGACCAGGGATGCACCCTTCAGCAACTTCACCGCGGAGGCGTAGCCAAGCGCACCCACCAGGGCGGTGTACTCGATGAAGGTGCCGAAATATTTGCGCCCGGGAGCGAGATGCCAGAGGGCGGCGAGCAGATGAGTCTTGCCGACGCCGAAGCCGCCATCGAGATAGACGCCGGGTGGCGTTGCAGGTGAGCGTCGGCGGGAGAACAGGCCACCGGATTTTGCCGACCAACCCGCGGCAAAGGTACGGATGGCGGCGACGGCGGCGCCCTGTGACGGATAGTCGCGATCGGGCCGATAGGTGTCGAGGCTCGCCGTCTGGAACTGACGAGGCGGCGTCAACTGGGCGACGATCTCTTCGCCGCTCAGCGTTGGCTGCCGGTCGACCAGGCTGTCGCGGTGGCGCAGGGGTTCGACGGTCACGCGGACTAACCTTTGGCTCGAAGACGCGGTGTCGTGTCTATGTGTCGAAGTCTTACGAAACCTCGGCGCCGGGCATGCGGGTTGCGTAGATTCGTTAAGGGTTAACTCAAGCCTAGCTCGCCGAATACAGGCTCATCGTCGCCCCGAGCGGGCGCCAACTGGAGGTTTTCATGACCGTCGAGGTCGATTCATCCGCAAAGTTCACCGAGTACGCGCATCCAGAGCGCCTGGTGAGCACCGATTGGCTCCAGGCTCACCTGGGTACACCGGGCCTTGTCGTCGTCGAGTCCGACGAAGACGTACTGCTCTACGAGACCGGTCACATCCCGGGATCGGTCAAGATCGACTGGCACACGGATCTCAACGATCCGGTCCAGCGTGACTACATCGACGGAGAGGGCTTCGCGAAGCTGCTCGGGTCGAAGGGAATCTCCCGCGACAGCACCGTGGTCATCTACGGCGACAAGAACAACTGGTGGGCGGCATACGCGCTGTGGGTGTTCACGCTGTTCGGCCATGAGGATGTGCGCCTCCTCGACGGCGGACGAGCCAAGTGGGAGGCAGAGGGCCGTGAGTACACGACGGAGGTGCCGACGCCCGCCGCTGTCGACTACCCGGTCGTCGAGCGCAACGACGCCCCCATCCGCGCCTATAAGGACGACGTGCTCGCCCACTTCGGCAATCCCCTGATCGATGTTCGCTCCCCCGAGGAGTTCAGCGGTGAGCGCACTACCGCTCCCGCCTATCCGGAAGAGGGCGCCCTCCGCGCCGGTCACATCCCGAGCGCCCAGAACATGCCATGGGGCAAGGCTGCGGCTGACGACGGAACCTTTCGCGGGCTCGGCGAACTCAACGCGCTCTATCGCGATGGTGCCGGCCTCAGGGACGGCGACAGCGTGATCGCCTATTGCCGCATCGGTGAGCGCTCGAGTCACACCTGGTTCGTACTCACCCACCTGCTCGGCTTCGACGGCGTGCGCAACTACGACGGATCGTGGACGGAGTGGGGCTCGGCCGTGCGCGTTCCGATCGTCAAGGGTGTCGAGCCAGGCGCGGTGCCCGCTGCACGGTAACCGCGGTTCGCGCGTTATCGGATCGGCCGGAGCCCACGGGGTATCCGGCCGATTGTTATGGATGAAGTGGAATACTTGAGTCGATGACCACCAGCGATCTTCCCGAAGCCCTCGCTCAGATCCGGGAGGACTTTCTCGGCCTCGAACAGCGTGACCGACTCCTCCTCCTGCTCGAGTTCGCCAACGAGCTCCCGGAACTGCCGGCGCAGTATGCGGAGCACCCCGACCTGCTCGAACGTGTGGAGGAGTGCCAGTCTCCCGTGTTCATTTTCGTCGAGGTCGACGAGAACAGGATCGTGCACCTCCATGCGACGGCACCGAAGGAGGCGCCGACCACGCGCGGGTTCGCGTCGATCCTGGTCCAGGGGCTCGCCGGCCTCACCGTCGACGACGTACTCGGGGTACCGGACGACTACCCCAACACGATCGGCCTCACCGAGGCTGTCAGCCCGCTGCGGATCCGCGGCATGACCGCGCTGCTCGGCCGCACCAAACGCCAGATCCGCGAGAAGGTCGCCGCCTGAGCGCTGCAGCCGGCTATGTGGCGATGGCGCCCAGCCATCCCGCGATCGCGGCGTTCCAGCGCTCCCGGTCGTAGTTCCACAGCCTGGTGTGCGCGGCGACAGTGAAAGCCTCATAGGTCACGATGTCCGGGCGGGCCTCGGCAAGGGCGCGCGATGCCGTCGACGGCACGAAGCCGTCGTCGTCGCTGTGCATGAGGAGGATCGGTAGGTTTAGTTCGCCGGAACGCCGGACGAAATTGAGGCGAGGCAGGTCGATCGGCGCGAGCTGGCCCGTGAGCCTTCTCGCCCAACTGTTGCCGATCAGGACGAGTGCTGCCGATCGCACGGGATTCGGCAGATTCCGGAGCTCGCCCTGGTACCTGAGCGCCGTGACCCAGTCCACGACCGGCGAGTCGAGCACGATCCCCCGTACCAGGCCGGCGAGGTCGGACCGGGTGACCGCCTGGAGCACTGTCGCTCCACCCATCGACCAGCCCATGAGCACGATGTCCGTGGCTCCGTTGTCGGCCGCGAAACGCAGGGCGGCATCGACGTCGTGCCATTCGGTGTCGCCGAGCCCGTAACGCCCGTCCAGACTGCGTGGGGCGTCGGGATCATTGCGATAGGAAATGAGCAACGAGGTGTATCCGGCGTCGCGGAATACCGGGATTGCGCGCAGGGTCTCCTCCCTGCTCACCGCCCGGCCGTGCACCTGGATGACCCAGCGCCCGCTCGGCGGCTCCGCGGGTACAAGCCACGCCGGAGCGGGACCGAGCTCCGTCTCGATCAGCACCTCCGCGAAAGTATGCCCGAACTCCGCGGGGCCGAGGTAGAACCATCCGCTCAGACGGCCGCGACGAGCCTTCGCGAGCTCGCCGAAATCCACGGTGATCACCCTTCGGGTCACCGAGAAATCCGTTTGACCGACGACCTCGCCGAGACGGGCGTGGCCCGTGCCACGGGAGAACCGGAGACTGTAGTCGCCGGGCAGCGCGGCATCGACCGAGCGACTCAACGTGACGGTGCCCGCCGTCGAATCCACGGAGATCACCCGTACATCATCGTCACTGCGACGCGGAGGGGTGACAACCGTCCGCGCGACGATCAGGGCGAGAACGCCAAAAGCGGCCGCTGCGGTCGCGGCAAAGACTCCTGTCCCTACGAGGGCGATCGCCCACCATCGATATCCCCGGACGGCGTGCCTTCGAGAAACTGCCACAGTGGAACTTTAGTCTTCACTCGTGCCCGAAAAAGTCGCAGGACCATCGGTGCCGGCGGCCACAGTGCCGGCGGCCACAGTGCCGGCTGCTTTTGGCACCGCACTCCGCGCAGTGCGGCGAGCAAAGCTCCGGCCAGAGCTCGTGCTGAACGAAATCCCCTCCCCCGGCAACCTGGCGCCGTACAGCGTCGCTCTCTCGGCGGATGTGACGCCCGCCCGCCACGACACCGATTCCGAACTCGGTACCGGCCGGTTCATCCTTCTCTTCGATCCGTCCGCTCCGGAGGCCTGGGGGGGACAGTTCCGTATCGTCTGTTTCGCCCAGGCGCCGCTCGAGACGGACATCGGGCTCGACCCCTTCCTTGCGGATGTCACCTGGTCGTGGCTCGTCGACGCGCTCGACGCCCGCGGCGCGCACTACACCGCGGCTTCTGGCACGGCCACCAAGATCCTCTCCACCGGGTACGGGGAGCTGGCGAGCCAGGGAGACGGCGCCCAGATCGAACTCCGCGCCTCATGGACGCCGCTCGACCACGATCTCTCCTCACATGTGGAAGGCTGGGGTGAGTTGTTGTGCATGCTGGCAGGACTTCCGCCAGCGGTCGAAGGAGTCAGTTTGTTAGCCGCTCGTAGAGCCGGACGTGAGTAGCGCTGAGCAGAGTCCGACGCCACCCGTCGCAAACCAGGGTGAGCAGTCGCCGCACGCCATCGTCGCGGCCATCGACAGGCGCGAGGACTATCTGGATGCCGTGGCCGAGATCGCTGCTGGCACCGGCCCGATCGCGATCGACGCCGAGCGTGCGTCGGGGTTCCGTTATTCTCAGCGCGCCTATCTGATCCAGATATTCCGTCGCGGCGCCGGCGTCTTCCTCTTCGATCCACCCGCGATCGGTAGTTTCGCCGAACTCAACGAGGCCATCTCCTCCGAGGAGTGGGTTCTCCACGCCGCCAGCCAGGATCTCGCCTGCCTGCGCGAAGTCGGCCTCGATCCGACTCACATCTTCGACACAGAGTTGGGCGCGCGACTGGCAGGACTGCCCCGCGTCGGGCTCGGGACCGTCGTCGAGGACCTGCTCGGCATCCACCTCGCCAAGGAGCACTCGGCTGCTGACTGGTCTACCCGGCCTCTCCCCCAGCCCTGGCTGGTCTATGCGGCACTCGACGTCGAGTTGCTCGTCGACCTGCGCGATGCCATGGCCGACCTGCTCGAGGCGGCCGGGAAGACCGAGATAGCGCAGCAGGAGTTCGCCGCGGTTCTCGCACGCGAAGCGAAACAGGTCAAGGGCGAGGCGTGGCGCAGGCTTTCCGGCCTGCACACCGTCCGCGGCGCGCGCAATCTCGCCGTGGCCAGGGAACTCTGGGAGGCGCGTGACAGCCTCGCCAGAGAGACCGACACGGCACCGGGTCGCCTGGTGCCGGACACCTCGCTCGTCGCGGCCGCGAAGGCAATGCCGGAATCGAAGCATGCCCTCGCCGCCCTTCGCGAGTTCAGCGGGCGGGCCAGTCGCTCAGAACTCGCTCGCTGGTGGGCCGCGATCGATGCGGGCCGGACGACAGAAGACCTTCCCGCGCTGCGGGTTCCTGGCGAAGCGATTCCACCGCCCCGGATCTGGTCCGATCGCAATCCGGAAGCCGACAGGAGGTTGAAGAAGGCCAGGGCGGCCATGACCGCCGTCTCGACCGAACTGAGCATCCCCGTGGAGAACCTGTTGACACCGGAGCTGTTGCGCCGCCTGGCCTGGACGCCCTCGGAGCCCCTAGACCCCGCAGGCATACGCGCCGAGCTGGCCAGGCTCGGTGCACGTCCGTGGCAGGTTGACGCCATCTCACAGGTGATCCTCGATGCCTTTGTCGAAGCCAGCCAAACGAGTGAAACCCCGACGGAACCGGCTTCGTAGAAAGAAGCAAACGATTCTTGGGGCACAACGGCCGAGCCTAGGATCGGATCCGGACCTGAGACCGTGGAGGCATTGTGGCCGAGAGACATGAAGTCGTGTTCGTCGATGGGGTTCGTACTCCGTTCGGGCGTGCCGGCGAAAAGGGAATGTACTGGAACACCAGGGCAGACGATCTCGTCGTCAAGGCGATGGTCGGGCTGCTCGAGCGCAATCCGAATGTCCCGAAGGACCGTATCGATGACGTCGCGATCGCGGCGACGACACAACAGGGCGATCAGGGGCTGACGCTCGGCCGCACGGCAGCACTCCTCGCCGGGCTGCCCAAGTCGGTTCCGGGGTTTGCCATCGACAGGATGTGCGCGGGCGCGATGACCTCGGTCACCACCCTCGCGGGCGGCATCGCTTTCGGTGCTTACGACCTCGCCATCGCTGGCGGCGTCGAGCACATGGGCCGGCATCCGATGGGCTTCGGTGCCGACCCGAATCCGCGCTTCCTCGCAGAGAAGCTCGTCGGAGAGGAGGCACTCAACATGGGCTCCACCGCCGAGCGCATCCACGACCGGTTCCCGCAGCTGACCAAAGAGCGTTCGGACCGGTACGCGATGCGCAGCCAGCAGAAGACCGCGTCAGCATATGACGCCGGAAAGATTCAGCCGGATCTCATTCCGGTGGCGATCCGCGGCGACGCGGGCTGGGGCCTCGCCACTCGTGACGAGGCGCTGCGCCCGGAGACCACGATGGAGGGACTGGCCGGGCTCAAGACCCCGTTCCGCCCACACGGTCGCGTGACGGCCGGCAACTCCTCCGGGCTCAACGACGGCGCCACCGTGAGCCTTCTCTCCAGCGAAGCGGTCGCCAGGGAACTCGGGCTCAGGGCCAAGATGAAGCTCGTGAGCTTCGCGTTCGCCGGGGTCGAGCCGGAGATCATGGGCATCGGCCCGGTCACGTCGACTGAGAAGGCGCTCAAGAAGGCCGGCCTCACCATCGACGACATCGGGCTGTTCGAGCTCAACGAGGCCTTCGCCGTCCAGGTGCTGTCCCTGCTCGACCACTTCGGCATCGATGACGACGACCCGCGGGTGAACCAGTGGGGCGGCGCGATCGCGATCGGGCATCCGCTCGCGTCATCCGGCGTCCGACTGATGATTCAGCTCGCCGCACAGTTCGCAGAGCGTCCCGACGTGCGGTACGGCCTCACCGCCATGTGCGTCGGTCTTGGACAGGGTGGATCCGTCATCTGGGAGAACCCGTACTTCGATGGGAAGAAAAAGTAATGGCGCAGGTTGACGAGATTTCGCGATTCGAAGAACTCAAGGCGCTGTCCGATGATGAGGTCGTCACCCACTCCCATGTGCGCGATATCCCCATCTCCGGTGGCAAGATCCTCGCCATGATCACGCTCGATAACGGACGCGACCACACGCGGCCGAACACGCTGGGGCCGATCACCCTGTTCGAGCTCTCTGACGTGCTCGACGTCCAGAAGGAACGAGCGGCGAAGGGCGAGATCGCCGGCGTCGCCATCACCGGCAAACCGTTCATTCTCGCGGCCGGCGCGGATCTCAGCAAGGTCAGCGACATCCCGAGCAAGGCCGTGGCCAAGCAGATGGCTCAACTCGGTCACGAGGCCCTCGGCAAACTGAGCGAACTCGGTGTCCCATCGTTCACCTTCATCAACGGACTCGCGCTCGGCGGCGGTGTGGAGATCGGCCTTAATTCCGACTACCGCACGATCGACCGCAACGTGCCGGCGATCGCCCTCCCTGAGGTCTTTCTCGGCATCATCCCTGGCTGGGGTGGCGCGTGGCTGCTGCCGAACCTCATCGGCATCGAGAATGCACTCAAGGTCATCGTGGAGAATCCGCTCAAAAATAATCGGACGCTCAAGGGCCAGGAAGCCTTCGATCTCGGCATCGCCGACGCCATCTTCGACTCGGTGAGCTTCCTCGAGGACTCGATCAGATGGGCCGATGGAGTGATCTCTGGCGCCGTCAGAGTCAAGCGGCCGAACGAACCGGGCAAGATCGAACGAGCCGTCAAGTGGGATATCGCCATCGGCATCGCCACGAAGATGCTGGAGAGCCGCATCGGCAGGGTCGCCAAGTCGCCGTACAAGGCACTCGAACTGCTCAAGGCGGCGAAGAACACCGACAAGAAGACGGGTTTCGCGGCCGAAGACGAGGCCCTGTCGGAACTCATCTCCGGTGACCAGTTCCGGGCGAGCATCTACTCGTTCAACCTCGTGCAGAAACGTGCCAAGCGCCCTGCGGGAGCACCGGACAAGAAGATCGCCAAGCCCGTCACCAAGGTCGGGGTCATCGGTGCAGGACTCATGGCCAGCCAGTTCGCGCTGCTCTTCGTGCGCCGCCTCAAAGTACCGGTAGTCATCACGGACCTCGACCAGGCTCGTGTCGACAAGGGGCTCGACTACATCCGCGGCGAAATCGATGCCCTGCTGGGCAAGAAGCGTATCTCGCCCGATGAGGCCAACCGACTCAAGGCACTCGTCAGCGGCACCACTGACAAAGCCGACTTCGCAGACGCCGACTGGGTGATCGAGGCCGTGTTCGAGGAACTGGGCGTGAAGCAGGACGTCTTCGCGGACGTCGAGCAGTACATCTCCGAGACCGCAGTGCTGGCCACCAACACATCGTCGCTCTCGGTCGAGCAGATCGGTGCGAAGCTCGCTCATCCGGAACGGCTTGTCGGTTTCCACTTCTTCAACCCCGTTGCAGTCATGCCGCTCGTCGAGGTCGTGAAAGCGCCGGCGACGGATGATGAGACCCTGAGTACCGCGATGGTCATCGCCGCGAAGCTCTACAAGAACGCCGTCATCACCAGGGACACCCCCGGTTTCGTCGTCAACCGCATCCTCGCCAAGGTGCTCGGCGAAGCGATGCACGCGGTGGACACCGGAACGCCGTTCGAGGTGGTCGAGGAATCCACGAAGCCGTTCGGCCTGCCGATGACTCCGTTCGAACTTCTCGAACTGGTCGGGCTCAAGGTCGGAGCCCACGTGCTCGACACTCATCACGCCGCATTCCCCGAGCGGTTCTTCCAGAGTGCGAACCTGCACAAACTCGCCGACCTCGGTCACATCTTCGAGCGCGACGCGAAGGGGAAGATCAAGGGCATCGACAAGGGGGCCCGCGACATCGTCGCCGGTGGCGACTCTCCGATGACGGCGGAGCAGTTGCGGACTCGCATCGAGGACGGCCTCGCCGACGAAATCCATCGGATGCTGCAGGACGGTGTGGTCTCCGCTCCGGAAGACATCGACCTCTGCCTGATCCTCGGCGCGGGTTATCCGTTTCAGATGGGCGGCGCGACCCCGTATCTTGACCGCGTCGGAGCCTCGGAACGTGTCTTCGGCGGAACCTTCCACAACCCGCCGATCCGCGGAGTGGAGTAGGCACCACCTGCGGGTTGAGCGGGAGCGCCCGGCGCCCGTTCAACCCGCAGCGGCACTACCTGTTGAGCGGGGTCATGTCCGCATAGCGGTCGCCGACGGGAGCGGCCACTGCGTCGAGCGCGGCGAGCTGTTCGGCGCTCAACTGGAGGGACTCCGCCGCGACGTTCTCCTCGAGGTAGGCGACTCGCTTCGTTCCGGGGATCGGCGCGATGTCGTCGCCCTGCGCCAGCAGCCAGGCGAGCGCGACCTGTCCCGGCCTGGCGCCGATCTCCGCCGCGACGGCATCCACCTGCTCGACGATGCGGATGTTCGTCTCGAGGTTCTCACCCTCGAACCGAGGGTTGTTGCGCCGGAAGTCCGTCGCTTCGAGCTGGTCGAGCGATCGGATCGTGCCCGTGAGAAAACCACGTCCGAGCGGCGAATACGGCACGAAGCCGATGCCGAGCTCTCGCACAACCGGCAGGATCTCGGCCTCGGGGTCACGGCTCCACAGCGAGTATTCGGTCTGCAACGCGGTGACAGGATGCACGGCATTCGCGCGCCGGATCGTCTCGGGCGCCGCCTCCGACAGCCCGTAGTGCACGATCTTGCCCTCGGTGATGAGCTCGGAGAGCGCGCCGACCGTTTCCTCGATAGGAGTGCCGGGATCCATCCGGTGCTGGTAATAGAGATCGATGTGGTCGGTGTTGAGCCGCGCAAGCGAACCTTCAACCGAAAGTCGAACGTTCTCCGGGCTGCCGTCCAGACCTCTGCTCCCGTCGCCGCGGTGAAGGAGAGTGCCGAACTTCGTCGCGATCTTCACCTGGTCACGCTTGCCATCGAGGGCCCTCGCAAGCAGCTCCTCGTTGATATACGGGCCATACATCTCCGCCGTGTCGAAGAAAGTGACACCGAGATCGATCGCACGATGGATCGTGGCGATCGAGCCGGCGTCATCCTGGCCGGCACCGCTGTAATACGCGGACATGCCCATGAGGCCGAGACCGAGGCGCCCTACCTCGAGTCCGTTCGTTCCGAGTGTGATGTGTTTCATTCCGTTGGGGTCCTTCCCTGGTAGGTCGCGATCTTGAAGTCGATCGCGGCCAGGCTTGTGGCCATCTCGTCGAGTTGAGCGGCGACGTTCATTCGATGGATGAGCAGTAGTTCGAGTCGTGCGGGGATCGTCTCTTCGCCGCGTCGGACCAAGTTGACGTATTCCAGCACGCGCGAGATGGGCATCGTCGTCGAACGCAGCTTGGTGATGAACATCACCCAGCGCACATCCGCTTCCGAATAGCGACGATGGGTCGATGAGGCTCGATCGACGCGGGCGAGCATC
>JAODMH010000023.1 GCA_025465035.1 Microbacteriaceae bacterium | reverse complement strand
GAGCCGCGCGGCTCGACGATCGACAAGGCGTGCGGCGAGGGACTGATGCCGGGGGCCCTTCTCTCGCTCGCGCGTCTCGGCGTGGACCCCCGGGGCTTTCCGATTCGCGGAGTCAGCTATCGCAGCGGGTCGAAACGCGCCGATCACCTCTTCGGCGGCGGCGTCGTCGTCGGACGCGGAGTCCGGCGCACCACCTTGCACGCCGCCCTGGCGGAGCGAGCCCGCGAGCTGGGCGTCGGCTTCGTCGCGGCGAAGGTGAATGCCCTGGAGCAGGACGGTTCCGGCGTGACCGTCGACGGCATCCGTTCTCGCTACCTGCTCGCCGCTGACGGCCTGCACTCGACCGTGCGACGGCTCACCGGACTCGAGAAACCGGTGGCCGGAAGGTTCCGTCGCTTCGGGCTCCGGCGGCACTATTTCATGGAACCGGAGGGAGACCTCATCGAGATCCACTGGACCGAGGAGATCGAGGCCTACGTCACCCCGGTTGGCGACGGCATCGTCGGTATCGCGATGCTCGGCCAGGCGGGCACGAACTTCGAGGCGGCGCTGGCCGGAATCCCGGAACTCGCCGCCCGGGTTTCGGGACGCGAGCCGGCGAGCCCTCTCAAAGGAGCCGGCCCGTTCCACCAGCGGACGACCGCCAGGGTCGCGGGCCGCGTGTTGCTGGTCGGAGACGCGTCTGGCTACGTCGACGCGATCACCGGGGAAGGCATCCGCGTCGGGCTCGCCCAGGCCCAGGCGGCTCTCGAGTGCATCGCGGCGGATGACCCCGCCGCCTATGAACGCGCCTGGACGGACAGGACGCGCGACTTTCGAATCCTCACCGAGGGACTTGTCGCCTGGGCCGCCTCGCCATTGCGTGGGGCGATCGTGCCGGCGGCGGCGGCACTTCCGCGTGTCTTCGGCGCAGTCGTCGACCGATTGGCGCGCTGAGCGCGCCCACATTCCTACACGGTCGCCGCGTGCAGGAGTTTCGTCAGATGGTCGCGGATGTTCTCCAGCTCGCCGAGCGACAACCCGAGCCGTTTGACGATCTGGCCCGGCACCTTTTCTGCCTCCCCGCGGAGAGCCCTCCCGTCCGGAGTCAGCTCTACGGCCAGTGCCCGTTCGTCGGTCGTACTGCGCCCGCGCGTGATGAGCCCGGCACCTTCGAGGCGTTTGAGGAGAGGCGAAAGGGTGGCGGGCTCGAGGAAGAGCGCCTCGCCGATGTCGGTGACAGTGCGCGGGCTGCGTTCCCAGAGAGCGAGCATCACCAGATATTGAGGATGTGTGAGACCGAGCGGTGCAAGCACGGGACGGTACAGCCCGATGACGCTGCGTGACGCGGCGGCGAGGGCGAAGCAGACCTGGCGGTCGAGGGCGAGCGGATCGACTCTGGCGGGCATGGAAATCAGCATAGCCGTGTTATAGCAGGTACACTTATTATTAGTGCACTAAGGAGATGGATATGCCGAGCAAGGTTCCCTGGTGGGATCGTCTGAACCGGACGCTCTTCCCGTACATCGGACCACCTCCGCTGGGGCCGTTCAACGAGGAGCCGCTACCGTCGACCCTGGCGAAGCCGTGCCCGATCTGTGGCAGGCCGATGTCGGATCACGACATCGAACGGCGCGATGGCCGACCGACCCAGATCCACTGCCCGGATGCCGAACGCTACGCGCTCAACGAGGCGGTGTGAGCGCCGAGTAACAGCTCGCCGAGATCCTCAGCTGTTTTCGCCACGGCGATCGCGCCCACCTCTTCGGCGACGGAACCGTAGCCCCATGCGACGAAGATGGTCGGCACTTCGTGTTCTGCGGCACCGTGCACGTCGTGCTCGCGGTCGCCCACCATGACCGGTGCCGAAACGTCCGCGCCGAGCTGCTCGAGCCTCTTCAGCGCTTCGGCGACGACATCGGCCTTCCGACTCCTCGTCTCGTCTTCGGATGCGCCGGTGATGACGTCGAAATACCGGGTGAGCCCAAAACGGTCGAGCATCTTGATCGCCGGTCGCTCCGGCTTGGAGGTCGCGAGCGACAGCGGGAGATCGCTCGCCGCGAGGCGCTCGAGCAGGTGCGCGACGCCCGGGTACACCACACTGTCGAGGGTGCCGTGCTCGAGATAGCGGACGCGGTAGATCTCGAGCGCCCTGGCGGATTCTTCGAGAGTCATGTTGGCGAGATCGCGGAAGGAGTCGAGGATCGGCGGACCGACGTAGGCGAGGAGCTCGGCGGGCGACGGAATGGGGCGGCCGAGCCTCTCGAAGGTCCAGGCGAGGGTCGCCGTGATTCCGGGAGCCGAGTCGAGGATCGTGCCGTCGAGGTCGAACAGTATGCAGGTCCATTGCGGATTCATTGACTCCAGCCTACGAGTTCGAGGCTCGCCGCTGTGGCGCAGGACGATGGCAGCCGACGAGAGGGGCGGGCACTCTAGAACGGGCGGCGCTCAGAACAGCCGTGAGTCACTGTCGTCGAGGCCGCGCATCGCGTCGTAATCGAGAACGAGACAGCGGATGCCACGATCCTGCGCGAGGGTGCGCGCCTGCGGCTTGATCTCCTGAGCCGCGAACACGCCGGTGACCGGTGCGAGGTGCGGATCGCGGTTCATGAGCTGGAGGTACCGGGTCAGTTGCTCTACCCCGTCGATGTCGCCGCGACGCTTGATCTCTATCGCGACCGATGCCCCCGTTGCATCCTTCGCCAGGATGTCGACGGGACCGATCGCCGTCATGTACTCGCGCCGCACGAGCCGGTAGCCCGCTCCGGCGAGCTCGATCTGTTCCGCGAGTAGCTTCTGCAGGTGCGCTTCGACACCGTCCTTCTGCAGGCCGGGGTCTACCCCCAGGTCGTGGGCGCTGTCGTGCAGGATCTCGTGAATCGAGATGACGAGGAGGTCGGCCGTCTTGGCTTGGGTGACCTTCCAGATCTCGCTGACCCCGGCATCCGCCTGTTCGCGATCCGGCTCGATGGTGGAGACGGTGCATGGCGGACTCATCCAGTTGAGCGGCTTGTAGCTCAGCGAGTCCGAGTGCACGAGCACGCTGCCGTCGGCCTTGAGCAGCAGCAGGCGTGTTGCGAGAGGGAGATGCGCGCTGAGACGTCCGGCGTAGTCGACGGAGCAGCGGGCAATGACGAGACGCACCCGATGAGCCTATCCGGCGTCCGTTCCGTCGGCGGGATCGAGAACGCGATGGCTACGTCGCGGCTCGCGCGCCGCACCAGACACGAGCCCGGCGATCGCGACGAGCAGGAGCACCACCAGTAGGGCGTTGAGCACGCCGACGTGTTCGCCGATGAAGCCGATGACCGGCGGCCCGACCAGGAACGCGAAGTAGCCGATCGTCGCGACGGCGCTCACCCGCGCGGCCGCGGTCTTCGGGTCGTCCGCCGCCGCCGACATCCCCACCGGGAAGCCGAGCGCGGCGCCAAGGCCCCAGAACACGACGCCGACGATCGCCACTCCGACGTTCGGCACGAAGATCACGATCAGCAGACCGATGGCGGAAAGCCCGGCGGATGCTCGCAGCACCGGCACGCGGCCGAAGCGATCCAGCAGCGTCACCCCGGCGAGCCGTCCGACGGTCATCGCGGTGACGAACACGCCGAACACGAGTGCCGCATTCGGCTTAGACACATCGTGGCCGTCGTGCATCGCGATCGCCAGCCAGTCGTTCGCCGAACCCTCGGCGAAGGCCATGCCGAGAATGATGAGTCCGATGAGCAGGGTACGGCGATCACGCCAGATGGCCAGTCGTCCGCGCCAGCTTTTGGAGTGATCGTCGTCAGGCACGACATCCTGGTCATCCCGGACGATGTGTTCCGACTGAAGCTTGCGGACGCTGACTATCGCGACACCAGCGATGATCGCGGCGACGATTCCCGTGTGGATCGCGAGCGGCAGGTGCACGCTCTCGGCAAGGGCGCCGAGGGCTGCCCCGATCATGGTGCCGAAACTGAAGAAGGCGTGGAAGATCGGCATGATTGTGCGGCCGAGCACGCGTTCGTTCGCGGCGCCAGAGACGTTCATGGCGACGTCGCAGATGCCTGTCGCCGCCCCGAAGACGGCGAGGCCGCCGAAGATGACGGCGAAACTCGGCCCGACCGTGACCCCGATTCCGGCGATGGCGAAACCGACGGCGCCGATGGTGAGCGCCCAGGCGATAGTGGCGCGGGCTCCGAAGCGGGCGATGATGTGGCTCGAGGCGAGAAGTCCGGCGATGGAACCCACAGCGATGCCGAAGAGCAGGATTCCGATTTCCTGCGGCCCGACCCGGAGGCTCTCTTTCACCGATGGCAGCCGCGCGGCCCAGGTGGAGAGGCCGATTCCGCACAGTGTGAAGATCACGAAGACGGCGTTGCGCCAGGCCACGACATCGCGGCGAGTCAGGCCCCCGGCGTAGACGATGGCAGTGGTGTTCTTCGACATTGGTGTGTTTCCGGCTAAAGGTCGAATCGATTCGATCAAATCGTTTCGACTAAGCTACCAAGCCATGAGCGACGGGGCAAGAACCTTCAGCCAGCCGCCGCGGCCCACCCTCGCCGCTGTGGCCGCGCTCGCCGGCGTCTCGGTGTCGACGGCATCCCTCGCCTTCAGCGGATCGGGGCCGGTTTCGCCCGCGACGCGGGCGCGAGTGCTCGCCGCGGCGGAGACGCTCAACTACGGCGGTCCCGACCCCCGCGCGCAGTCGCTGCGCCGCGGACGCTCGGGAATCATCGGCGTCGTGATCGAGGATCGCCTGCGTGAC
>JAODMH010000017.1 GCA_025465035.1 Microbacteriaceae bacterium | reverse complement strand
TCATCCTCGACCTAGACACCGGTGACGCGTGGAGGGGCGGAGACCCCCTGTTGCTCGACCCCCTCGAGTTCGAGGTGCTGCGAACCCTGCTGACCACGGACGGGCCGGCGAACCTGCTCGACATCGGCGAGCAGCTGCACGATGCCGGCGTCTCCGAAAGCGAGCTCGCGGTCGTGCGCGCCCTGCATCGGCTGCAGGCGAAGGCCGACGGCGAGGAATCCGCGTTGGTTCAGATTACGGATGCCGGCGAGTGGCAGGCAACGCTCGCCCCAGTCGGGGACCGGGCGTAGGCCGGGCTGGTCTCAGGCCGGTGACCGGCTAGCGAGCCCCCTGTCGGATTCGAACCGACGACCCCCGCTTTACAAGAGCGGTGCTCTGGCCAACTGAGCTAAGGAGGCGAATGACCGTCCCATATTACTGGGAGCCGATCCGACTCAGAGCCGTGTGAGGTACTCGCCGGCCTGGACAGTTTTCTTCGAGCCCTTTTTCGCGTCGTCGGTCAACCCGCCGACGTAGAGCCAGCCGAGCAGCTCCTCATTGTCGTCGAGCTCGTGCATCGCGCGCACCGGCTGTGACCGCGTCAGGGGTCCGGTTCGCCACATGACGCCCCAGCCGGCCTCATCGAGCAGGAGACCCAGGGTGTGGGCGACACCGGAGGCCGCGGCATCCTGTTCCCACTCCGCGACCTTGAAACTCGGCCGGCGGCTGACGACGATGGCGATGAGCAGGGGAGCTCGGAGCGGCTTGCCGGCGAGTTTCGCGCCATCCTCGGCGCTCAGTCCGCTCGCCTCGACGAATGCGGCCCCGAGGCGCTGGCGGGCCTCTCCTCGCAGCTCGATGAGCCTCCACGGCCGCAGTGAGCCGTGGTCCGCGACGCCCGCCGCAGCCTCGACGAGCGGGAGCAGCTCCTCGTGGCTCGGAGAGTCATCCGTCACCTTCGGCTGGGAACGCCGCCGTGTGACGGCGTCCAGCACGGGCGTGTGACGGCTAATTAACTCTCTTCCTTGAAGTTCAGGGAGAGCGAGTTCAAGCAATAGCGATCGCCGGTCGGCGTCTGGTACGCATCGTCGAACAGGTGGCCGAGATGCGAACCGCAGTTGGCGCAGACAACCTCGGTGCGGGTCATGCCCAGCGACGTGTCCGTCTTGAGGGTGACGGCATCGGGGTTGACCGACTCATAGAAGCTCGGCCAGCCGGACCCTGAGTCGAACTTCGTGCCACTGGCGAAGAGCTCGGCATTGCAGGCGCCACAGGTGTAGACACCCGCGCGCTTCTCATCGAGGAGCGCGCCAGACCACGGACGCTCCGTGGCAGCCTCCCGAAGAATCGAGAATCGTGTCGGGTCGAGTTCCTCACGCCATTCGGCATCGGACTTGGCGAGGGGATAGTTGATGGAGTCGGCGCTGGCGTTCATGGGTGATTCTTCCCTTCCGGAATACTGCGTACGGTTCATTAAACTCGGGATCATGCCCGATTGTTCCGTAGTGCGAAAATCGTGGGGCCAACTCACAACCGAAGACCTGTATTCGTTTCTCAAGCTCAGAACGGATATCTTCCTCGTCGAGCAGCGGGTCGATGAAGAAGAGCTCGACAATCGGGACCTCGAGCCGTCCACCGAGCACGTCTGGATCGAGGACGATCACGGCACGGCAGCGTACCTTCGGGTGCTCTACGACGACGAGGCGACCCACCTCGATGCGCACCGGATCGTCGGGCGCGTTGTGGTGCGCGCGGACCGCCGCCGGGAGGGGCTTGCCCAGGTCCTGATGCGTGAGGCGATCGCCGGCTTCGGCGAGGAGGCTATGCTCCTGCACGCTCAGCACTACGTCGCGCCGCTGTACGCCAAGTTCGGCTTCGAAGCGTTCGGCGAGGTGTATCGCGAGGCGGGCATCGAGCACATCTCGATGTATCGCGCCGCGAGGCGTGACCAGCCCGCGTGAGAGACACGACCGAGTGGTACCGCAGCTTCGGCGAGGTCGAGGTGCGCGGGCAGTCGGCGATCTATGAGGAGTGGGCTCTGTCGATCGCCGAGGATTCGAAGCTGATCGGAGTCATTGAGCGGCTTCCACTGCAGAAGCGCCAGCCGAACCTGATCTTCGCGGTGTCGCGGCTACTCGGAGCGCCGGAGGGCGGCTATCCGGCCTTCCGAGAATGGCTACTGGCCAACTGGTCGGCGGTGGCCGACGAGGCCATGGTGCGGATGACGCAGACCAACGAACCCCGACGGTGCGCGTCCCTGCTACCGGCACTGGCGTTGCTCCCCGGCCCACTTGCACTTCTCGAGGTTGGAGCGAGCGCCGGCCTGTGTCTCTACCCCGATCGGTACAGCTACCACTACGACGGGCGGGAGCCGCTGCATCCGCTTACCGGTCCCAGCTCGGTGGTCCTCGACTGCGCCACGACCGGTCCCGTGCCCATCCCGCTGACGTTGCCGGAGATCGTCTGGCGGGCAGGTATCGATCTCCGTCCCCTCGACGTGCACTCTGCGGAGGACATGCTCTGGCTCGAGACCCTGGTCTGGCCGGAGCAGGAGGAACGCCGCCTACGCCTGCTGGCGGCGATCGGGATCGCCAGGGAAGACCCGCCACTGCTGGTGGAGGGCGACGCGACGACCGCGCTCGCCGAACTGACGAAGGAAGCGCCGGCGGATGCGACCCTGGTCGTCGTGGCAAGCGGAGTGCTCGTGTATCTGGCCTTCGATGAACGGATGCGCTTCGTCGACACGGTACGCGCACTGGACACCGACTGGATCTCCCTCGAAGGCGTCGGCGGTCTACCCAGCGTCGGCGCCGCGCTGCCGGACGGCGACGTTCCGGGGGGCAGGTTCGTCCTCGCCCTCAACGAACGACCGCTGGCCTACACCGGTCCCCACGGTCAGTCGCTCGACTGGCTCTGAGCGCCCAATTCCCGTCAACGGAGGGTCATATCGGGTTCACTCAGCAAGGCCGCCCTAGTATTGCCCTGAACCCGAGCCGGAACCCAAGGAGAGCAGTGGGAGCGAAGCCTGAGCACACGAGCGCGTCGTCGCTGTCGACGGTTCCCGCGCTCACCGCTCGCGAGCAGAGCATCCTCAGATTCGAGCGCCAATGGTGGAAGCACGCGGGCGCGAAGGAGGAGGCCATCAGGGCGGAATTCGGCCTGTCGGCTGCCCGGTACTATCAGTTGCTGAACGCGGCGCTCGATTCGCCAGGTGCTCTGGTCTTCGATCCGATGTTGGTCAAGAGACTGCAGCGATTGCGGGATGCGCGCGCGGCGGCGCGATCGGCCAGAGTCCTCGGAACTCCCGACCCCACCACTGACCAGCAGTAATAGCAACCGGAAGAGTAATGGCGACCTATCCAAAAGACCGCTTCGACAGCGTGCCCGACGATCTGCTGCGCACGGGCGCTCACCGCGGCCCGGCCAGGAAGGGCAGCGGCTGGATCGCGTTCGCCTGGGCGGCCATCGCGACGGTGGCGCTCGTCGCCGCGGGACTGTTCGGACTCTCCGTGATCACCGGCAGGATCAACCTGCCGTTCTTCTCCGGCGCGGTCCCGTCGGCGACGACCACCCCCAGCCCTTCGGTCAGCCCGACCGCGCAAGCCAAGCTCAATCCGACCATCCCGATCACGGTGCTCAACGGTACGCCGACCAGCGGGCTCGCAACCGCGACGGGTGACAACCTGGTGGCCCAGGGCTGGGGCGGAGCCGCGCCCTCGATCGGAACGCGTGCGAACGCCTCATCGCAGGACATCAAGACCACGATCGTCTATTACAGCGATCCGGCCGACGAAGGCGCCGCTCGTGCGCTTGTGCTCTCGCTCAAGGTCGGTCAGATCCAGCTCTCCAAAGCCTTCACGCAGTCGCCCCTCACCGTCGTGATCGGCAGCGACTACGTGCTCCCCGCAAAATAGGTTCAGCGGCCGAAACTGCGTGCCACGTCTCCGCCGTGTTACGCCGATGTTTAATTATTCGTGTTTCCGACGAAATCGACAGCGCTTTAGCACATTCTCCGTTCCCATCGCGCCATATCGTCGTTATTATCTGGGACTAGTCGCCCCCACCCGGTTCGCTTGAATCCGCAGCGCGCGGAGCCATGGTCGGTACAGGTGAGCTCGAGAAATCGGGTTCGCGACTCGGTGCTCGCAACATCGCACGTACCGCACAGAAACACGGCAGGGAGTTATCAATGGCGAATGGAACCGTGAAGTGGTTCAACGCTGAAAAGGGCTACGGATTCATTACCGTCGAAGGTGGAGGACAGGACGTTTTCGTTCACTACTCCGCCATCGACATGGGTGGTTACAAGGTTCTTGAAGAGGGACAGCAGGTGACCTTCGAGGTTGGCACCGGCAACAAGGGTCCCCAGGCCGAATCGGTTCGCCTGGCACAGTAAGCCAGAGTCGAATCGCGGCTCGCCTCACCTAACGCCGTCCGGAGAACCGGGCGGCGTTAGTGTTGCCGCGTGAGACAGACGCGGGTGCGGCGAGAGACGAGGCGTGCTGTTTCCGCCGTATCGGCGCTCTGCGTTCTGCTCATCACTGTCGGATGTACCACCGAAAAACCCGCACCGGGCCCGACGCCGAGCTACAGCTCCACCCACCGGACCCCGGCTCCCACGGCGATCGCTCCGCTTCGCGGCACAACCGTTCCGGCCGGCTCTCTCGATCATGCGTCGATCGCGGCGAAGATCGACAATCATCCGGATGCCCGTCCGCAGGTGGGCCTGGAGAAGACCGACCTGCTCTTCGAGGAACTCGTGGAGGGCGGCCTCACCCGCTATGTGGCGGTGTGGCAGTCGGAGATCCCGGATCTGCTCGGCCCGGTCCGCTCCATCCGCCCCATGGATCCCGACATCATCTCCCCGCTCGGCGGCATCGTCTGCTATTCCGGCGGCCAGGAACGCTTCGTCGCGCTCATGCGCAAGACTCCGGTCTACAACGCCATTCACGGCCAGACAGATACGGCGAGCACCTTTTATCGGACGCCGGCCAAGGCAGCTCCCCACAATGTGCTGGTGAAGGCGAAGGAGCTACTCGCCCAGCACACCGGCATCGTCGCCCCAGCCCAGCAGTTCGCATTCTCTCTCGACGTACCGTCGTCCACGGCTGCGAAGGACGGGCAACCGACGGCGTCGATCAACTACGCATTCTCGAGCGGCACGAAGGGGACGTGGACTTGGGATGCGACCCAGAAGGCTTTCCTGCGGGCACAGGGCACCGGTCCCGATCTGGACGCCAGCGGCGCCCAGCTGAAGGCGAGCAACGTCGTCGTGCTGCGCGTGCCGGTGAGCAACGACAAGGGCGTACCGAAGACCGAAATGATCGGGAGCGGCGAAGCCTGGGTTTCCGCCGGTGGCGGAACCGTCCACGCGACCTGGAGCAAGGCATCCGCCACCGATCCCATCCGCCTCGTGGACAGCGCTGGCGTGACAGTGCGACTTGCCGCAGGCAACACCTGGATCGAGCTCGTGCCGCTCGCGGGATCGGTCGCGTTCGTCGCCCCCGCGTAGCTTTCGGAACGCTGCGGTCTCACTTGCACTCTCAAGGTCAGAGTGCCAGAATCATTTAGCACTCGCGTATAGCGAGTGCCAATAGCTGTTGATTTTATTTGCGTCCCGGAAGGACGAAAAACACACATGGCAAAGATCATTGCTTTCAACGAGGAGGCCCGTCGTGGCCTCGAGCGCGGCCTCAACATCCTGGCCGACGCGGTCAAGGTGACGCTTGGCCCACGCGGCCGCAACGTCGTGCTGGAGAAGAAGTGGGGCGCGCCCACGATCACGAACGATGGTGTATCCATCGCCAAGGAGATCGAGCTCGACGACCCATACGAGAAGATCGGTGCGGAGCTCGTCAAAGAGGTCGCCAAGAAGACGGATGACGTCGCCGGCGACGGAACAACCACCTCGGTCGTTCTCGCCCAGGCCCTCGTTCGCGAAGGACTTCGCAACGTAGCCGCCGGCGCCGACCCGATCAGCCTCAAGCGGGGCATCGAGAAGGCCGTCACGGCCGTCATCGCCGCTCTCGTCGCCGGTGCCAAGGAGATCGAGACCAAGGAAGAGATCGCGGCCACCGCATCCATCTCGGCCGGCGATCCCGAGATCGGCGCGCTGATCGCCGAGGCGATCGACAAGGTCGGCAAGGAGGGTGTCGTCACCGTCGAGGAGTCGAACACCTTCGGTACCGAACTCGAGCTCACCGAGGGCATGCGCTTCGACAAGGGCTTCCTGTCCGCGTACTTCGTGACCGACCCAGAGCGCCAGGAAGCGGTCTTCGAAGACCCGTACATCCTGATCGTCAACTCGAAGGTCTCCAACATCAAGGACCTCCTGCCGATCGTCGACAAGGTCATCCAGTCGGGCAAGCAGCTCCTCATCATTGCTGAGGATGTCGACGGCGAGGCTCTCGCGACCCTGGTCGTCAACAAGATCCGTGGCATCTTCAAGTCCGTCGCCGTCAAGGCTCCGGGCTTCGGCGACCGTCGCAAGGCGCAGCTGCAGGACATCGCGATCCTCACCGGTGGACAGGTCATCTCCGAGGAGGTCGGTCTCAAGCTCGAGA
>JAODMH010000001.1 GCA_025465035.1 Microbacteriaceae bacterium | reverse complement strand
TCGCTGCTCGGCAACCTCGCCAGCGTCGACGCGACTGATGCGACGACCGTCGTCTTCCACCTCAAGAGCGGCAACGACCAGGTATTCCCGCAGATCCTCTCGAGCCCAGCGGCTCCGATCGTCGACGAGCAGGTCTTTTCCGCCGACAAGGTCACGAGCGATGACGCCATCGTCAAGGCCCATGCCTTCGCCGGCCAGTACGACATCTCGAGCTACAAGTTCAACCAGTTGGTGCAGTTCAAGGCCTTCGCGAACTACAAGGGCGTTCTCGGCGCGGCGAAGACCGCCACGATCAACCTCAAGTACTACACCGACCAGTCGAACATGAAGCTCGACGTACAGAAGGGCGGCATCGACGTCGCGGCGCGGAGCCTCTCCGCAACGGATATCGAGAGCCTGCAGTCGAACAAGTCGGTCAAGGTCACCACCGGCCCCGGTGGTGAGATCCGCTACATCGTCTTCAACTTCAACACCCAGCCGTTCGGTGCGACGACGGCGGATGCCAGCCCGGCCAAGGCTCTGGCCGTACGCCAGGCCGTGGCCGACCTCGTCGACCGCGCCGCGATCGCCAAGCAGGTCTACAAAGACACCTATCTGCCGCTGTACTCCTACGTTCCCGCCGGGCTCACCGGCGCGAACACCGCGCTGAAGGGGCTCTACGGCGACGGCAATGGTGGACCGGACCTTGCTAAGGCGAAGAAGACCCTCACCGATGCCGGAATCACCTCGCCCGTGGTGCTCAACCTGCAGTACAACACCGACCACTACGGTGCATCGTCCACCGACGAGTACGCGCTGGTCAAGAGCCAGCTCGAGGCGAGCAAGTTGTTCACGGTCAACCTGCAGTCCACCGAGTACGTGCAGTACTCGAAGGACCGCACCGCCGACGTCTACCCGGAATACCAGCTCGGCTGGTTCCCGGATTACTCGGACGCCGACAACTATCTGACGCCGTTCTTCCTCACCAAGAACTTCATCGGGAACCACTTCTCCGACCCCGCCATCGACACCCTGCTCACCGCGCAGGCTGTGGAGACGGACAAGGCCAAGCGCACGACGGAGATCGGGGCTATCCAGGACAAGGTGGCCGCCCAGTTGCCGACCATTCCGCTGCTTCAGGGGGCGCAGGTCGTCGTTGAGGGCAAGGCCGTCAAGGGTGTGACCCTGGACGGCTCCTTCAAGTTCCGGTTCGGAACACTGAGCAAGTAGTCACGCAGACATACGGCTAAAATCTATGAAGCCGTAGTCGGGGGCGATCCGCAGATGCGCGGATCGCCCCTTCATCGTCTCGGGCGACCGACAGACAGGTCCGACGCATCCAGGTCGGATTCGATACAGATTGGCGAGCATGACCACGACCATGATCCCGGCGGCGTCGCCGGCATCCCCCGCGGCAGCACCGAAGAGGGCGAAGGCCGGCGGCACCAAGATCTGGCGCTATATCGTCGTGCGCCTGCTGCTCATCATTCCCACGGTTTTCATCCTCGTCTCGATGGTGTTCTTCCTGATGCGCCTCACGGGGGACCCGATCACGGCGGCCCTCGGCGGGCGGCTGAGTGCGGCGCAGCTTCAGGAGCGCATCCACGCGGCGGGCTACGACCGGCCGATCCTGATCCAGTACGTCGAATACCTCGCAAAGCTCGTCCGGGGCGATTTCGGTACAACCATCAGCGACAATCACACCGTGCTGTCCGTGCTCACGACCTACGGCGGCGCGACCCTCGAACTTGCCTTCTACGCCCTCATCGTGGCCTTCATCGTCGGCATTCCGCTCGGGATGCTCGCGGCCTATTTCCGTGACAAGTGGCCGGACGCCATCCTGCGGGTGTTCGCGATCCTGTCCTATGCGACGCCCGTCTTCTTCGCCGGCCTGCTGCTCAAATTGGTGTTCTCCGTCTGGCTCGGGGTGCTTCCGGTTGCCGGGAGAGCATCGACCAGCGTGGAACTCGACATCCAGTTCCTGCCGCACCCGACGGGCATCTACCTGATCGACGCCTTCCAGACCGGCAATCTCGCTGATGTTGGCGACGTTCTCCAGCACGCGATCCTTCCCGGCATCGCGCTCGGCCTGCTCACCGCAGGCGTGTTCCTCCGGCTCGTACGCACGAACGTCATCGGCACCCTCTCCGCCGACTATGTGGACGCGGCGCGCTCTCGCGGGGTGAGCGAGTTCCGCCTGGTGCGTAAACACGCCTACAAGCCGGCGCTCATCCCGATCATCACCGTCATCGGCCTGCAGATCGCGCTGCTGCTCGGCGGCGCGGTGCTCACCGAGACCACATTCGAGTGGAAGGGGCTCGGCTTCATGCTGGCTCACTATCTGCAGGCCAGGGACTTCGTCGCGGTACAGGGGATCGTCGTGCTCCTCGCCGTCATCGTCGCTGTCACCAACTTCATCGTGGACATCATCGCCGCGATCATCGACCCGCGAGTGAGGTACTGAAATGAGCGCCACGACAGCCGCGCGAAATCCGGGCATAGCCAAGCGTCCGCTCTGGACTCGCATCCCCGTCGTGCATCAGTTGCGACAGAGTGTGGGACTCCAGCGCGGGATGCTGGTCGCTGGCCTCGTGATCGTCGCGATCTTCCTGCTCACGGCGATCCTCGCGCCAGTCATCGCGCCATACGGGTTCGCCCAGCTGAGTGTTGCCGGCAAGACGTTCGGTGCGCAGCAGGCGCCGTCACCGCAGCATGTGCTCGGCACGACGGTTGGCGGCTACGACGTGCTCTCTCGGACGCTGTGGGGAGCGCAGACGGCGCTCTTCGTCATCGTGCTCGCGATCGTTTTCTCCATCTTCATCGGAGTCTTGCTCGGGCTCGTGTCCGGTTACCTCGGTGGATGGCTGGATCGCGTGCTCGTCGTGGTCGCCGACGCCATCTACGCCTTTCCCAGCCTCCTGCTCGCAATAGTCATGTCGATAGTGATCTCCGGCGGCCAATCCAACCTCATCGGCGGTGTGCTCGCGGCGGCCATCTCGATCACCGTCGTCTTCGTTCCGCAGTACTTCCGGGTTATTCGGGCCGAAACCGTGCGCGTCAAGTCCGAGGCCTTCGTCGAGTCTGCGAAGGTGCTCGGGGCGAGCTCGTTCCGCATCATGTTCCGGCACATCCTGCGGAATTCGACGCGAACTCTGCCACTCATCCTCACTCTGAACGCGTCGGAGGCGATCCTGACGCTTGCCGGTCTGGGCTTCCTCGGTTTCGGCATCGAGCCGAGTTCGGCCTCGGAGTGGGGATTCGACCTCAATCGATCGATCTCGGACGTCACGGCGGGGATCTGGTGGACGTCGGTGTTCCCCGGGGTGGCAATTGTTCTCGCGGTGCTCGGAATGACGCTCGTCGGCGAGAGCCTCAACGACCTCGCCGACCCGCGCCTGCGTACCCGCCGCCGTGCCGCGGGGGCCACCGTACCTCCGGGCACCTCGGCCGCGACCGCTCCAGAGGCCAGCACGGACGTCGTCGGCGACCTTGAACTGGGGCCGCGCTCATGAGCGGTCTGGCGCGCGGCGAACAGGCCGTAGGCATCACCGATCTGACGGTCACCTTCGCGACCGATGGCGGCGATGTCCGCGCGGTCGACGGCGTTACCCTGTCGGTCGGCGCGGGCGAGGTGCTCGCCATCGTGGGGGAGAGCGGCAGCGGCAAGACCGTGACAGCGAAGACGATTCTCGGACTACTGCCGGAGACGGCCACGGCATCCGGCGTCGTGCTTCTCGGTCAGGACAACGTCGTGACCGTGAGCCACAAGCGTCTTCGGGAGATCCGTGGCACCGGCGCCGCGATGGTCTTCCAGGAGCCGTCGACGGCCCTCAACCCGGTGTACACCGTCGGATGGCAGATCGCGGAGGGCCTTCGGGCGCACGGCAAGTACAGTCGGGCGGAGGCGAAAGCCAAGGCCATCGACATCCTCGACAAGGTGGGCATCCCGAACGCCGCCGAGCGCGTCAACTACTACCCGCACCAGTTCTCGGGCGGACAGAAACAGCGCGTCGTCATCGCAATGGCCCTCGTGCTCGACCCGGAGCTGATCGTGGCCGACGAGCCGACGACGGCGCTCGACGTCACGGTGCAGGCCGAGATCCTCGACCTGCTGCGCCGCTGCCGCGACGAGTTCAACACCGCGATCGTGCTCATCACCCACAACATGGGTGTCGTGGCCGACCTCGCCGACCGGGTCGCTGTCATGTATCAGGGAAAGGTGGTCGAGGAGGCGGACGTCACCAGTCTCTTCGGCAACCCGCAACACGAATACACCCGGCGGCTGCTTGCAGCAGTGCCCTACCTCGGCTCGGGAACGATCCGCACGCAGGAACGCGCGGCGGAACGCGCCCTCACCGTCTCCGAACCGCTCGTGGTCGCGAGGGACCTCGAGATCGAGTACCCCGGCCGTCTCGGCCGTGGCGGATTCCGCGCGGTCAACCGGGTGAGTTTCGAGATCGGTGCGCGTGAGGTTCTCGGCCTGGTGGGGGAGAGCGGATCCGGTAAGACGACGATCGGCCGCGCCATCGGCGGCCTCACCCGTGTCACTGGCGGATCCCTCACCGTGCTCGGCCGCGAGATGCTCGGGGTGAGGGAACGCCAGTTCCGCCCGCTTCGCAGCGAGATCGGGTTCGTCTTCCAAGACCCGGCGACGAGCTTCAACCCGCTGCTCAGCATCGCCGAATGCGTGGCAGAGCCGCTCATCGTCCACGGTCGGGCGAGGGATGCACGTTCCGCCCGCGCCCGCGTCGACGAGCTCCTCGAGGCCGTCCAGCTGCCCAAGGCATTCGGCGACCGTTTCCCGCACGAGCTGAGCGGCGGACAGCGGCAGAGGGCTTCCCTCGCCAGGGCGCTCGCGCTCCAGCCGCGCCTGCTGATCGCCGATGAGCCGACGAGCGCTCTCGATGTCTCCGTGCAGGCACGGGTGCTCGAGTTGTTCGCCGAACTGCAGAAGGAGTTCGGTTTCGCGGCACTCTTCATCAGTCACGATCTCGCGGTCGTCGACATTCTCGCGGACCGCATCGCCGTGCTCTACCGTGGTGAACTCGTGGAGGAGGGGACCGGTGCCGAGGTGCTCGGTGCGCCGCGGCATCCGTACACCAGGCGGCTGCTCGCCTCGCTGCCCGTGCCGGATCCCGCAGAGCAGGCGAAGCGACGTGACGAACTGCGGTTGTTGAGGAACGAGGGCTAGCATGGCGCCCGTGGCGGACGCGGCGAACATTGTGATGGCGAGGGACCTCTCTATCCACTATCGGTCGAACAGATCCGAGCCGGGTTTTCTCGCGGTGCAGGGGGTCTCGCTCGACATCGCCAGGGGCGAGATTCTCGGACTGGTCGGCGAGTCCGGCTCCGGCAAGTCGACGCTGGCTGTCACCGTCGCCGGCCTCGCGGGCGGGCACGCCGTCGGCAGCGGCGCTCCCGAGATCTGCGGCGGATCGCTCGAGGTGTTTGGCACCCGGTTGCGCGGCGTCCACCGGCGCAGGCGCGACAGGCTCACGTTGCGCATCGGCTATCTGCCGCAGGATGCCGCCGAGCGTCTGAGCGCCTCGCTCACGGTGGCCGACAACGTGGCCGAACCGATCTACATGAGGGATCGCCGCTTCAACACCAGGGAGGCCGCCGCCGCGGTGGCAACGGTGATCGACTCCGTGCGGCTGCCGCTCAGCCTGATGAACAAGCTGCCATACGAGCTGAGCAGCGGCCAAAGGCAGCGCGTCGCCCTCGCCCGTTCCCTGATCCTCGAGCCGGCGCTTCTCGTGGCCGACGAGCCGACAGGTGGCGTCGACGCATCGGTGCGTGACGGTGTACTCGACTCGCTCAAGGACCTCCAGTCGCGGCGCGAGTTCTCCGCGCTCATCGTGAGCAGCGATCTCGCGGTGGTCTCCCGAATTGCGGACCATGTCGCCGTGCTGCAGCATGGGATCGTCGTCGGGGTCGGAAACATCGATGAGCTGCTCGCCCATCCTCACGACCCATACCTCAAGGGGCTGGCCAGGGCGCGCCGCCTCAATGGGAAGGGAAGGGATGCACATGTCCACCAGGCCTGAGACCGCTGTCTCCGTCGATTGGGTCTCCGCGGTATGAGCGAACAACTGTTCTGGGTCGGCGGCTACACGGCGACGATGGATGCCGATGCCAGGGGGATCGGCATCGCGCGCGTTCGCGCAAACGATGACGGCTTCGAATTCCTGCAGACCGCGGTCGAGACCTCGTCGCCGTCCTTTCTGGCAAACGGGCTCGTCGAGGGCATCGTCTATGCGGCCGATGAGGGCGATGCCCGCGTCGAGGCGTTCCGGCGTGACGGCCTTCGACTCGTTCCGCTGGGCGGTCAGGCGGTCAGCGGTGTCTCTCCCTGCCACCTGAGCGTCACGCCGGAGTGGCTCTATGTCTCAAACTACGGCGACGGGTCCCTGG
>JAODMH010000202.1 GCA_025465035.1 Microbacteriaceae bacterium | reverse complement strand
TGCGGCCTCCGGAAAGGTGCTCAACGCCCTCGGTCCCGTCATCCCGGAGCTGTGGGGTGGATCTGCCGACCTCGCCGAGTCAAACAACACGACCATCGAGGGCGCCGCGTCCTTCGTGCCGGCCGAGCGCTCCACCCATGAATGGTCCGGGGACAGGTACGGCAGGGTGCTGCACTTCGGCATCCGCGAGCACGCCATGGGCGCCATCCTCAACGGCATCGTGTTGCACGGCAACACGCGCCCCTTCGGCGGCACCTTCCTGATCTTTAGCGACTACATGCGTCCTGCGGTCCGTCTCGCCGCGCTGATGAAGGCGCCGACGATCTACGTCTGGACCCACGACTCGGTCGCACTCGGCGAGGACGGACCGACCCACCAGCCGGTGGAGCAGCTCTCCGCGTTGCGCGCCATCCCCGGTCTCGACATCGTGCGTCCCGGCGATGCCAACGAGGTCGCCTGGGCCTGGAAGACGATCCTCGAGCGACGCAAGGGCCCCGCCGGTATCGCCCTGACCCGCCAGAACATCCCGGTATTCGAGCGTGGTGACGATCTGGCGAGCGGAGAGACCTTCGCGGCCGCCAAACATGTCGCCAAGGGCGCCTACGTCCTCGCCGAGGCGCCGAACGGCTCGCCCGATGTGATCTTCATCGCCACGGGCTCCGAGGTGCAGATCGCCGTCGACGCCCGCGAAAGGCTCAAGGCGGAAGGCATCAATGCCCGCGTCGTGTCGGCACCGAGCCTCGAATGGTTCGAGGAGCAGAGCGCGGAATACCGCGAGTCTGTTCTGCCGAAGTCCATCAGGGCGCGCGTCTCGATCGAGGCGGGCATCGATCTCAGCTGGAGGTCATACGTGGGCGACGCGGGTCGCAGCGTGTCGATCGAGCACTTCGGTGCATCAGCTGACTACAAGACGCTTTTCCGCGAGTTCGGTATGACGACCGAGCACGCCATCGCCGCAGCCAAGGACTCGCTCGCCGCCGTGTAGCGCGAGCACAGGAAAGAAGACAGAAATGACTGAGAAGAACCCAACACAAGCACTCTCGGCGGTCGGTGTCAGCATCTGGCTCGACGACCTCTCCCGCGAGCGGATCACCTCCGGGGGCCTGGCGACGCTGATCGCCGACCGCGGAGTCGTCGGCGTGACGACCAACCCGACCATCTTCGCCAGTGCGCTCGCCAAGGGCGAGGCCTATGACGCCCAGGTCTCCGAGCTCGCGGCGTCGGGGAAGTCCGTGACGGAAGCCGTCTTCGAGATCACGACGGATGACGTCGCGAATGCGAGTGACATCTTCCGTCCGATCTACGACTCGACCGGTGGCAAGGACGGTCGTGTGTCCATCGAGGTCGAGCCGGGTCTCGCGCACGACGCCGCAGGCACCATCGCCGAGGCCAGACAGCTCTGGACCAAGGTCGACCGCCCCAACGTGATGATCAAGATCCCGGCCACGATCGAGGGGCTCGAGGCCATCACCGAGACGATCGCAGCGGGGATCAGCGTCAATGTCACGCTCATCTTCAGCCTGGAACGCCACCGCGAGGTTATCAACGCCTACCTGACTGGATTGGAGAAGGCCAAGGCCGCCGGTCACGACCTCTCGACCATCCACTCGGTCGCTTCTTTCTTCGTGTCGCGGGTCGACACCGAGATCGACAAGCGACTGGAGGCCATCGGAACCCCGGAGGCCATCGCCCTCAAGAGCAAGGCCGGCGTAGCGAATGCCAGACTCGCCTATCAGGTCTTCGAGCAGGCGTTCGACAGCGAGCGCGCGAAGGGCCTCATCGCGGCCGGTGCCAATCGCCAACGGCCGCTGTGGGCATCCACCGGCGTCAAAGACCCCAGCCTTCCCGACACGCTCTACGTGACGGAGCTGGCTGTCGCCGATGTCGTGAACACCATGCCGGAGAAGACACTCGAGGCCACCTTCGACCACGGCGTGATCGAGGGCGACAGGGTCACGGGAAACTACGCGGACGCCAATGCCGTCCTCGATGCGCTGGCCGCACAGGGCGTGTCCTACAACGAGGTGACGGCCCTGCTCGAGAAGGAGGGCGTGGAGAAATTCATCGTCTCCTGGAACGAGCTGCTCGACACCGTCACCGCGGCTCTCGAGTCGGCACAGGCGGGGGCGCTCAAGTGAGTTTTGACATCGCGGTGAGCGGCGCGGCGGCCGAGGCCGTCGATCGCGTCGTGCCGCAATTGGTGGCCGACCTCGTCGCTTCGCGCATCACTGACCTCGATCCGACCCTGTGGGGACCGGACGCAGAGGAGGAGGCCGCAAAACGCCTCGGTTGGACCGAATCGGTGGTCATCTCCGAGCCGCTGGTCGACGACATCCTGGCGCTCCGTGACAAACTGCACGCGGAGGGCGTGAACCACATCGTGCTCGGTGGAATGGGCGGTTCGTCACTCGCTCCAGAGGTCATCACCCGCACTGCCGGTGTCGAACTCACAGTGCTCGACTCGACCGACCCCGGTCAGGTGCTCGCCGCACTGGCAGACAGGCTCGAGACGACAGCGGTGGTCATCTCGTCCAAGTCGGGTTCGACCCTCGAAACCGCGAGCCAACGCAAGGCCTACGAGAAGGCCTTTCACGATGTGGGCATCGACCCGATCGAGCGAATCGTGGTCGTGACCGATCCGGGTTCGCCGCTCGACATCGACGCCCGCAAGGCCGGCTACCGCGTGTTCAACGCCGACCCGAACGTCGGCGGCCGGTACTCCGCGCTCACAGCGTTCGGCCTGGTGCCGTCCGGTCTCGCCGGTGCCGACATCCGTGCCCTCCTCGCCGAGGCCTCATCGGTCAGCGGACGCCTCGCGGTCGACAGTCCCGAGAACCCCGGCCTCATTCTCGGCGCGGCCATCGCCGGCACTCGACCGCTCAAGGACAAGCTCGGCATCGTCTCCGACGGTACCTACATCGTCGGCTTCGGCGACTGGGTCGAGCAGCTGATCGCCGAATCGACGGGAAAACTCGGCAAGGGCATCCTGCCGGTGGTGCTCGACGTGCACTCCCCCGAGCTGACCGAGCAGCTCGACGATCTCCAGATCGTGCGCCTCGTCGAGAGCGCCAGGGCGACAGAAGAGGTCGAGGACGGCGAGATCGAGATCAGCGGCACCCTCGGTGCGCAAATGCTGGTCTGGGAATATGCGGTGGCCGTCGCTGGACGACTGCTCGACATCAACCCCTTCGACCAGCCGGACGTCGAGTCCGCCAAGATCGCGACCAGGGCGCTGCTCGATTCCCGACCTGAGCCTGTCGCAGCCACGTTCGTCTCCGACGGGATCGAGGTGCGCGGTTCCACCGACCTGCTCGACGGTGTCGACTCGATCACCGGAGCCGTCGATGCGCTGCTCGCGCAGATCGGCCCGGATGGCTATCTCGCGATTCAGGCCTACGTCGATCGTCACGCGAACCGCGAACTCGCCAGACTGCGCGACCTTCTCGCGGCGAAGACCGGCCGCCCCGTCACCTTCGGCTGGGGTCCGCGCTTTCTGCACTCCACGGGACAATTCCACAAGGGCGGCCCGGCGATCGGCGTCTTCCTGCAGATAACCGCCACCCCGGCGCGGGACCTGGAGATACCGGACAGTCCGTTCAGCTTCGGCTATCTCATCCAGGCGCAGGCCGCCGGCGACGCGAGTGTGCTCGCAGAGCATGGCCGCCCCGTGCTCACCCTCACGCTGACCGATCCGGCCGCAAACCTCACCACGCTCTTCAGCGCGGTCGATTAGAACTTTCAAGGAGCCGAATGTCACCGGTGGAAATCACACCGGAGTTCAACCCGTTGCGGTTGCCCTCCGATCGTCGACTCAACCGCATCGCCGGACCCAGCGCACTGATCATCTTCGGTGTAACGGGCGACCTGGCACGCAAGAAGTTGATGCCGGCCGTCTACGACCTCGCCAACCGCGGGTTGTTGCCGCCCGGTTTCGCGCTGGTCGGATTCGCCCGCCGCGATTGGGCCGACCAGGACTTCGCCGAGGTGGTCCACGACGCCGTCGCGCGCTACGCGCGTACCCCGTTCGATGAGGATGTCTGGAAGCAGCTGGCAGAAGGAATCCGTTTCGTCCAGGGCGAGTTCGACGATGACGCCGCCTTCGTGGAGCTCAAGGCGACGCTCGAGGAGCTCGATCACACGCGAGGCACCATGGGCAACCACGCCTTCTACCTCTCGATCCCGCCGAAGTCCTTTCCGCAGGTCACGGAGCAGCTGCGCCGCTCCGGGCTCGCCGACGAGGTCGATGGCGCATGGCGCCGCGTGGTCATCGAGAAACCGTTCGGAAGCGACCTCACCACCGCGCGCGAACTCAACGCGGTCGTCGAATCAGTCTTCCCGCCGGACTCCGTCTTCCGGATCGACCACTATCTCGGCAAGGAGACGGTGCAGAACATCCTGGCGCTGCGCTTTGCGAACGAGATGTACGAACCGATCTGGAACGCCAACTATGTCGACCATGTGCAGATCACGATGGCGGAAGACATCGGCGTTGGTGGCCGGGCGGGCTATTACGACGGAATCGGCGCCGCTCGTGACGTCATCCAGAACCACCTCCTCCAGCTCCTCGCCCTCACGGCGATGGAAGAACCGATCTCGTTCGATGCCTCCGACCTGCGTGCCGAGAAGGAGAAGGTCCTCTCGGCGGTCAAGCTCCCGGATGACCTGTCCCACTCGACCGCGCGCGGTCAGTACTCCAGTGGCTGGCAGGGCGGGGAGAAGGTCGTCGGCTTCCTCGACGAGGACGGCATGAATCCGCACTCCCTCACGGAGACCTTCGCCGCCATCCGGGTCGACATCGGAACCCGGCGCTGGGCCGGCGTGCCGTTCTATCTCCGTGCCGGCAAGCGCCTGGGGCGCCGGGTCACCGAGATCGCCGTCATGTTCAAGCGTGCGCCGCAGAACCTCTTCTCGGAGAGCCAGACCGGCACGCTCGGACAGAACGCGCTCGTCATCCGTGTGCAGCCCGATGAGGGCGTCACCATCCGTTTCGGATCCAAGGTGCCAGGCGCAGGCATGCAGGTTCGCGACGTCACTATGGACTTCGGATACGGCCATGCCTTCACCGAGGCGAGCCCGGAAGCCTATGAGCGACTCATCCTCGACGTGCTGCTCGGCGACCCGCCGCTCTTCCCTCGCCACGAGGAGGTCGAACTCAGCTGGAAGATCCTCGACCCCATCGAAGAATACTGGGCGACCCAGGGCCAGCCCGAGCAGTACCAGCCCGGAACCTGGGGGCCGGCATCCGCCGATGAACTTCTCGCCCGCGACGGCAGAGTCTGGAGACGTCCATGATCGTCGACCTTCCCAACACCACGACCAGCAACATCTCGAAGGCCTTGGTCAAGATCCGCGAAGAGGGTGGCGCCGTTGCGCTCGGTCGTGTGCTGACCCTCGTCATCTCGACCCAGCTCGGGCATGAAGAAGAGGCCATCGAGGCCGCGAACGACGCCTCCCGTGAGCATCCGATGCGCGTCATCGTGATCTCGACCATCACTGACGGAACTGCGGCAGAGGATGAGGCGCGTCTCGACGCGCAGATCCGGGTCGGCGGTGACGCCGGCGCGAGCGAGGTCATCGTACTCAAGGCATACGGCGATACCGCCTCCGACGAAGAGGGTCTCGTCACCGGGCTGCTGCTCTCCGATGCTCCTGTCGTCGCCTGGTGGCCGGGGGATGCCCCCGAGGTCGTGTCGCAGTCCCCCCTCGGCCGCATCGCGCAGCGTCGCATCACGGATGCCGCGGTGCAGGCGGATCCACGCGGCTTCCTGCAGCACCTCTCGAGCACCTACGCACCCGGCGACACGGATTTCGCCTGGACGAGGCTCACCCTCTGGCGTGCCCAACTGGCCGCCGTACTAGATCAGCCACCGTACGAGGAGATCACCGCGATCGAGGTGCACGGGTCCTCAGACTCGCCGTCGACGCCGCTGCTCGCGGCGTGGCTCCAGATGCAGCTCGAGGTTCCGGCCAAGCACGAACTGGTCACCCCTGCGCACGGCTCCAGCGGTATTCAAGGCGTGAAGCTGCACCGTTCGGCCGGCGTCATCGAGCTCGAGCGGACGAGCGGGTCGATCGCGACGCTCACCCAGCCGAATCAGCCGACGCACGACATCTCACTCCCCCGCCGCAGCCTCCGCGACTGCCTCGCGGAGGAGCTGCGTCGTCTCGACCCGGACGACCTGTTCGGGGACGTGATCCAGAGGGGGCTTTTGCAGCTGGACGCTCCGTCGAAGATCCGCTCCACCGCATCGGCGGGATCGACCAAATGAGCAACGCTCGCAGGGTGCTGGTCCATTCCGACAGGCAGGCGCTGGCAGGCTCGCTGGCGGCGCGGTTCATCACGAAAGTGGTTGACCTGCTCGATCAGCAGGCCGAGGTCAACGTCGTCCTCACCGGCGGCACAGTCGGAATCGCCGTGCTCGAGGCGATCAACGCCTCCCCCGCGCGGGACAGCATCGACTGGTCGCGCATCGTGCTGTGGTGGGGAGACGAGCGCTGGCTGCCCCGCGGGGATGCCGAACGGAACGACACCCAGGCGAGGTCGGCGTTGCTCGACGGCGTCGCGCTACGTCCGGAGAACATCCACTGGTGTCCGGCGCCCGACGCCGTCGACGATCTCGATGCGGCGGTCGCGCTGTACGGGGCAGAACTCGCCGCCGCCGCGCCGGAGGGCGCCGAGGCCCCCCGTTTCGACGTGACCTTCCTCGGGGTCGGTCCCGATGGACACATCGCGTCGCTGTTCCCCGAATCACCCGGCATCCATGTGACGGATGCAACGGTCATCGCCGTGCGCAATTCGCCGAAGCCTCCGCCGGAGCGGCTCAGCCTCAGCCTGCCGCTGATCAACAGCTCCGACCGTATCTGGCTGGCTCTTGCCGGTCCGGATAAGGCTTCGGCGCTCGGCCTCGCACTGGCGGGAGCCAACACCATCGAAGTGCCCGTAGCCGGCGTGGAAGGTCGTCTGCGGACCGTCTTCTTCGTGGACAGGGCGGCGGCTGCCGAGGTCCCAGAAGAACTGATCGCGGCCGAGTACTAGCCGCGATCACCTGGCGCGCAGGCTACTGCGGTGTGAGACGAGATCGACGCGCGCGGAGCTGTTCGAGCGCCTCGGCGAGAAGCGTCGCCGCCTCTTCCTCTGTGCGACGTTCCTTCACGTAGGCGAGATGAGTCTTGTACGGCTCGAGCTTGGTCACCGACGGAGGATTCTCCTTGTCGCGGCCGGCAGGCAGGCCGCAGTTCGGGCAGTCCAGGATCTGCGGGATCTCCTCCGGCTCGATAGTCGCCAGAAAATACGGGCTCAACTCGTGACCGTTGGCGCACCAGTAGAACACCTGGAGACGCTCGGCGTGAAAGCCGCGATCCTGCTCGCCCATCGGACCCGCGCCGACGCGGGACCCACGGATAGCACTGCCACCTGATGCCACGGTAACCCCTAACTCGCTGCGAACTTGGTGATGAGGCCGAGGACGACGATGCAGACGATCCACACCAGTCCGAGAATCACCGTGATGCGGTTCAGGTTCCGCTCGGCCACGCCGGAGGCACCGAGATTGCTGGTCACGCCGCCACCGAACATGTCTGACAGACCGCCACCGCGACCACGGTGCAAAAGAATGAGCAGGGTCAGCAGGAGGCTCGTGATACCGAGCACCACCTGCAGGATGACCTGAAGAATTTCCACAAAAGCCTCTCTGGGCGTGCCGACATGAGTGCAACCGGCCGCGGTTCAGTATAACTTGCGCTCGAACGTGCCGTCGAAACGATGTCAGGTTCCGACGTGCTTCTGGAACTGCACGATGCTGGAGAACTCGGCGAGGTCGAGACTGGCGCCGCCGACCAGTGCGCCGTCCACGTTCGGCTGGCGCATGAACCCGGCGATGTTGGACGATTTGACCGATCCGCCGTACAGGATGCGTGTGGCATCCGCGGCATCCTGTCCGATGAGTTCGACGAGGGTCAGGCGCAACTGGCCGGCGACCTGTTCCGCCTGCTCCGGCGTCGCCGCCTGACCGGATCCGATGGCCCAGACGGGCTCGTAGGCCACGACGATGTCCGCACCGGCGGTGACGCCGGCGAGGGCTGCCTTCAATTGGGCCACCGGCACGGCACTGGGACCGTGCTTCTCGAGGTCGTCCGCCGTCTCGCCGACGCAGAGCACCGGGACGAGGTCATGCCTGATCGCAGCCGCGACCTTGGCCGCGATCTCGTCGTCGCCCTCGTGGTGGAGGGTGCGGCGCTCCGAGTGGCCGATGATCACGTACGTGCAGTCGAGCGACTTGAGGAAAGCGCCGGAGATCTCGCCGGTGTATGCACCGGAATCGAACGCAGAGACATCTTGGCCGCCGAACGTGAGCTCGTATTTGTCGGCCGACACCAATGTCTGCACGGAACGCAGGTCGGTGAAGGGTGGGAAGACCGCGACCTCGACGGTGTCGTAGGTGTGCTTGGCGTCCTTGAGACTCCAGGCCAGCTTCTGCACGAACGCGATCGACTGCAGGTGGTCGAGGTTCATCTTCCAGTTGCCCGCGATGAGCGGGACGCGCTTGGCTACCATCCGAGAACCTCCAGGCCGGGAAGGCTCTTGCCCTCGAGGAACTCGAGGCTGGCGCCTCCGCCGGTCGAGATGTGCCCGAACCGGTCGTCCGTGAACCCGAGCGCGCGCACCGCGGCGGCGGAGTCGCCGCCTCCGACGACAGACAGGCCCCTCACCTCGGTGAGCGCCTGCGCGACGGTCTTCGTGCCGGCCGCGAACGGCGCGAGCTCGAAGACGCCCATCGGGCCGTTCCAGAACACGGTCTCGGAGTTGCGGATGACCTCGGCGAACGCCGCGGCCGTCTCCGGCCCGATGTCGAGCCCGAGCCCCTCCTTCGCCCAGGGCGAGCCCTCGATGTCGTCCGCCGGGCGCACCTCGTGCTCCGCGTCCGCGCCGAACTTCGAGGCGACGACGACATCGGTCGGCAGGACCAGGTTGACGCCCAGCTCCTTCGCCTTCGCGATGTAAC
>JAODMH010000148.1 GCA_025465035.1 Microbacteriaceae bacterium | reverse complement strand
CTCACCGGTGGACAGGTCATCTCCGAGGAGGTCGGTCTCAAGCTCGAGAACGCCACCCTCGACCTGCTCGGCCGTGCTCGCAAGGTCGTCGTCACCAAGGACGAGACCACGATCATCGAGGGCACCGGCGACGCCGAGGCCATCGCCGGTCGCGTCAAGCAGATCCGTGCCGAGATCGAGAACACCGACTCCGACTACGACCGCGAGAAGCTCCAGGAGCGCCTCGCGAAGCTCGCAGGCGGCGTCGCGGTCATCAAGGCCGGAGCGGCCACCGAGGTCGAGCTCAAGGAGCGCAAGCACCGCATCGAGGACGCCGTCCGCAACGCGAAGGCTGCCGTCGAAGAGGGCATCGTCGCCGGTGGTGGCGTCGCCCTCATCCAGGCGGGCGAGGTCGCCTTCGCCAGCGCCGACATCATCGGTCTCACCGGTGACGAGGCAACGGGCGCGAACATCGTGCGCGTCGCCATCGATGCTCCGCTCAAGCAGATCGCCCTCAACGCCGGCCTCGAGCCTGGCGTCGTCGTCGACAAGGTGCGTCACCTCCCCGCCGGTCAGGGCCTCAACGCCGCGACCGGTGAGTACGTCGACATGCTCGCTGCCGGAATCAACGACCCGGTGAAGGTCACCCGCTCGGCGCTGCTCAACGCGGCTTCGATCGCTGGACTGTTCCTCACCACCGAGGCCGTCGTCGCCGACAAGCCGGAGAAGGTCTCTGCACCGCAGGGCGACCCGTCGGGTGGCATGGACTTCTAATCAGGCACAAGCAGGGCGGTCCCGAAAGGGGCCGCCCTGCTTTTTGCGTGGGCGCCGCCGACGAGTGCGCCCGTTCGTGACATTGGCGCCCGCTCGACCGGCCGCACTCGTGACAAGCAGCCGCGGAAACCCCCAACGGGTCAGCGGCTGAAGAGGCGCGCGTTGGACGCCTCGATGTCGGCGTACTGCTGCCCGGCCTGCCCGAGCGCGTGGTTGATCGCCGCGAGAGCCTCCTCCACCCTCTGCTGAGTCACCCTCCACTCGGAGAGCGCCGCCTGGAACGCCGTCGCGGCCTGCCCCGACCATGAGCCCTGCAGGTCGTCGAGTTGGCCGTGCAGGCCGCTCACCTCCGCCTGGATGCGACCGATCGTCGATCGTACTGCCCCCGTTGCGCCCAGCACAGCTTCGCTGTCGACCTGATAGCGGGTCATTGCGCCTCCCGTTGCTCGTGCCCGGGCGGTCTCCCGGGTCGGCAGCAACGTTAGGGACGTGGGTCGCCCGCCACCCGCTTTCTACGACTTCGGCGGAGCGGCCGACGATGTGTAGTCGTCGGGGAGGAGAGGAAGGACGATGCGGAAGGTCGCACCGCCACCGTCCGTCTCCAGCACGGTGACCTCGCCCTTGTGAGACGCGATGATGCCTGAGACGATCGCCAGCCCCAGGCCGCTTCCGCCGGTCTCGCGCGTGCGCGAACTGTCGGCACGCCAGAAGCGCTGGAAGATCTTGTCGCGAATCTGCGGCGGAACGCCCTCGCCGTGATCGATGACATCCAGCATCGCCACCCGGCGCGCGGGGTCGACGTGCACTGCGAGCTCGATGGGGCTGCCATCCGGGGTGAACCGGATTGCGTTGCCCATGAGGTTGGTGACGACCTGGCGGATCTTGTTCTCCTCTGCGAGGACGATCGCCGGGACGACGGACAGCTGCTCGGCCGGAGCCACCGAGATCACGACGCCCGGCTCCCCGGCTCGTGCGGAACGCCGCCGAAGCCGGGCGAGCTGCGCGCCGGCGAAGGCGATCGGCCCGGTCGCCGCCGACGCGGAGACGGCACGCGGCGGTCGTGTGGACGTCGCCGGAGCGCGAGGGGTCGTGATCCCGAACGGTACGGCATCGGCGATGACGGTGATTTCACGGTCGGGGGCGGATGCCATCGTGTCCAGCGCCACGTCCCTGGCGATGGGAACCAGATCGACGGGGCCGAGTTGCAGCGGCTTGGCTTCGTCGATGCGGGCCAACTCGAGCAGGTCCTGCACGAGCTCGCCCATCCTGATCGCCTCTTTTTCGATGCGCTCCATCGCCTGGGCGACATCCTCTGGCTTCTGGAGTGCGCCCATCCGGTACAGCTCCGCGTAACCGCGCACCGAGACGAGCGGGGTGCGCAGTTCGTGGCTGGCGTCTCCCACGAAGCGTCGCATCTGTTCGATCGTGCGCGCGCGGTCGGCGAAGGCGCGGTCGATCCGGTTGAGCATGGTGTTGAGCGAGCGATTGAGGCGGCCGACCTCCGTGTTCGGCGTGGCGCCCGGAAGCCGCTGGCTGAAGTCGCCCTCGGCAATCGCGGCTGCGGTGGCCTCCACCTCCCGGAGTGGTGCGAAGGTCGAGGTCACGAGCAGTCGGGTCAGGGCGGCGCCGAGGATGATGACGGAGAGCCCGAAGCCGAGGAAGATCACCAGGAACTGGTTGATGATCCTGTTGGTCTCATCGAGGTTGGAGCCGACCACGACGGTGAGGAAGGTCCCAGTGGTTTTTTCCTGCGCGGCCATCGCAACGACTCGCCACTGGGAACTGTGCTTCATATCCCACACCGTGAAGGTGGATCCGTCGAGCTGGCGCACCTTTTCCAGAGTGATGTTGGTGAGCCGAGGACTGGTCGTCGTGGAATGGTCGTTGCTGCAGATGAGGGCGCCGTTGACATCGAGCACCGCGAAGTAATACCGATCGGGGTCGATGGTGGGATCGCACTTCGTCGAGCCGGTCGTGGTGATGTCGGAGACGTTTTCCACCGACTGGATGATTCGTTGATCGACCTCGCCGGAGAGGTAATTCCGCAGCACGGTGCTCGTGCCGATACCCGCTACGAGCAGTCCGAGCGTCACGAGCAGCACCGTCACGCCGGTGATCTTCGTTCGCAGGGAGACGGCGCTCCACCAGACGTGTTCGTGCATCAGAACCCTAAGGTTACGGCGCGAAACTGGTCGCGGCCTGATCCGCTAGATTCTCGCGGCCTTGAGCATGTATCCGAAGCCGCGCTTCGTCTGAATCACCGGCTCCTCCGAGAACTGATCGAGTTTGCGGCGCAGATAGGAGATGTAGCTCTCGACGATGCCGGCGTCGCCGTTGAAGTCGTACTCCCAGACGTGGTCGAGGATCTGCGCCTTCGAGAGCACCCGGTTCGGGTTGAGCATGAGGTAGCGCAACAGCTTGAACTCGGTGGGGCTCAGCTCGATCTGCTCGGCTCCGACGGTGACCTCGTGGGTGTCCTGGTCCATCGTGAGTTCCCCCGCGCGGATGATGGCATCCTCCTCGTCCTGCATCGTGCGCCGCAGGATTGCCTTGATGCGTGCCACGATCTCGTCGAGGCTGAATGGCTTGGTCACATAGTCATCGCCGCCGACGGTGAGACCGGTGATCTTGTCTTCGGTGTCGTCCTTCGCGGTGAGGAACAGGATGGGGGAGGTGTACCCGGACGATCGCAGTCGCTTGGTCACGCCGAACCCGTTCATATCGGGCAGCATGACGTCAAGGATGATCAGGTCTGGTTCCTCTTCGAGCACTGCGGAAATGGCCTGTGCACCATTTCCCACCGCTCGTACCGCAAAACCGGCGAAGCGCAGACTGGTCGTCAGCAAATCGCGGATGTTGGGTTCGTCGTCAACAATCAGAATCTTGGGGCCATCGCTCATGGCACCAGTATCTGCGCGTTAGCTGTGCTGTTGCTGGGAGAAGATCTCGCGAATCCTCGGTGACTCCGCTGCCGCGGTACGTCACCGCCGCGTTGCAGAATGGAATTCACACGCTGTGGAGACGGATCATGTCGAAGAGTCAGAAGTTTGTCGTCGTCGGAGGAGGTCTGGCGGGTGCTTCCGCCGCTGAAGCTCTGCGCAGGGAGGGCTTCGATGGGCGGCTGAGACTTATCGGTGCGGAGTCGCATCGTCCGTACATCCGCCCGCCGCTATCGAAGGATTACCTCAGCGGCAAGGACGGTCTCGACTCGGCGTACGTGCATCCGCAGGCCTGGCATGCCGAGAACGGTGTGGATCTGACCACCGGCGAGCGTGTCATCGGCCTCGATGCGGAGGCACATCGACTCGCCCTGTCGAGTGGCGAGAGTGTGGGCTACGACAGGTTGGTGCTTGCGACCGGCTCATCGCCGCGTGTGCTCGAAGTCCCGGGTGCCGACCTGGCCGGGGTTTACTACCTGCGGACCATCGACGATGCACAGGCGCTGCGCGCCGCCATCAAGGACGGCGGTAAAAGAGTTGTTCTCGTCGGCTCCGGGTGGATAGGGATGGAGGTCGCCGCGACCGCGCGGACGCTCGGCAACGAGGTCACGGTTCTCGAGCACGGCGCCATCCCGCTCGCGAGCGCGCTCGGAGACGAGCTCGGGCGGATGTTCGCGGACCTGCACGAGCAGAACGGCATCGTGCTGCGCACCGCGGTCGAGGTCGCGAGCATTGTCGGCACTGACGGGCGCGTGTCCGGCGTGATGCTCGACGGGGGAGAGCCCGTGCCCGCCGACCTCGTAGTGATCGGCGTCGGGGCCGTGCCGAATGTCGAGCTCGCGGCATCCGCGGGGCTGGATGTTGAGAACGGGATTCTCGTTGACGCGTCTTTGCAGACCAGCGACCCGGACATCTTCGCCGCCGGGGACGTCGCCAACGCATATCATCCGGTAATCAAGCAGCGGCTGCGCAGCGAGCATTGGGCGAACGCGCTGAACAGTGGGGCCGCCGTGGCGAAATCGATGCTCGGGCAGCAGCTCCGCTATGACCAGATTCCCTACTTCTACACCGACCAGTTCGATCTGGGCATGGAGTATTCGGGCTACGGCCCGCTCACGAAAGACGCGGAACTCGTCTACCGCGGGGACCGCGCAAAACGTGAGTTCATCGTGTTCTGGCTCACGGAAGGCAGGGTCGTCGCAGGAATGAATGTCAACGTCTGGGACGTGAACGACGCAGTGCAGGCCATCATCCGTTCCGGGAGGGCCGTCGATCTCGCGAAGCTGGCCGACGAGCGCATTCCGCTCGATAGTCTCTAATCGTGGAGCGAAACGTCGGCGGGCACAGCTTCGACTTCTCCCGTCAGGTGGCCGTCATGGCGATCATCAACCGCACACCGGACTCCTTCTACGATCGGGGCTCGACCTTCGCCCTCGACAAGGCTGTCTCGGCCGCCGTGAAAGCCGCTGAAGATGGCGCCGATTGGGTGGATGTCGGGGGCGTGCCATTCGGTCGTGGCCCCGCCGTCAGCGTCGACGAGGAGATCGACCGCATTGTGCCACTGGTCGAGGCCATCCACGCGAAGACGGATGTCGTGATCTCGGTCGACACAGTGAACGCCGAGGTGGCGCGACTCAGCATCGCGGCCGGTGCCGGAGTGATCAACGACACCAGCGGCCTCTACGATCCCGGCATGGCGTCGACGGTCGCCGACAGCACGGCGAATCTGGTGCTCACCCACAGCCTCGCGCCGCCGCGAAGTGAGCCGCCTCGTCCGCACTACGACGATGTCACGGCGGAGGTGGTCGCCTTCCTGCGCGATCGGATCTCTCGTGCCGTTGCGGCCGGGGTTCCGCTGGACAGGCTCATCGTCGATCCCGGCCACGACCTCAACAAGAACACCTTCCACACTCTCGAGCTCACCCGTCGTTTCGAGGAGATCGTCGCGATCGGCCTGCCGACGCTGGCCGCAGTCTCGAACAAGGACTTCATCGGCGAGACCCTCGACAGGGTGCAGGGACAGCGCCTCGAGGGATCTCTTGCGGCAGCGGTCATCTGCATCATGAAGGGCGCACGCATCGTGCGGATGCACGACGTCCCCGCCGCTGTCGCCGCCGTTCGGCTCACCGAGGCGGTGCTCGGGTTCCGCGAACCGGCCTATGCCCGACACAATTTGGAGTGAATGGTGAGCGTGCAGATCGACTCCCTCTGGCCCGTCGCCGCCAACGCTCTCGACGACGATGCGCTCGCCCTCGGTTTCGTGCGTGACGATCGCGGCGAACCATGGTTGCGAGTGAACTTCGTCTCGAGCGTCGATGGGGCGGCCACGCACGACGGTCTGTCCGGCGGACTGGGCGGTGAGGCCGACAAGCGCGTGTTCGACGTCCTGCGCCGGCTGTGCGACGTCGTGCTCGTCGGAGCAGGGACAGTCCGTGACGAACGCTACGGTCCGATGCGGTTGGATGAGGCTGCCGTGCGGTGGCGGGTCGCGAACGGGCTGCCGCAGCATCCGGTGTTCGCCATCGTCTCGCGCCGGCTCGACCTCGACCCGGCATCGAAGATCTTCACGGATGCTCCGGTGCGTCCGATCGTCGTGACGACGGGGAGTTCACCAGCAGAGGGACGCCGCTCGCTGGCGGAGGTCGCGGACGTGTTGGTGTGCGGAGCCGACTCGCTCGACGCGGCGGCGATGGTCGCGGCCCTCGGCCAACGGGGGCTCGCGCAGGTGCACTGTGAGGGCGGACCGTCGCTCTTCGGTTCGCTGCTCGCGGCGGATGTCGTCGATGAGCTCTGCCTGACCGTGAGTCCTCGGCTGGAGGCTGGCGACGCCAGGCGCATCGCGAACGGTGGGCTGCCGGAGTCGCGCGGGCTCGCGCTCGCGCGGGTGCTGCGCTCCGAGGGGACCCTGATGCTGAGCTACACGCGGGCCCGCTGAGCGCCCATTAGCCGATTCGAGGGACGCTCTTGGCCGGGTCGAGGGACGCAAAAGCATCTTCCCGAGCAGCGGGAGGGTGCTATCGCGTCCCTTGAGGGCCTATGCGGCCTCGCCGAGACCGTCCGAGTCGAGGATCGTGTAGCTGTAGCCCTGTTCGGCGAGGAATCGCTGGCGATTCTGGGCGAAATCCTGGTCGACGGTGTCGCGGGCGACGAGCGTGTAGAAGTTGGCGGGCAGGCCAGACTCCTTCGGGCGCAGCAGGCGGCCGAGGCGCTGGGCCTCCTCCTGCCGCGAGCCGAAGCTTCCGGAAACCTGGATCGCGACGGTCGCCTCGGGTAGATCGACCGAGAAGTTCGCCACCTTCGAGACCACGAGCACCTTCGTCACCCCGTCGCGAAACTCCTGATAGAGCCGCTCGCGTTCGTCGATCGACGTCGCGCCGGTGAGCTTCGGTGCGTTGAGCGCCTCCGCCAGCATGTCGATCTGGTCCAGGTACTGGCCGATCACGAGGATGCGCTCGCCCTCGTGCTTCTTGACCAACTCCCGCACCACCGAGAGCTTCGCCGGCGCGGTGGCGGCCAGTCGGTAGCGTTCGTCGTCGGCGGATGCCGCGTACTCGAGCCGCTCCTGCTGCGGCAGGTCGATCCGCACCTCGAAGCAGGATGCCGGGGAGATGAAGCCCTGGGCCTCGATCTCCTTCCACGGGGCATCGAAGCGCTTGGGACCGATCAGGCTGAAGACGTCGCCCTCTCGACCGTCCTCGCGCACGAGGGTCGCGGTGAGGCCGAGGCGGCGGCGGGCCTGCAGCTCCGCGGTGAGCTTGAAGACGGGAGCGGGCAGCAGATGCACCTCGTCGTAGATCACCAGACCCCAGTCGAGGGCGTTCAGCAGCGCGAGGTGAGCGTACTCGCCCTTCCGCTTCGCCGTCAGGATCTGATAGGTGGCGATCGTGACCGGCTTGATCTCCTTCACCTGCCCTGAGTACTCGCCGATCTCATCCTCGGTGAGGCTCGTGCGCCTGAGCAGTTCACTGCGCCACTGGCGAGCGGAGACGGTATTGGTCACCAGGATGAGCGTGGTCGTCTTGACGGTCGCCATCGCGCCGGCGCCGACCAGGGTCTTGCCAGCGCCACAGGGGAGCACGACGACGCCGGATCCGCCATCAACGAAGCTGGCGACGGCCAGGTTCTGGTATTCGCGCAGCGACCAGTCCGCCTCGTCGAGCATGATCTCGTGCGGGGTGCCAGGAGTGTAGCCGGCGAGATCCTCCGCAGGCCAGCCGAGCTTCACGAGTTCCTGTTTGACCTGTCCGCGCGCCCAGGCCTGGATCTCGTAACGATCGATCGCGGGGCCGCGACCGCGCTGGTCATCGGGGAGGAAGAGGAGAGGGGCGATGCGCTTGGCCCGGACGATCTCGCTGAGCACCGCGGCATCCGTCGACCGCAGGATCAGGGTCCCGTCGGAATCGCGCTCGATCACGAGCCGGCCATAGCGACCGACTGTCTCGGCGATGTCGACGGCGACGCTCTGCGGGATCGGGAACTTGGAATAGCGCTCGAGGGTGGCGAGCATGTTCTCGGCAGTGTGGCCGGCGGCGCGCGCGTTCCAGAGTCCGAGCCGCGTGATGCGGTAGGTGTGGATGTGCTCTGGCGCTCGTTCCAGCTCCGCGAAGACGGCGAGATCGTGGCGGGCATCCTCGGCGGCCGGATGCGCGACCTCGAGCAGCACAGTGCGATCACTCTGCACGATCAGCGGGCCGCCGACGGGCGATGTGGGGGGAGTCGCCAGAATCTGAGGTTCGGGCGCGCTATTCACCCAAGAAGTCTACCCGCGCCGGACTGTGCGACCGTCGGGCTCAGAGAGCCGGCCCGATCCCCGCGATGCTGGAGAGCGGCAGCGTTCGCTCGATGGCCGACTTCTTGTCGCGGGCCCTGAGCCGCCCGCCAGCCACACTGGTCGGTTCGAGCTGATAGTCGACGACCGAACCGTTCGGCATCGTCACGCTGACCGTGAGTCCCGCGCGCGCCTTGATCGCGACATCCAGCTGCCTCATCAGCCACGCTTGGCCCGTCTCGTCGCCCTCCGCTGCACCGCCGAGGCGAAGTCTCTCGATGAGGGCGGCAACGGGATCGGCGGCGGCAGCGGACGAGACCTTGGCGGTGCGCTGACGGCGGAGCGACACGATCTCGCCCGCATCGTTCTCGGCCGCCACCGGATAGCGTGCGTCGCTCAGCGACCAGAACACGACATCCAACGAAAAGCGGCTGAGGAGCTGGTTCCGGCCACGGCGGCCGAAGCTGAGGGCGGAGAGATTCTGGTCGACCATGATCGTGCCGAGCAGGTGCTCGTCGTCGGAGCGGAGGTAGGTCAGAGCGGCCGAGCCGGGTTCGTCGACAGGCCCGACGCGCACCAGACCGTAGCGCGCCGACGCCTCGGCGATCAGGTAGTCGAGCGGCTGCGGGATGCCCGTGAGGGAGATGCCTCGCAGGAATTCGAGCATCGACTCCGCGGTCTCACCGGAGGCCATCGCCCGGTTGACGCTCGAGGTGGAGACGCGATAGCTGGATGCGAGGGCCCTGCTCTCGACGTCGGCGATGGTGCGCAGCCGGGCGTCCACCCGCGGCGTGAGCGGGCCGGGCGCGACCACCGAGAGGTCGTGCTGAAGGTAGACCTGCTCCACCTCCGCGGGCAGGAGTGCCGTCATGGCGGCCTGCGCCGCGCCCACGCCCTCGGCGAGCAGCAGGGTTCCCGGCCCGGTGGGCGCCTGATTCGCGGTGATGCCGAGCAACTCGGCATCGCGAGTGTAGACGGTGATGCGATCGTCCATCCAGTCGCCGCCGGCCGGATACAGCCAGTCCACGTAGCCGCGGAGCCCCTGGCCCCAGAGGGCGTGGGTCCGTTCGCCGAGCAGCTGACGGATGTCCGCCGGCAGCCGGTCGAACCAGGCCGAGACGAGCACGGCCCAGCGCCGACCGGTGGACTCGAGCAGCCAGGATCCGCCCTGCTCGGTGATCATCCAGCTGCCGGCCTGGCGGGCCACCAAGGCTGCTCGGTCAGCGACCGCAAGGAAGGTGGCGACCGATTCCAGGTCGACGGCCATCGCGTTGGCGAGCCTCTTGCTGTCGGGAAGAGCGACGCCGCCCTTCGCGAGTTCGCGCGCCGGTTCGCGTTCGATCTCGGCTAGAAGTTCGGTGATGGCCGTCGTCGCGGCGAAAGCGCGCTCCGCCCCCAGCCGGTCGATGAACCGACGGTCGACGTCCGGCACCGGCTCGAGGGCGGCCGGTGCAGTGCCGGTGGCGAGCTCGACGAGCCCCGGAAGGCCGAAGGCAGGCCAGGAGCGCAGCTGCTCGCGCACGCTGTCGTAGGCCGCGAAGCGCCGCGACTCCGCCTCGAGCAGCAGGAGGGTCGTCGCGACGGCCGTGCGTGCCGCGATCGACTCGGCGCCGGGAGAAACGCCCGTGATCGATTCGAGGCGAGCCGCGACATCCGCTGCGGTCGGGGGGCCGCTCTCTTCTGTCAGCTGGCCGATGGTGGCGAGCACGGCGAGAGTCTGACGATCGAGCCTCGTGAGCGTCTGCTGGATCGATGCGCGGTCGAGAAAGGCCTCGGCGAGGTCGAAGAAGTCTTTGATGCCCGATGCGGCGATGCCGCGATCACGCAGCGCCTGCGTGAGATCGGCATCGTCCATCGCTCTGAGGCGCGTGGCGAGCGACAGCGTGTTGCTCATAGGCACGGACCGGTTTCCTTCCCCAGCTACGACGCCCGAGAATGTTGGTGCTATTTCTTTATGCTCGCCTTGGCTTCGCGACTTCGCCTGCGCAGGTTGGTGATCAGCAGGGCGAGGATCAGGACGAACGCGATCGGCAGCCCGATATCCGGCAGGATGGCCACGCTCGGCCAGATTCCGGACTGGAACTGCTTGTAGGTGAGCCCTGCGCCGGCGGCGATGAGGACGGCAAAAAACGCGATGATTGAGACGGCGACGATCGCAAGAGCCATGAAGGCGAGCACGCGTTCGTTACGATGAATGGTCACTGGGGTTTCTTTTGCCACAGTCACAAGGATAAGGGGCACCGGGTGCCCGTAGGCTTACGGCTTAAGTTCGAGCGAAAGAGGTACTGCCATGCCCACCGGCAAGGTCAAGTTTTATGACGACGAGAAGGGCTTCGGCTTCATCAGTTCCGATGATGGCCAGGAGGTCTTCCTGCACGCCTCTGCGCTCCCTGCTGGAACCACGGTCAAGGCCGGCACCAAGCTCGAGTTCGGTATCGCCGACGGCAAGCGTGGCGCGCAGGCGCTCTCCGTGCGCGTGCTCGAAGCGCCACCGAGCCTCGCCAAGCTGAGCCGGAAGCCGGCGGATGACATGTCCATCATCATCGAGGACCTGGTCAAGCTCCTCGACGGTGTCGGCTCGAATCTCAAGCGCGGACGCTACCCCGACAGCAAGCACAGCAAGACGATTGCCGCGATGCTGCGGAAGGTAGCAGACGACCTCGATGCCTGAGTCCGACCAGACCGCGGCGACCGACGCAGACTTCGAGCTGGGCCATGGGGCTCTGCTCGAGATCACCTCGGCCGACACGATCGGCGCGCGCGCCGGTTCGATCGACGAAGGCGACAACGTCGTGACCGTCTATTTCGAGACGACGCTCGCCGGTTATCCCGGCTGGCGCTGGACGGTCAGCATCGCTCATGTCAACGGCGAGGCACCGAGTGCACTCGAGACCGAGCTCACCCCCGGCGACGGCGCCCTGTTGTCGCCCGCGTGGATCCCGTGGGTCGATCGCCTCGCCGATTACCAGACGGCACAGGATCTGCTCGGAGAGGACTCCGATGATGACGACGACTCCGATGACGACGATGACGACGACGACGAGGATGATGACGACCTCGGCAGCGACGTGCTGCACGGGGGCGACCTCGACGGCGTCGATATCGACGATGACGCGGAGACCGACCTCGACGACCACATCGAGGACGACGACGAGCTAGCGGCGGCGCCGGTGGGCGTAGAGGACGCCGATGAGGCCGATGACGATTCCGGCGACGCAGGTCCACAGCCACCAGACGTTTCCGGCAGCGACGAGCGGGACGAACACGACCAGGAGCACGACAAGAGCTACTAGCCAGAGGCCGATGCCGATGAGCATCGGCTTGCGGTCATCCGTCTTCACGGGCGCGGGATCTGGCCTGCGCTCGGAGTCCTTCAGCCACAGTCTCATCGACTACAGGCTACCCACTACGTACTCGATCGATGCGACCAGTTTGCGCACATCATCCGGTTCGACGGCGACGAAGGTCGCGACGCGCAGCTGATTGCGGCCGAGCTTGCGGTAGGGCTCCGTGTCGACGATGCCGTTCGCGCGCAGAGTCTTCGCGATCGCGGCCGCGTCGATGGACTCGTCGAAGTCGATGGTGACAACGACCTGTGATCGGTGGTCCGGGTTCTCCACGAACGGCGTCGCGTAGTCGACGGATGCTGCCCAGTCGTAGAGGACTGATGACGACTCTCGTGTGCGCGCATCGGCCCAGGCGAGCCCGCCGTTGCCGGTGATCCAGTCGATCTGGTTCTCCATCAGCAGGAGCGTCGAGATCGCCGGCGTGTTGAGAGTCTGCTTGAGCCGCGAGTTGTCGACGGCGTTCTTGATGCTGAGGAACTCCGGAATCCAGCGCCCGCTGCTCGCGATTCGCTCGACGCGCTCGATGGCGGCGGGGGAGAGGAGCGCGAACCAGAGGCCGCCATCCGAGGCGAAGTTCTTCTGCGGGGCGAAGTAGTAGACATCGGCCTGTGAGACGTCGAAGTCGACGCCGCCGGCCGCGCTGGTCGCGTCGATCACGGTGAGCGCTCCTGGGTCGCCGACGACCCGGGAGACGGATGCCATCACGCCGGTCGAGGTCTCGTTGTGAGGCCAGGCGTAGACGTCGACCCCCTCCAGGATCTCGACCTCGCTGCGGGAGCCCGCCGGAGCGCTGATCACGTGCGGTGCGTCGAGGAACGGCGCACTGGCCGCCTGCGCGAACTTGGAACTGAATTCGCCGAAGGTGAGATTCTCGCTGCGCTTGTCGATGAGCGAGAATGCGGCGGCATCCCAGAATGCGGTTGAACCGCCGTCGCCGACGACGACCTCGTATCCGTCGGGGATGCGGAAGAGATCCGCGAGGCCGCTCTGCACGCGTCCAACGAGGTCCTTCACCGGCGCCTGGCGGTGCGAGGTGCCGATGATCGTCGGGCCGGCTGCGGCGAGGTGGGCGAGCTGTTCCGGACGGACCTTGGACGGGCCGCAGCCGAATCGTCCATCGACGGGCAGCAGGTCGGTAGGGATCGTCAGGTCCGGCATGGGGTCAATTCTATGGCCGGGATTCGGGCCGCTCCTGCCGGAATGCCCGGGGCGGTGTGCAGGTTAGGCTTACCTGAGAAGTCGTACGCGGAGAGGTGGTGAGGGACCATGGCGGATCTGATCGATACCACCGAGATGTACCTGCGTACGATCTATGAGCTCGAGGAAGAGAACATCTTTCCGCTCCGCGCCCGGATCAGCGAGCGGCTCGGACATTCCGGCCCCACGGTCTCGCAGACGGTCGGGCGCATGGAGCGCGACGGACTCGTCGTCGTCGAGGGTGACCGTCACCTCGCCCTCACGCCCCAGGGGCGCAGCAAGGCGATCCACGTCATGCGCAAGCATCGGCTCGCCGAGCGTCTGCTCGCCGACGTGATCGGCTTGGACTGGGCTCTCGTTCACGAGGAGGCCTGCCGCTGGGAGCACGTGATGAGCGAGTCGGTCGAACGACGGATCATCGAGATGCTCGAACACCCGACCCACTCGCCATACGGGAATCCGATCCCCGGCCTCGACGAACTCGGGGACCACGCTGCCGGAGAGTTCGCGGACGGCGTCGTCAATATCGTCAACTTCGTGCTCGGGGCGGTCGGACCGGTCAAGGGCGTCATCCGCCGGCTGGGCGAGCCGGTGCAGTACGAGGTCGAGCTGCTGGAGCAGCTGCGTTCGGCGGGAGTTCTGCCCGGTGCGAAGGCGAGCTTTTCCCGGGCCGGGTCGTACGTGCTGGTCGAAGTCGAGGGCCACGCTGAGGGAATCGAACTGCCGAATGAGGTCGCGATCCACGTCTATGTGGGTATCTGAACATCCCATTCGCGGTGCTGCAAGGTGACAAAACGGTAACAGTCCCGTAACCTGGGCAGGTCCACACCTCCACAACGCGGTAAATGGACCCGAAATCAGAACGTCTCTCTCACCACCTTCTGGTTTCGAGAATGATCACAATGAACGAAGGGTTGGGGCGACTTACCTAGTGTCGCCGGGACGCAGGAGTAACACTCTTGACCGAACTAGAACGACGCACGCCCGCAGGAACACCCGAAAAAACCGCTCGGCAGACTCGTAAGCCGGCTCTTCGCCGGCGTGGCCCGATGAACATCGCGGTCATCGCGATGGCGACAGGACTCATCGGGACGCTGGCCATTCCCGCCTATGCGACCACGCAGTCCGCCGTGTCCAGCGAGTCGAAGGCCTCGACCGCCCAACAGCGCTTCGTGACCACCAACGCGCAGAGCCTCGTCGTCGAGCCTGCCGTGGCCGTGACCGCCGCAGCGCGCGACTCGTACACGACCACGTTGCCGACGCCGGTCGCGAGAGTCTCATCCGTCCACTCCGCTGCGTCGCGCAGTGCTGTTGCTGCCGGGCCGGGCACCGCGGTAAACCCCGGCCTCCCCTCCTTCAGCCTCGACGGCATCTTCGCGGATGGCAAGCAGTACATCGGCGTTCCCTACGTCTATGGTGGCGCGACCCCGGCCGGCTTCGACTGCTCGGGTTTCGTGCTCTTCCTGTACTCGCACGTCGGCGTGCACCTCGCGCACAATGCTCGCACTCAGGGGCAGTCTGGCACCCGGATCTCGCAGGCCGATGCCCGTCCCGGCGACCTGGTCATCTTCTACGGCGGGGCACACGATGGCATCTATGCCGGGGGCAATATGGTGCTGGATGCGCCGAAGCCCGGCGGTTCGGTCGGCATCCGCCCCATCTGGACCAGCGACGTCTTCTTCGTCCGTATCGGCATCTGACGCCGACAGCGCGGCCTGAACGGCGCGCCATCGGTGAGAAGGGCCCGGATTCTGGGTTACCCTGGGATTCTTGCAATTCTGAGAGTTGATTTTCGGGAGAGCCGAATGCTGAGAACGCACACCATCCAAACCGTGGATGCGCGCGCGCTCTTTTTCATACGGCACAGCAGTCAGCGGTGCGTGGTCACTCGCGCGCTCAACCAGTAGGCACTGCCATTCCGGCAGTGCCTTTTTGTTTGGTTGCTCGCTCCCAATTTTAGAAATTGCAGGATGCA
>JAODMH010000155.1 GCA_025465035.1 Microbacteriaceae bacterium | reverse complement strand
ACCCGACCTGACTATATGGGAGGTTGCCGCCCGACTCACATGGACCGCTGGCTGGGAGAACCTTCGGGGCTTCTATGTGCTTTCTGCATTGGCCCAAACTTCTAGTCACATCAAATATGTCCGGGCGGTCGGCTCGCTGGAGACGTCGGACGGCACCTAGATGAATGAGGAGTGGGGAACCGTCCCGGACGCCATCGTTGAGGTCAACTGATAGCGGACCTGTCTGCTGCCTTGATACTTAGGCCGTCAACGAGAATCGCCACGAGGCTGCTGGCACGGCTCTCGGACAGGTTCCGCCATCAGCCGTTGCACCGCGTCGACCACAAGCGCACGTCGTTTCTAGCTCGTGTACTCGTCGGCAGGGAATCCGATGACGCCGGGGCGCACCGCAAAAATCTTGCCAGCATGCGGGTCGTTGACTCGGTCCGCCGGACCGTAGTCCTCGGCGGACGTTGTGATGAAGAGCGTGCCGAGGTCATCTCCGCCGAAACAGCAGCTCGAGACCTGGCGCGCGGCGACTTCGATGCGTTCTAGCAGTTCGCCATCGGGGGAATATCGGTGCACGGCCGAGCCACCCCAGAGCGCAACCCAAAGACATCCCTCTGCGTCGATCGTCATGCCGTCCGGGTTGCCGTGAGCGGGATTGATCGTGACGATCTGGTTCTCGCGTTCGATTACGTCGCCATGTACGAGGAAGCGGGCGACCTGCCCGGTCGGAGTGTCGATGTACCACAGCACATCGCCGGCGCGATTCCACGCAAGCCCGTTCGAGATCGTGACCCCGTCGAGCGCGGTCGTGATTCGGCCGTGATCGAGAAGGTACAGGCTTCCCGCGCCTGGCGTTTTGTCGTACGCCATGGTGCCGATCCAGAATCGCCCGAGCGGGTCGACCTTGCCATCGTTCCAACGCCGTCGCACTCCGTCGTCGGGCGATACGTCGTCGACGATTGGATGTCGTGTGCCGTCCTCGTCGAGGATCTCGATGCCCGTACCGGCGGCCACGATCCATCCTCCCGCCGCTCGCGGCACGACCGCCCCGACCGCTCCGCCGACGTCGGTCGTCGTCGCCTGCTGCAACCGACCGTCCACGAGCCGAGCCTCGCGGACCAGGCCACGATATTGATCTACCCAGAGCAGGCTGCGCCGACGAGTATCCCAAAGGGGTCCCTCGGCGTGTTCCGCGGCCTCTTCGACGGCGATCTCGGCGACGTGGGTGCGGATCACGCGATTTCCCGCAGCATCACAGTGCGGCCCCCCTCGGCGAGAGAACGCTGCGCCGCGACGACGACATGGGCGTCGGCGATTGCCGAGGCGAGCCCCACCCGCGGCGGCCGACCCTCCGTGACGGCAGCGACCCAGTCCTCGACGATCGTCGCATGGCTGTCGTAATAGCCCTCGCGCGGCGAGAGCGCGATTGAACCGGTCGGCGTCACGAGGTCGGCGCCTCCCGCGATCCCGTCATAATCGACACGTAGCTCCACACGGCCCGATTCACCCAGCACCAAGGCCTCCGTCTCGACGGGCACCATCGGCGTGCCCCAGCAGTAGAGCGATTGCGCGACGAGACCCGATGCGAGCTCGAGGGTGAGCGTAATCGCCTCCGCCCCGGGGACTTCGAGTTTGCTTGCAGCTGCCGTCACCGAGCGAACGTCCCCGCCGATGGAGCGGATCATGCTCGTGTGATGCGTGCCCTGGTCCCACAGCAAGCCGGCTTCCTGGCCTGCACCCTGCCGCCATGTGGTGTGCGCCCACACGCCGTCGAGCGTGTAGGCGCGGGTACTGCGGACCAAAAGAAGTCGACCGAGATCGCCGCGGTCGATCGCAACACGGGTCGCGATCGTTGCGCGCAGGTGCGGGTAGTTCTCGGCCACCCCCACGCGCACCCCGGAGCGCTCCTCAACCTCGAGCAGGGCGGCGCCATCCTCGACGGTCGTTACGACCGGCTTCTCAACGAGCACATGTAGTCCGGCCTCCATCGCGGCGGTCGCCGCCCCTCGATGTGCGGAGTGCTGCAGGCGGATGTCGACGCCATCGATTCCACCCACGGCGATCGCCTCGTCCAGCGAGGGCAGATAACGTGCCCCGAGTGCATCGGCCAGCGGGCCGCCGCGCTCGGGATGGCGGTCGACGACGACGGCGACCTCGACAACATCCCTCAGGCGTGGATAAATGTCGCGCGCCATGATGGTGCCCATCGCGCCGGAGCCGACGAGTGCGATTCGTAGCATCTCCCACCTCATTCTGTAACGGTCGGCCGTTCGCGGTAGCGGAACGGAAGTAGTATTAGTAATACTAGATCCGGAGCACCACGGTGGTCTCCGACGAAAGGTGCGAATGGACCGGTACGAGGGTTATCACGTCCTCATCACAGGATCATCTCGCGGAATCGGCTTCGCCTTCGCCGAAGGCTATCTTCGCGAGGGCGCATGTGTTGTGCTCAACGGCCGTGACGCGGCATCGCTGGACGCCGCCAAAGCGGAGCTCGGAGCGCGGCAGTCCGGTGCGGTGGATCGCATCCGGGCCGTCGTCTTCGACGTGACCGACGAGACCGCGGTCGAAAGCGCCATCGGAGCGTTACCTCCCATGGACGTGCTCGTTAACAACGCGGGAGTGCAGCTTCGCGCTCCGATCCTCGAGATGACCATCGCCGAATGGCGCGCCGTGGTCGACATCGATCTAGTTGGGGCTTTCGTTGTGGCGCGGGCCGTTGCCCCCGGCATGCTGGCCCGTGGCACGGGCAGCATCATCAACATCTGTTCGGTACAGAGCTCGATCGTGCGACCGACAACCTCGCCCTACGCGGCGGCCAAGGCCGGACTTGCGGGACTCACCAAAGCGATGTGCGCAGAATGGGCACCCCTCGGTCTGCGCGTCAACGGGATCGCCCCCGGATACATTGCGACCGAGCTGAACGCCGCGCTCACCGGCGATCCCGACTTTTCAACCTGGGTCGAATCCCGCACGCCGGCGCGGCGCTGGGGCAACGAGGACGACCTCGTGGGTCCGGCGCTCTGGCTCGCCTCGGACGAGGCCCGCTTCGTTAACGGCCAAATCATCTATGTCGACGGCGGCATCACCGCCGTGATCTGAGGAGCTCAATGAAAGTCCGTGCCATCGTCGCCCACGGAACCAACGATCTCAGAAGCGAGAGCGTTGCCCTTC
>JAODMH010000138.1 GCA_025465035.1 Microbacteriaceae bacterium | reverse complement strand
CAATTGTTGAAGCTCTTGAACGAGTCGGTGTCGTTGTCGAATCCGTAGCTGGCGAGGTCGGTGAGTTGGTAGACCATCGATCCATTGCAGGCGCTGGAGTTGGTGACCTGGAACATTGCTCCCGCGTAGTCGGAGTACGAGTACAGCTGCGCCTGCACGTAAACGGTCTGGACGGATGTGGGAGCGGCGGTCATCACACCGACCGCACCGCCGGGCAGCACCACTCGCAGGTGCGCCTGCTTCAGCACCGCCGCGTTCAGATCCTGGCCTACCGAGACGCACACCGCCTTGCCGGTGCCGAGATCGAGCGAACATGATCGGTGCGCCGAGGTGGTTGCCGCCCGTGCGGCGCCTCCGGCAAGCCCGACCATAGCGACCGCCAGTGCGCCCGCTGCAATCGCTCCCGCCACGCGTCTGCGCAGTCCACTGGTAGTTGCCATGATCTTCTCCCCAGAAAATTCGTGCCAGGCTCACTCGGAACCTACCCATGATTGCCCGGCCAGCCGAGGCGGTCAACGAACGAGAAAAATTCACGGCGAATACTGAGACGGTGCGCCGCGGAGAGACACTTACTAGGTATGGGTCAGGTTCTGGGGAGCGCGTCGGGTGGCAGGGAGACCTCCGCTCGCCCGCTCGCCGGTGACGATCGCGAGCTCGTCGAACGGGCGAGCGAGGGTGACAGGCGCGCCTTCGAGCAGCTGTATCGACGGCATGCCCGTGCCGTCTACGCCTACGCGGCCGGAATCCTTCGCGATCCGGAGGAGGCGGAGGAGGTCACGCAAGACACCTTCGTGACGGCGTGGGAGCGGCTGCGCGAATTCCACCTGATCCACCAGTCGGCGCTGCCCTGGTTGCTGGTGACCTGCCGTTACAAGAGCCTGAACCGCTACCGTTCGCTCGATCGCCAACGGAGTCATCGCAGTTCCCGACCGATCGATGATGCCATTCCGGACGACGGGAAGACACCGGATGACAGCGTCGAGGCCGCAGAGCTTCTTGCCGCCGTCGACACTGCCGTGGCCGGTCTCTCCGAGATCGATCAGTCGATCTACCGGCTCTGTCTGCTCGAAGACATGACCTACACCGAAGCGGCCACGGCCCTCGGGGCGAGCAGCGGATCCGTGCGGAACAGGCTCTCCCGATTGCGCGGGCGACTGCGCAACGAACTCAGCATTTTGAGGGGATCGCAATGACGAATCCACATCTCACACTCCCGTCCGACGCCGACCTTGAGCGGATGCTGTCGGCCACCATGGGAACCATCGCCGAGAAGCGCCGCCGCACGACCAAGAAGCATCGCATCGCCGCCGTCGGGCTCGCCGCGGTAGTGGCCCTCGGATGCACCGCCGCCGGCCTGGCGATTGCGCGCGCCTCTCAGGGCGCGATCAGCTACACCGCCGAGTGTTACGGCGCCGCCGACACGAACTCGATGCACTTCACCTCCTTCTACCTGCCGGGTGACATCAACGCCAAGGCGGCGACTCCGGTTGCCGAGCGGATCAGCCTCGCGACCGAGCAGTGCGCGGCATCCTGGAGCGTCGGGACCTTCGAGAAGGACCGGTCGTCGATCCCCGCGGGTAAGTCCTTCGCGATTCCCGATCTGGTGGCCTGCCAGCTGCCCGACGAACGTCTCGGCATTTTCCCGTCGAGCAAATCAGCCGCCGAAACCTGTTCGGCACTAGAGCTTGCGGCACCACGCAGTTGAGGTGCGGTCGCAATGAAAGTGCGGCGCCCGCCGCCACACGGTCGGGGAAAGGCCGGCGGCGGGTGCCTACCGTCTCAGGAGCACATGTCCGAATGACGATTTCAGGGGAAGGGACCCAATGAACGACGCACAACCAGCGAACCCGGCGGCATCGAACATCAGTCCAGGAGCGGTCGACCTGCCACCGACGCATAGCGTCGAGATCGGGGCGTGGCCGAGCAAGGAGCAGGAGCGGGCGGGCTGACCGCGATGGCCAGGGGCGGGCGTATCGAGCCTTCCCTATGCTGAGTGCATGCCGCCACCGCTTCGTTTTCGCACTCGGATGGTGGCACGCGACTCCGACGAGCCGTATCGCGTCTCGAGTCCGCTCGAGCTGCTGTTCGACCTGACCTTCGTCGTCGCCGTGGCCCAGGTCGCGGCGCAGCTGGCGCACAGCATCGCCGCCGGAAAAGTCCTCACCGACGGTATCGGCCCATACCTCATGGTCTTCTTCGCCATCTGGTGGGCCTGGATGAACTTCACCTGGTTCGCGTCCGCCTATGACACGGATGACGTGCCATACCGCCTGATGACGATCGTGCAGATGGGCGGGGTGCTCGTGCTCGCGGCCGGAGTGCCGGCGGCTTTCGCGGGACAGGATTTCACCGCCATCACCCTCGGCTACCTCATCATGCGGGTCGGGCTGGTCGGCCAATGGCTGCGGGCCGGCGGCGAGCATCCGGATGGCCGGCGCACGGCCTTCCGGTACGCCATCGGGATCAGCGTCGTGCAGGTCGGCTGGATCGCACGACTCGCGCTTCCCCACGAGCTGGCGGTGCCGGGTTTTCTCGTGCTCGCCATTGCGGATGTCGCCGTGCCGCTTTGGGCGGAACGCAGCGGCGGCACGACCTGGCATCCGCACCACATCGCGGAACGGTATGGACTCTTCACCATCATCCTGTTGGGCGAGACGGTATCTGCCGTGACGATCGCGGTGCAGCGGGTCATCACCTCACGGGGCGTGAGCGGCGACCTCGTCGTCGTCGCGGTCGGTGGGCTCATCCTGCTCTTCGCTTTCTGGTGGCTGTACTTCCTCCAACCCGCGGGGGAGAGCCTCGAACGACGGCGTGACCGGTCCTATGTCTGGGGGTACGGTCACTATCTCCTGTTCGCGGTCATCGCCGCCGCCGGCTCGGCGGTCGAGGTCGCCGTCGAGTACTTCGGACAGGAACACATCGAGGTCTCGGCGCTCGAGGTGGCCTATTCGCTCGCGATACCCGTCGTGCTGTTCTTCGTCCTGCTCACCCTGCTGGATGTCCTGTTGGCCACCCGGCCGACCATTCACGCCGCGGCCGTTGTCGTGACCGCCGTCGCGGTGCTGCTCGTGCCGCTTGCGACATCACTGGTCGGGCTGCACGTCGTCGTCGCCGTGATC